>NZ_PSWJ01000018.1:0-77619 GCF_002932775.1 Rathayibacter sp. AY1B8 | reverse complement strand
CGATCCGAAGATCAAGGCCGGGGTATAAAATTGGCATTGAACATAGTGCACGCTGTTGAGTTCTCAAGAATCGGACACATCCCGCCTCCACACCAGAACGGTGCTTCACAACGAAAGTGATCGAAGTTTGCTGTACGAGGGCGTGAGCCACTCGATTTGTCTTGCTTGCCGAGACCGGTTAGGCTTGTCAGAACCGAAGTCCCGATCGCCTCCGTGGCAACTCGACTAACTTAGCACATCCGCAGGCCGTGTCAAGTCCGGCTTCCTCGTGGTGTTCGCTGCACGATCGAGGACCGCACCGCTGCACCGGGCTCGGCCGTGAGGCCTTGCAACGAAGCCGGGACCGTGTCCCGTGGAGGCTTTGCATCTTACGCTCGCGATCCCGCAGTCTTCAAGAGACGAATCTCTAACAGGCCTGGGAGCGAGGGGATGGTCCCCGCTTGAGGTGGGCCAGCTGGTCTCGACGCTCTGCGCCTGACTCCCGCTTGCCGCTCCTTTGGGGTGACGAGGAGTTACATTACGTCGGGCCTCGGCCGAGCGGCAAATCGCCTGCGTCCCGGGCGTGTCGCGATTCAGGGGCCGTGCGTCGCTGAGTGTCCGACTCGGTACCCGACACCGGCTATCGGCTACCGGCTACCGGCTACCGGCTACCGGCTACCGGACACGGGACACCGTGTTAATGAGACCGCCGACGCCGTCATCATCCGCGTCCGCTCGAGGAGAGCGGGCACGCGGTCAGCGGACGAAGGCCCCGGCGAAGCTCTTCTTGCCGCGACGGAGGACGGCGATCCCATCGATCAACGGGAGCTCGCCGAGCGTGACGGTCTCGGACGGGAGGGCGGTGTTGTTCACCGAGAGCCCGCCCTGGGCGAGAGCCCGCCGCGCCTCCCCCGTGCTGGCGACGAGTCCGGTCTCGACGAACGCCTGCAGCGCCGGCGTCTCCGGGGTCGCCTCCATCGAGGGCACCGCCTCGAGCGCGCCGCGGAGGATGACCGGGTCGATCCCCTCGAGCGAGCCCTTGCCGAAGAGCGCGGCCGAGGCGTCGATCACCGAGCGCGTCGCCTCCGCTCCGTGCACCAGCGACGTGACCTCCCAGCCGAGCGCGCGCTGCGCCTCCCGGCGGAACGGCTCGTCGGCAGCGGCCTTCTCCAGGCGCTCGATCTCCGTGCGCGGCAGGAAGGTGAAGATCCGCAGGCGGTCGGCGACGTCACGGTCGTCCGTGTTGACCCAGAACTGGTAGAACGCGTACGGGCTCGTGAGCTCGGAGTCGAGCCAGACGGCGTTGCCCTCGCTCTTGCCGAACTTGGTGCCGTCGGAGTTCATCACCAGGGGTGTGCCGATCGCGTGGACCGACACGCCCTCCGTGCGGTGGATCAGGTCGGTCCCGCTCGTCAGGTTGCCCCACTGGTCGCTGCCGCCGGTCTGCAGGACGCACCCGTACTGCCGGTAGAGCTCCAGGTAGTCGAGACCCTGCAGGATCTGGTAGCTGAACTCGGTGTAGCTGATCCCCGCGTCGGAGTTGAGGCGGGCGCTGACCGCGTCCTTCTTGAGCATCGTCCCCACGCGGAAGTGCTTCCCGATCTCCCGCAGGAAGTCGATCGCCGACAGCGGAGCGGTCCAGTCGAGGTTGTTGACCAGACGCAGCCCGTTGTCGCCGCCCGCGGGAACGAACCGGGACACCTGCGCCTGGAGGCGCTCGACCCACGCCGTCACCGTCTCGCGCGAGTTCAGCGTCCGCTCGGCCGTCGGACGCGGATCCCCGATCAGCCCGGTCGAGCCGCCGACGAGCCCGAGCGGCCGATGCCCGGCCAGCTGGAGCCGGCGCATGACGATCAGCTGCACCAGGTTCCCGAGGTGGAGGCTGGGCGCGGTCGGGTCGAACCCGCAGTAGTAGGTGATCGGCTCCCCCGACAGCAGCTCGCGCAACGCTCCCGCATCGGTCGACACGTGCACCGAGCCTCGCCAGACCAGCTCGTCCCACACGGAGTCGAAGGCGGGGTCGAGCTGCGGGCTCGTCGCGGACCCGGGGAGGTGCTGGTCGATCACCCGACCAGGCTACCGCGGCGGGAAGGAGCCGGTCTCCGGAAGTCAAGCGCACAGGCTTGATCCCGGGCGATCAAGTGCCGATACTTGATCGAGGAGGTCCGATGTTCGTCGTCACCGCGGATCAGCGCGACAGCAGGCACGACCACGACCGCGTGGACCAGGCGATCGCGAGCCTGATCGCCGACGGTCGGGCGTCGTTCGTCCTGCCCCCGGAGCGGACGGCGGGCGACGAGTTCCAGTGCGTGCTCGACCGGGCCGATGCCGTCGTCGCGCTCGTGCTCGAGCTGCACCGGACCGGCCACTGGAGCATCGGCCTCGGGATCGGCCCGGTCGACCGGCCACTCCCCGCGACCACGAGAGCGGCGACCGGGGAGGCGTACTTCGCGGCGCGCCGGGCGGTCGAGGCGGCGAAGGGCCGGCCGACGCGCTTCTCCCTCGATCCGGACGCACCGGGAACGGCGGCGCCGGCACCGGCGGACGTCCAGGCGCTGATCGATCCGCTCCTCCTGCTGCGCGACGCGCGCTCCGAGGCTGGCTGGCAGATCATCGACCTGCTCGAGAGCGGCCTCTCCCAGAAGGATGCGGCCGAGCGCCTCGCCGTCAGCCCGCAGGCGGTCAGCCTCCGGGTCCGCGCGGCGAGTGCTCGAGTCGACGCTCCCGCCCGTGACGCGCTCGCGCGCCTGCTGACAGTGGTCGACCGTACGCTCGACCCCACCGACGAGAGGACACCCCGATGACGGCACCCCCCGGATCCCCCGCCCTGCTCCTCGCCTCCGCGCTGCAGTCCGCCTCGTGGACGGGCGTGGTGCTCGTGCTGCTCGCCGGACTCGCCGGTGCGGTGCTCGCCGTGCGCCTTCGCCGTCCGCAGCTCGCCTGGATCCCCCTCGTGGCGGCGGTCGCCGCCTTCCTGCTCACGGCGGTCGTCGGACCGTCCGCGCCCCCGATCCACTCCGTCCTGGTGGCGGTGCTGGCCTTCGCGCTGGCGATCGCGGGCGGCGGGCCGGTCGTGCTGCTCACCCTCCGGCTCGCGACGGCCGACTCCCGCAGCGGCAGCCACGGCGGCATCATGGTCGCCGGAACCTCCCGCCCCGCCGCCGGGAGCGCGCCCTCGGCGATCGGCCAGCCGATCGAGGTGCTGCGCGGGGGGACGACGATCGGGGTCCTCGAGCGGATCGCGACGGCCGGCGCACTGATGAGCGGTCTCCCCGAGGGGATCGCGGTCGTGGTGGCGATCAAGGGCGTCGGCCGCTTCAGCGAGCTCGCCTCCCCGGAGGCGCGCGAGCGGTTCATCATCGGCACGCTGGCGAGCCTCGCCTGGGCGGCGGCCCTCGGCGTTCTCGCCCGGCTCTACCTCGCGGGCTGAGCTCCGGGCCGCCGCCGGGGCACTGCTCTCCGGTAGGGCGAGACGGTGGGGTCGCCCGGGATGCTGAAGCGCCACGGGAAGTCGTCCCCGCCGCCCGGGCCCGAGACTCCGGTGCGCGGGCCCGCCGCCACGGAGGACGGCCTCTCCCCCGGCAGCAGCTCGAACGCCGCCTCGAGCGGGTCGCCCGACTCGGTGAGACGGACTCCGAGGGCCTTCGCCAGCCGTGCGGGTCCGCGGGCCAGATCCCGGCTGCGAACGGGTCCGCGCCGGATCATCGCGAGATCCTCCCCCGATACGACCTCGCCGGCGCGCAGCAGCACCGCCGACGCCGTGCCCGCCGGGGAGCAGACGATGTTCACGCAGGTGTGCATCCCGTAGGTGAAGTACGCGTACACGGACCCGGGCGGACCGAACATGGGAGCCGTCCGGGGTGTCGGTCCGCGGTGCGCATGCGAGCCCGGATCCTCACCGGTTCCGAGGTACGCCTCGACCTCGGTCAGCCGGACGCCGACCACGCCCTCCGGCGTGCGGTGCAGGAGGACGCGGCCGAGCAGCTCCGGTGCCACCTCGAGGGCCGAGCGCGCGAGGTCGGGGAGGTCGGCGCTCAGAAGAAGCTCTGGCCCGACACGAGGGTGATCACGATCACCGCGACGATGACGACTGCGGCGACGAGCACCAGAGTCCGCTGCTGCCAGGGGCGCAGCGGCGGACGGCCGTCGTCGCCCGGCGCTCCTCGAAGAGTCACGGGCGTTCCCCTCGGAGGGATCCGCGCACGACCCGGACGCGCTCGGTCAGCCGGGCGAGCTGCTCCGCGACGCGGTCGGGAGCCGTGCCGCCGACACCGTCCCGGCTCGCCACCGATCCCTCGATGCTGAGGACGGACCGCACGTCTGGAGTGAGCAGCGGCGACACCGAGGCGAGCGCGGCGGCGTCGAGATCCTCGAGCCCCCTCCCCTGCGACTCCGCCAGCTTGACCAGCTCACCGGTGATCTCGTGGGCGTCCCGGAAGGGCACGTGCTTCTTCACGAGCCACTCGGCCACGTCGGTCGCGAGGGAGAAGCCCTGGGGCGCGAGCTCCGCCATCCGGTCGGTGTGGAAGGTGAGGGTCGCGATCATGCCGCTGAACGCGGGCAGCAGCACCTCGAGGGTCGTCACCGAGTCGAAGACAGGCTCCTTGTCCTCCTGCAGGTCGCGGTTGTAGGCGAGCGGCAGCGCCTTGAGGGTCGCGAGCAGCCCGGTGAGGTTGCCGATCAAGCGGCCGGACTTCCCCCGGGCGAGCTCGGCGATGTCGGGGTTCTTCTTCTGCGGCATGATCGAGGACCCGGTCGAGTAGCCGTCGTCGAGCGTGACGAAGGCGAACTCCCGCGTGTTCCAGAGGATGACCTCCTCCGCGATGCGCGAGACGTCGATCCCGATCATGGCGGTGACGAAGGCGAACTCGGCGACGAGGTCGCGGCTGGCCGTCCCGTCGATCGAGTTCGGCACGCTCGACGCGAAGCCGAGATCGCGGGCGACCGCCTCGGCGTCGAGGCCGAGGGTCGAGCCGGCGAGGGCGCCCGAGCCGTAGGGCGAGACGTCCGCGCGGACGGCCCAGTCCCGCAGGCGCTCCAGATCGCGCAGCAGCGCCCAGCCGTGGGCGAGCAGATGGTGCGCGAGGAGCACGGGCTGAGCGTGCTGGAGGTGGGTTCGCCCGGGCATGATCGCCGTCGGGTGCGCCGACGCCTGCGCGGCGAGGGCGTCGATGAGCTGCACCACCAGCTCCGAGACGAGCGCCGCGTGGTCGCGGAGGTACATCCGGACGAAGGTGGCGATCTGGTCGTTGCGCGAGCGCCCCGCGCGGAGCTTGCCGCCGAGCTCGGAACCGGCTTCGAGCATCAGGCCGCGCTCGAGGGCGCCGTGCACGTCCTCGTCCGACTCGTCAGCGGCGAAGCTCCCGTCGGCGACGGCAGCCTCGAGCCGGTCGAGCGCCGCGAGCATCGCGGTGAGCTCGGCGTCGTCGAGGTAGCCCGCTCCGGCGAGCGCCCGGGCGTGGGCGCGGGAGCCGGCGAGGTCGTAGGGGGCGAGCTGCCAGTCGAAGTGGGTCGACCTCGAGAGCGCGGCGAGCTCGGGCGAGGGGCCGCCGGCGAAGCGGCCGCCCCACAGGGCTCCGGCCTCGCCCGCGCGGGCGGAGGGTCGTTCCGTCATGGTTCTCCTCGGGTTCGGCTGTCGAGTCTACTGAGCGGCGTCGGCGGTGCCGGCGCGCTCCAGGAGCCACACGAGCAGGGCCTTCTGCGCGTGCAGGCGGTTCTCCGCCTCGTCCCAGATCACGCTCTGCGGGCCGTCGATCACGTCGGCGGTCACCTCGTAGCCGCGGTCCGCGGGCAGGCAGTGCAGGAACAGCGCGTCGGGAGCGGCAGCGGCCATCGTGGCGGCGTCGACCCGGTAGGCACCGAAGGTCGCGACGCGCGCCGCCTTCTCGTCCTCCTTGCCCATCGACACCCACGTGTCCGTGATCACGATGTCGGAGCCGGCCGCGCCCTCGTCGGGGTCGGTCGTGGTGATCGCCGATCCGCCGGTGGTCGCGGCGATGCGCTGCGCATCGGCCAGGACCGCCGCGTCCGGCGAGTACGACTCCGGGGAGACGATGCGGACGTGCATGCCGGCCGTGGCCCCCGCCAGGAGGTACGAGTGCGCCATGTTGCTCGCTCCGTCCCCGAAGAACGTGAGCGTGAGTCCGGCGAGGTGACCGCGGTGCTCGCGGATGGTCAGCAGGTCGGCGAGGAGCTGGCACGGGTGGAACTCGTCCGAGAGCGCGTTGACGACCGGCACGCGCGTGCTGCGCGCCATCTCCTCCAGGCCCGACTGCGCGTAGGTGCGCCACACGATGGCGGCGACCTGGCGCTCCAGGACCCGCGCCGTGTCGGAGGCGGTCTCCTTGCCGCCGAGCTGGCTGCTCGCGGTCGAGATGATCAGGGGGCTCCCGCCGAGATCGGCGATGCCGACCGCGAAGGAGACACGGGTGCGCGTGGAGGACTTGTCGAAGATCACGGCGACGGTCTGCGGCCCGGCGAGGGGCTTCCGGGAGAAGCGGTCGCGCTTGAGCTCGAGGGCGAGGTCGAGGATCTCGGCCTGCTCGGCGGGAGTGATGTCGTCGTCGCGGAGGAAGTGGCGGGTCACGGTGCTGGTCGCTTTCGGTGGAGGTACGGGGTCAGAGGGTCTGCAGTGCGCGGCCGAAGCGCTCGGCGAACTCGGTGACGTCGGCGGCGGTCACCACGAGCGGAGGCGCGAGCCGGATGCTCGAGTCGTTCGCCGCGTTCACGATCAGGCCGGCGTCGAGGCAGGCGGCGGCGAGCTCGGCGGCGACCGGCCGGGTCAGGGCGATGCCCAGGAGGAGGCCCGCGCCGCGGACCCCTCCGATCAGGGGCGAGTCGAGAGCGGTCAGCGCGTCGACGATCTGCGCCCCGCGCTCCCGCGCGTTGCCGAGAAGGTCGGCGCGCTCGATCTCGGCGAGCACGGCTCCGGCCACGGCGGTCGCGAGCGGATTGCCGCCGAAGGTGCTGCCGTGGTGGCCCTTCTGCAGGAGGTCGGACGCCTCGCCGAAGGTCACCAGCGCTCCGACGGGGAAGCCTCCGCCGAGCCCCTTGGCCAGGGTGACGGCGTCGGGCAGGATCCCCGCCTCCTGGTACGCGAACCAGCGTCCGGTCCGCCCGACCCCGGTCTGGATCTCGTCGACGATGAGCAGCGCGCCGTGCTCGCGGGTGAGCTCCCGCGCGCGCTCGAGGTAGCCGGCCGGCAGCGGGATGACGCCCGCCTCCCCCTGGATGGGCTCGACGATCAGCGCGGCGACGGACTCGTCGAGAGCCGCCTCGAGGGCCTCGATGCTCGCCTCGAGGTGCTCGACCCCTCCCGGCATCGGCTCGAACGGCGCGCGCATGGCCGCCTTGCCGGTCAGCGCGAGCGCGCCCATCGTCCGCCCGTGGAACGCGTTCTGCAGCGCCAGGACGCGGTGCCGGCCGCCGGCCGCGTTCAGCCGCGCCAGCTTGAAGGCCGCCTCGTTGGCCTCGGTGCCCGAGTTGGCGAAGTAGACGCGGCCCGTCTCCCCGGCCCCGGTGAGGCGGCGCAGGGTCTCGGCCAGCTCGATCTGCGGGGCGGTCGCGAAGTAGTTGGAGACGTGGGCGAGCGCACCGGCCTGGCGCGTCACGGCCTCGACGAACACGGGATGCGCATGGCCGAGCGAGTTGACGGCGATGCCGCCGAGGAAGTCGAGGTACTCCCGCCCGTCGACGTCCCAGACCCGGCAGCCCTCACCGCGCTCGAGCACGGCGAGCGGCGGCGCGAAGGTCTGCATCATCGCGGCGGAGTAGCGGTCGCGCGCCGAGCCGGTGCGGGACGCGGTCGTGGGGGTGGACATGGTGGCCTTTCGATCGGAGCGGTCCGGCCGCGAGGGCCGACGGTGCGCGCGTCCCGGACGGGACGGGCGCTCGGAGCCGGGGCCGCTGAGGATCAGCGGCCCGACATTCGCTCCCGGTCGCGGGGGTCGAGCGAGGCGACGACCTCGGTGCCGATGCCCTCCGAGGTGAACACCTCGAGCAGGATCGAGTGCGGGATGCGGCCGTCGATGATGGCGGCCTTGGGCACTCCCCCGCGCACGGCGTCGAGGCAGGCGGTCATCTTGGGGATCATGCCCGATTCGAGCGAGGGCAGCAGAGCCGCGAGGTCGTCCGAGCGGATGTGCGAGACGAGCGACTCGCGGTCGGGCCAGTCGGAGTAGAGGCCGGCCACGTCGGTGAGGACGACGAGCTTCTCGGCGCCGAGCGCGACGGCCAGCGCGGCGGCGGCGGCGTCGGCGTTGACGTTCAGCGACTGCGTGGGGTCGTCCGAATCGGGGGCGATCGAGGACACGACCGGGATCCGGCCGGCCTCGAGCTGAGCGAGGACGGCGGCGGGGTCCACAGCGATCACGTCTCCGACGAGTCCGAGGTCGTGCTCCTCGCCGTCGATCACGACACCGCGGCGGCGGCCGACGAAGAGGCCCGCGTCCTCACCGGAGATGCCGGCGGCGAGGGGGCCGTGCTCGTTGATCCGGCGGACGATGTCGCGGCTGATGCTGCCGGTGAGCACCATCCGCACCACCTCCATCGCCTCGGGGCTCGTGACCCGGTAACCGCCCCGGAACTCGCTCTCGATCCCGAGCCGGTCGAGCATCCGCGAGATCTGGGGCCCGCCGCCGTGGACGACCACGGGGCGGATCCCGGCGTAGCGCAGGTAGACCATGTCCTGGGCGAAGGAGCGCTGCAGCTCCTCCGACACCATCGCGTTGCCGCCGAACTTGATCACCATCGTGCGCCCGTGGAAGCTCTGCAGCCAGGGCAGCGACTCGATGAGCGTCGCGGCCTTCCCGGGCGCGGCGTCGCGCTCGGCGCGGCTCTCGGCCGAGAGAGTGGTGTCGTCGCTCATGGCCGCCTCAGCTCGAGTACGCGGAGTTCTCGTGCACGTAGTCGTGCGTGAGGTCGTTGGTCCAGATCGTGGCCGTCGCGTCGCCGGCGTGCAGGTCGATGTCGACGGCGACCTCCCGAGGGGCGAGGTCGACGAGGTCGCGGCTCTCGTGCGGCTCGCCCGCGAGGCAGACCTGCACCCCGTTCATCGCGACGTCGATGCCGTACGGGTCGAACTGCGCATCGGTCGTGCCCACGGCGGCGAGAACGCGGCCCCAGTTGGGATCCTTGCCGAAGATCGCGGCCTTGAACAGGTTGCTGCGGGAGACGGCGCGGGCGACGACCACGGCCTCGTCCTCGGTCGCGGCGTTCAGCACGCGGATCGCGACGTCGTGGGCGGCGCCCTCCGCGTCGGCCTGCAGCTGCAGGGTGAGGTCGCGGCAGACCGCGGTCAGGGCCGCGGTGAACTCGTCGGCGTCGGCCTCGACGCCGCTGGCGCCGCTCGCGAGCAGTGCGACGGTGTCGTTCGTCGACATGCAGCCGTCCGAGTCGAGGCGGTCGAAGGTGACGCGGGTCGCGGCACGCAGGGCGGTGTCGAGAGCGGCGGACTCGAGGGCCGCGTCGGTCGTGATCACGACCAGCATCGTCGCCAGACCCGGCGCGAGCATCCCGGCGCCCTTGGCCATGCCGCCGATGCTCCAGCCCTGCTCGGAGCGGACCACCGCCTGCTTCGGGACCGTGTCGGTGGTCATGATCGCGCGGGCGGCCGCCTCGCCCGCCTCGGGTCCCCCGGCGAGCTCGGCGGAGGCGCCGGTCACGCCGGTGGTGAGCTTCGCGAGGTCGAGCTGGTCGCCGATCAGCCCGGTGGAGCACACCAGCACGTCGCCGGCGGACACCTCGAGGCTCTCGCCCACGAGCTCCGCGGTGCGGTGGGTGACCTGGAAGCCCTGAGCACCCGTGTAGCAGTTGGCGCCGCCGGAGTTGAGGACGATCGCCGAGACGACGCCGTCGCGCATCACCTGCTCGCTCCAGAGGACGGGGTTCGCCTTGCAGCGGTTGCTCGTGAAGACCGCGGCGGCGCTCTGCAGCGGGCCGAGGTTCTGCACGAGCGCGACGTCGCGCGCTCCGGTCGACTTGAGCCCGGCGACGACTCCGGCCGCCCGGAACCCTGCTGCTGCGGTGACGCTCACGGCGCGACTCCGTTCACGCTCAGGCCGAGGGACTCCGGGAGTCCCAGGGCGATGTTGGTGGACTGGACGGCTGCGCCCGCGGTGCCCTTGACCAGGTTGTCGATGGCCGAGACGACCACGACGCGGCGGGCCCGCTCGTCCACGGCGAGTCCGATCAGAGCGGTGTTCGCCCCCACCACGTCGGCCGTCCGGGGGAAGGAGCCCTCCGGGAGCAGCTGGACGAAGGTCTCGTCGCCGTAGGCGGTCTCCCACGCGGCGCGCACGTCCTGCGCGGAGACGCCGGGAGCGAGGCGCGCGGTCGAGGTCGCCAGGATGCCCCGGGACATCGGCACGAGGACCGGAGTGAACGAGATCGAGACGGGTCCGGCTCCGGCGAGCAGGAGGTTCTGCCGGATCTCGGGATTGTGGCGGTGCGCTCCGCCGAGGCCGTAGGCGTGCGCGGAGCCGAGGAGCTCGCTGGCGAGGAGGTCGGTCCGCAGGCTCTTGCCCGCACCCGAGGGTCCGACGGCGAGGACCGCGACGAGGTCCGACGACTCGATCACTCCGGCGTGCAGGCCGGGGGCCAGGCCGAGCGTGATCGCCGTGACGTTGCAGCCGGGGACGGCGATGCGCCGCACTCCGGCGAGCGCCTCGCGCTGCTTGCGTCCGCCGCCGCCGATCAGCAGCTCCGGGAGCCCGTAGGGCCAGGACCCGGCGAAGTCGCCCCCGTAGAAGTCGGCCCAGTCCTGCGGGTCGGTCAAGCGGTGGTCGGCGCCGCAGTCGACGACGAGGACGTCCTCGGGGAGGGTCGCGGTGATCTCGCCCGACTTCCCGTGCGGGAGGGCGAGGAAGACGACGTCGTGCCCGGCGAGGTTCCCGGTCGTCGTGTCGACGAGGACGAGGTCGCGGAGCGAGCGGAGGTGCGGGTGCACGGCGACGAGGGGCTGACCCGCGTTGGCGTGCGCCGTCACCGTGCGCACCTCGAACTCGGGGTGGTCGGCGAGCAGTCGCAGCAGCTCGCCGCCCGCGTAGCCGCTCGCACCGGCCACCGCCACGGAGAAAGTCATGCCCGAGAGCCTAGCCGGTGCGGGTGCGGGGCCCCGCCCGGCCGAACCGGACGGGACCCCCGGCCTCACTCGCGGAGTCGGGCGCCGAAGCGCTCCGCCGCCACGGCCACGCCGTTCTCTTTCGCGGCCGTCGCCTCGGCCGCGGTGAGCGTGCGGTCCGGCGCGCGGAAGCGCAGCGCGAAGGTCAGCGACTTCGTCCCCTCGGCGAGCCCGGTGCCGCGGTAGTCGTCGACCAGGCGGATCGCCTCGAGCAGCTCGCCCGCCCCCTCGGCGACGGCGGCACGCACGTCAGCCGCCGCGGTGCCGACCGGCACGACGAGCGAGAGGTCCTGGGTCGCGGCGGGCAGCGCGCCCACCGGGCGGGCCACGACGACCCTCCCGGCCCGCGCGAGCAGCGGCTCCAGGTCGAGCTCGACCACGGCGACGCGGCGCGGCAGGTCGAGCTCCTCGGCGAGCGCCGGGAGCAGCTCCCCCGCGTGCCCGATGACCGCGCCGTCGAGAACGACCTCGGCGGTGCGGCCCGGGTGCAGCGCGGCGTGGGCCCCCTGGCGCAGCACCAGCTCGGTGCCGGTCGCCGCGGAGACCTCGCGGACCACGTCGAGGGCGTCGCGCCAGTCGACGTCACGGCCGGCGACACCGGGCTGGCGCACGACGGCGGCACCCGTGAGCAGCGCCGCGAGGTGCCGCGGCTGCGGTGGGATGCCCGCGTTCAGCTCGGCCTCGACCTCCGCGGACGGACGCGCCCCGCCCGCAGGGAGCGCCCCGGAGCCGAACGGGCCGCCGGCGGCCGGGAGGAAGACGGAGCCGAGCTCGTAGACCGCGAGATCCGTCAGGCCGCGCGAGCGGTTGCGGGCCGCGACCTGCACGAGACCCGGCAGCAGCGAGATCCGCAGCTGGCCCGCGGTCGCGTCGAGCGGGTTCGCGAGCGTGATCTGCTCCTGCGGCTCCCCGTCGACCGAGCCGAGCCGGTCGTTGATCGAGCGCGAGAGGAACGGGTACGAGAGCACCTCGGTCAGACCCGCGGCGGCGAGCGCCTGGGCGAGGGTGCGGCGCAGCCTCTGGCCCGGGGTCAGACCGCGGCCGGGAGGCGCGACGGGCAGGATCGCCGGGATGCGGTCGTACCCGGTGATGCGGGCGACCTCCTCCGCGAGCGAGGCGCGGTCGACGAGGTCCGGGCGCCAGCTCGGCGGAGTCACCAGCAGGCCCGCTCCGCCGGCCTCGACGGAAGCGCCGATCTCGACGAGCGCGCCGCGGATCTCCGCCGGGGTGTACTCCACCCCGATGAGGCCTGCGACGTAGCCGTCCGGCAGCTCGACCGGCTCCGCCGTGCGCGGGTCGGCCAGGACCGAGCCGAGCTCGTCCGCCGTGCCGCCGGCGAGCTCCACCAGCAGCTGCACCGCGCGGGCCGCGGCGACCGAGGCCACCTCGGGGTCGACGCCGCGCTCGAAGCGCCGCGACGCCTCGCTCGGCAGCTTGTGCCGGCGAGCCGTCCGGGCGATCGAGACCGGGTCGAAGTTCGCCGCCTCGAGCAGGACGTCGGATGTGGCGTCCGAGATCTCGGTGCGCGCGCCCCCCATCACTCCGGCGAGGCCGATCGCCCCGCCGTCGTCGGCGATGACGAGGTCCTCCGCGTGCAGGCGCCGGGTCTGGCCGTCGAGCGTCTCGAGGGTCTCCCCCGGTGCGGCGCGGCGCACCACGATGCCGCCCTGCAGGGTCGCCAGATCGTAGCCGTGCAGCGGCTGGCCCAGCTCGAACATCACGTAGTTGGTGATGTCCACGACGAGCGAGATCGAGCGGACGCCGGCCAGTCGCAGTCGCGCGAGCATCCACGGCGGCGTCGGTCGTGAGACGTCGACGCCCCGGACGACGCGCGTGACGAACACGGAGGCGCCGACACGGCCGCGGATCGGCGCCTCGTCGGCCACGGACACGGGGAAGACGGGGGCCGTCTCCGTGCGCTCGTGCGGAGGGAGCGCCCGAGCGGGGTCGCGGAAGGCGGCTCCGGTGGCGTGGGCGTACTCGCGGGCGATGCCGCGGATCGAGAAGGCGTAGCCGCGGTCGGGCGTCACGTTGACCTCGACCGCGGCGTCGTCGAGACCGAGGAGCGCGACGGCGTCCGTGCCCGGCTCCGGGTCGAGCCCGAGCGAGGCGAGGCGGAGGATGCCCTCGTGGTCGTCCCCGAGGCCGAGCTCGCGGCTCGAGGCGATCATCCCGTCGGACACGTGCCCGTAGGTCTTCCGCGCGGAGATCGGGAACGGCCCGGGCAGGACCGCACCCGGCAGGGACACGACGACCTTGTCGCCGGCCGCGAAGTTGTGGGCTCCGCAGACGATGCCGCGGACGTCCTCTCCGCCGTCGGCGGCCCGCCCGCCCTCCGGGGCCACGCGGACGTGGCACCAGTTGATGGTCTTGCCGTTCTTCTGCGGCTCCGGAGCGAGGTCGAGCACCTCGCCGACGACGACGGGCCCGGTCACCTCGAACCGGTGGACGTCCTCCTCCTCCAGGCCGACCGACACCAGGGCCGCGTGCACGGACTCCGTCGTGACGTCCTGCTCGAGGTCCACGTACTCCCCCAGCCAGCTCAGCGGGATGCGCATCAGATCACCATCCCGTACTGCTCGCTGAAGCGGACGTCGCCCTCGACCATGTCGCGCATGTCCTTCACGTCGTTGCGGAACATCAGGGTCCGCTCGATCCCCATGCCGAAGGCGAACCCGGAGTACTCCTCCGGGTCGATCCCGGCCGCGCGCAGCACGTTCGGATTGACCATGCCGCAGCCGCCCCACTCGATCCAGCGGGCACCACCGACGAAGGTCGGGTGCCAGACGTCCAGCTCGGCGCTGGGCTCGGTGAAGGGGAAGTAGTTCGGCCTCAGGCGGATGCGCGCGTCGTCGCCGAAGAGGATCCGCGCGACGTGCTCGAGGGTGCCGCGCAGGTGCGCCATGGTCAGGCCGCGGTCGACGGCGAGGCCCTCGAACTGCGTGAACACGGGCGTGTGCGTCGCGTCGAGCTCGTCGGTGCGGTACACCCGGCCCGGAGCGATCACGTACAGCGGCAGCGGGCGCTCGAGCATCGAGCGGATCTGCACCGGCGAGGTGTGCGTTCGCAGCACCAGGTGCGAGTCGACGGGGTCGACGAAGAAGGTGTCCTGCATGGCGCGGGCCGGGTGGTCCTCGTCGAAGTTCAGGGCGTCGAAGTTGAACCACTCGTTCTCGAGCTCCGGCCCCTCCGCGATCTCCCAGCCCATCCCGACGAACACGTCGGCGATCGACTCCTGGAGCAGAGAGAGGGGGTGGCGGGCGCCGCGGCGCACGAAGCTGGCACCGGCGGTGACGTCCACGCGCTCGGCCTCGAGCGCGGCCGCGTCCTCGGCCTCGACGAGCTCGGCCTCGCGGGCGGCGTAGGCGTCGCCCACCTGCTTGCGGGCACCGCCGACGAGCTTGCCGGACGCCGCCTTGTGCTCAGGCGGGACGGAGCGCATCTGCGCGTTGAGGCGGGCGAGGGCGGACCCCTCGCCGAGGTGGGCGGCTCGGGCGGACTTCAGAGCGGCGGAGTCGCCCGCCGCGCCGATGGCGGCGAGGGCGTCGGCGACCGCCGCGAAGACGGCCTCGTCGGTGATCGGGTTGCTGTCTGACACGATCCCCCAGTGTAGGCGAGGGCCTCCGCCCCCTCCCGCCGCCCGCGCGCGGTGCTCGTCGCGCTCGCCCGCGGCCAGGCCCCCGTCTGCGCCGACGGCTCTCGAAGCCCCGCCACCGGCGTTGCTCGACCAGCAGGGGCGGGTTCTCGCTACGCCGGGGTCGGAGGCTGCTCGACCGGCAGGAAGCTGGGCGCCGCCGGACGGGAAGACGCCCGGACCGATCGCGACTCCCCGATCACCACCGCCTCCGCGTCGACGACGCCGGAGCGGAGCACCACCGCTCGATGCGCTGAGCGATCGCCGGACCCTCGAGGCGAACGGAGGAATCGCGTGCGAGCGATTCCTCCTAGCCGGACGCAGGACGCTCTGCGGAACCCGACCCGTCGGGAAGCCGACCGCGGTGAGGATCGCCCTCGGGCGATCCTCACAGTTCAATCCTGCACAGCGATCAGCTGCGTGTCCGTCTGCGCGCGGGCTGCGGGGTGGCCGCCGATGGTGCGGCCGCCGCGTCCGCCGCTCTTGGTGCGGATCTCGATCCACTTCGCCAGCCCCGAGAGGAGGAGGCAGATGCCGATGTAGATCGCTCCGATGACGATCGCCGCCGGGATGATCGGGCTGTCGAGGCTCGACTGGTTGCCCAGGTAGCGCGCGTAGTACAGCAGCTCGTTGTAGGTGATGATCGAGCCGAGCGCCGTGTCCTTGAGGGCGACGACGAGCTGGGCGATGATCACGGGCAGCATCGAGCGGATCGCCTGGGGGAACAGGATGAGTCGCATCACGCCGGACTTGCGCAGGCCGATCGCGTAGCCCGCCTCTTTCTGTCCTCGCGGGAGGGCTTCGATGCCGGCGCGGAAGATCTCGGAGAAGACGGAGCCGTTGTAGAGGGTCAGGGCGATGACGACGGCGAGGTAGGGGCTGAGCTTGAGGCCCGCGAACGGCAGGCCGTAGTACATCAGCATCATCAGGATCAGGACGGGGATCGCCCGGAACAGCTCGATGAAGAGCGTGACGGGGACGTTGATCCAGCGCCGGTCCGAGAGCCGGCCGATCGCCAGGAGGAGGCCGAGGACGAGGCTGGCGACGCCCGCCGTGGCGAAGGCCGCGAGCGTGCGGCCGAGGGCGCCGCCGATGCTCTGCCAGACCAGCGGGTAGCCGAACGCGCGCCACTTGGAGGCGTCGAACTGGCCGGACTCCGCGAAGCGCCAGACCACGAAGCCGAGGAACGCCGCGATCAGCAGGACGACGACGACGCCGATGACGCGGTTGCGCACGACGGCCCGGGGGCCGGGGTTGTCGAAGAGGACGGAGCTCATCGGGCGACCCTCCACTTCTTCTCGAGCTGACGTTGGACGAGCGAGAGCAGGGTGACCAGGACCACGAAGACCAGGGCCACCCAGAGGACGACGATGAGGCTGTTCTCGCCGCGCTCGTTGAGGACGCGGACGATGGTGCCCGCCTCCGCGACCGAGAAGCCGGCGGCGACGGTGGTGTTCTTCAGCAGCGCGATCAGGACGCTCATGAGCGGCGGGATCACGGAGCGGAAGGCCTGGGGCAGGACGACCTGCGTCATCGTGAGGCCGAAGTCGAGGCCGATCGCGCGGGCCGCCTCGGCCTGGCCGATCGGCACGGTGTTGATGCCCGAGCGCAGCACCTCCGCGACGTAGGTCGCGGTGTAGAGGCTGAGGGCGCAGATCGCCAGGTTCGTGTAGTCCACCTGCGGCAGGTCGAGCTTGGGGTAGCCGAAGGCGAAGAAGAACATCACCAGCGTGAGCGGGGTGTTCCGGATGGTGTTCACGTACACCGTGCCGACCGCGCGGGCGATCGGGACGGGCGAGACGCGCATCGCGCCGACCACCGTGCCGATCAGCAGGGCGAACACGAGCGAGACGCTGAAGAGGATCAGGGTGTTGCCGAAGGCCGGGACGTAGACGTCGAGGTTGTTCAACAGGACATCCATGCGGCTGGCCCTTCTGTCGGAGCGGTGGTGGTGGTCGAGGAGAGGGGACCCCCGGGCGGCGGTCGGGCCGCCCGGGGCGCCTCCTAGTAGTCGTTCACCGCCGGCTGGGTGACGGTCGTGCCGGACTGGCCGAGCGTCTCGTCGTAGATGGCGCTCCAGGTCTCGCCGCCGTCGGTCAGCATGCCGTTGACGAAGTGGCGCAGGGCGTCGTCGTCCTTCGGCAGGCCGATGCCGTAGAGCTCGGTGCTGAAGGGCTCTCCGACGACCTTGAGCTCGTCGGGCTTCTGAGCGGCGTAACCGATCAGGATCGCGCCGTCGGTGGTGACGGCGTCGACGGTGCCGTCGGAGAGGGCGTCCACGCACTGCGAGTACGTGTCGAACTCCTCGGTCTTCACCTCGGGGTAGTTGGTGCGGATGTTCTGGATCGGGGTGGAGCCGGTGGCCGAGCACACGGTGGTGTCGGCGGTGAGGTCGTCCGGTCCGGTGATCGTGTCGTTGTCGGCCGCGACGAGCAGCTGCTGGCCGGTCTCGAAGTAGGGTCCGGCGAAGCCGACCTGCTCCTTGCGCTTGTCGGTGATCGAGTAGGTGCCGACGTAGTAGTCGATGTCGCCGTTCACGATCGACGCCTCGCGGTTGGCCGACGGGATCGCCTGGAACTCGATGGCGTCGGCCGCGAAGCCGAGCGAGGCGGCGGTCCACTTGGCGATCTCGATGTCGAAGCCGGAGCGCTCGCCGGTCGCCGCGTCGAGGTAGCCCAGCCCGGGCTGGTCCTCCTTGACGCCGATGACGACCTTGCCGTCCGCGGTCATCGCGTCGAAGGTCGGGCTGCCCTCGAGAGTGACGTCGGAGGCGACCTTGTACGCGGAGGTCCCTCCCTCGGAGCCTCCACCGGCGCCGCCGCCGGCGGTTCCGGAGTCGCCGGAGCAGCCGGCGAGGGCGAGGGTCGCTACTGCGAGTCCCGCGGTCATGAACATGAGCCTGGTGCGCATGATCGTCCTTCCTGGGGTTCGGCCCGCCGGAGCGGGCGATGTCGGGTCGGCTCCCGGGTCACGGGTCCGACCTGCCTGGTGGCTGCTGATCGCGCTTCTAGTGCGTGATGAGCTTGGAGAGGAAGTCCTTGGCCCGGTCGGTGCGGGGCGCGGTGAAGAACGACTCCGGGTCGGTGTCCTCGAGGATCTCGCCGTCGGCCATGAACACGACGCGGTCGGCGGCCTTCCGGGCGAATCCCATCTCGTGGGTGACGACGATCATCGTCATCCCGTCCTTGGCGAGCCCGACCATCACGTCCAGGACCTCGTTGATCATCTCGGGATCGAGCGCCGAGGTCGGCTCGTCGAAGAGCATCACCTTGGGCTTCATCGCCAGCGCCCGCGCGATCGCGACGCGCTGCTGCTGCCCGCCGGAGAGCTGGGCCGGGGTCTTGGCGGCCTGGTGGCCGACGCCTACCCGGTCGAGCAGCGCCGTGGCCTGGGCCTCCGCGTCCTTGCGGGAGAGCCCGCGGACCTTGATCGGGCCGAGGGTGACGTTCTCGAGGATCGTCTTGTGCGCGAAGAGGTTGAACGACTGGAAGACCATCCCGACGTCGGCGCGGAGCGCGGCGAGGCCCTTGCCCTCCTCCGGGAGCTTCTGCCCGTCGATGGTGATGGTGCCGCCCGAGATCGTCTCGAGCCGGTTGACCGTGCGGCAGAGCGTCGACTTGCCGGATCCGGAGGGGCCGAGGACCACGACGACCTCGCCCCGGTGCACCGTCAGATCGATGTCCTTCAGAGCCTGGAAGTCGCCGTAGTGCTTCTGCACCCCGGAGAGGACGACGAGGGGTTCACCGGCGGGAGCGGCGGCGCGCTCGTCTTGCGGGGCTGTGACCATGCCGTCAGAGAAGCACACGGGGATGGGCCGGTCAAATCATGAGGGAATTCTTAACCGAAGGGTAACAACGCACCCTGTTCTCCAGGTTCGCAGCACCCTCGGCCCGGTTCCTCTCAGGAACGCAGCGCGAAGGCGCTCTCGTACAGGCAGACGGAGGCCGCGGTCGCGAGGTTGAGCGACTCCGCCGCCCCGTAGATGGGCACCGCGACCACGCCGTCGACGAGGGCGAGCGACTCGTCCTCGAGGCCGCGCGCTTCGTTGCCGAAGACCCAGACGGTCGGCTGGGCGAGGTCCCCGCGTGCGCGGACGTCGAGCAGGTCCTCCCCCTTCACGTCGGCCGCGACGGAGCGGAGGCCCACGCCGCGGAGCCGGCCCAGCACGTCGGCGAGGTCGGCGCCGACCGCGACCGGGAGGTGGAAGAGCGAGCCGGTCGTGGAGCGCACGACCTTGGGATTGTAGAGGTCGACCGAGCGGCCGGACAGCACGACCGCGTCAGCGCCGGCGGCGTCGGCGGCACGGATGATCGTGCCGAGGTTGCCCGGATCGCGGACCTCCTCGAGCACCGCCACGAGACGCGGCTCGGAGGCGACGACGTCCTTGAGCGACGTGGGGAACTGACGGCAGACCGCGACGAAGCCCTGCGGAGTGACGGTGTCGGCCATCGCGTCGAGGACGTCCTCGGTCACGTACTCGATCTCCACCTCCGCCGCGGCGGCGGCGGCGACGATCTCGGGGTGGCGCTCCAGAGCGGTCGGAGTCGCGAACGACTCGACGATCAGCTCCGGGCGGTACTGCAGCGCCTCGGAGAGTGCCTGCGGGCCCTCGAGGAGGAAGAGCCCCGTCTCGAGCCGGGCCGGGCGGCGGGTGAGCTTCGCCACGGAGCGGACACGGGGAGAGCGGGGGTTGTCGAGCATGCGGCGAGCCTATCGGCGCGGTGATCGCCGCCCCCGCAGACACGGCGCGGAAGGGCCTGCGGACGACGGAGGGGGCCGCGACCTCTCGGTCGCGACCCCCTCCGGGAAGCCGTGCTGACTACGCTGCGGCCTTGGGCGCCGAGGTGTCGGCGGGCAGCGCGCTCTTCGCGGTCGCGACGAGCGAGGCGAACGTGGCCGGCTCGGTGATCGCGAGGTCCGCGAGGATGCGGCGGTCGACCTGGACGCCGGCCAGGGCGAGGCCCTGGATGAAGCGGTTGTAGGTCAGACCGTTCGCGCGGGACGCGGCGTTGATGCGCTGGATCCAGAGACGACGGAACTCGCCCTTCTTGGCGCGGCGGTCGCGGTACGAGTAGACGAGGGAGTGGGTGACCTGCTCCTTCGCCTTGCGGTAGAGGCGCGACCGCTGGCCGCGGTAGCCCGAGGCGCGCTCGAGGATGACGCGACGCTTCTTGTGGGCGTTGACGGCCCTCTTCACTCTTGCCATTGCTGTTTCTTCCTATCGATCCGTGTCGGCTGAGTAGCGACCACGCGGCGCAGCGGGCTGCGCCGGCGGTGGGCTACAGACCGAGAAGCTTCTTGGCGACCTTGGCGTCCTGCGGGGCGAGGACCTGGTCCTGGTTGAGGCGGCGCGTGCGAACGCTGGACTTGGACTCCAGGTTGTGACGCATGCCGGCCTGCTGCTTCATGACCTTGCCGGAGCCGGTCACCTTGAAGCGCTTCTTGGCACCCGAGTGGGTCTTCATCTTGGGCATGTTCTCTCCTTGTGAACGTCACTCCGCGCTCGGCGGGGCGAAACCGGTGCCCCGCGAGCGGGGCGTCCACCGGCCCCGAGGCCGGGGCGGCGAAGTACTAGACGGACTCGGCCTCGGCCGTGTCCTCGGGGGTGTTGGCCTCGCGACGAGCGGCGCGGACCGCATTGGCCTCGGCCTTCGCCTCGGACTTGTTCTTCAGCGGGCCGATGACCATCACCATGTTGCGACCGTCGATGGTCGGGGTGGACTCGACCTGGCCGAACTCGGCGACGTCCTCCGCGAAGCGCTGGAGCAGGCGGACGCCCATCTCGGGGCGCGACTGCTCGCGACCGCGGAAGAGGATCATCGCCTTGACCTTGTCGCCGGCCTTCAGGAAGCCCTCGGCGCGCTTGCGCTTGGTCTCGTAGTCGTGCTTGTCGATCTTCAGGCGGAAACGGACCTCCTTGAGGATCGTGTTCGCCTGGTTGCGACGGGCTTCCTTGAGCTTCTGAGCCTGCTCGTACTTGAACTTCCCGTAGTCCATGATCTTGGCCACGGGCGGCTTGGAGTTGGGGGCGACCTCGACCAGGTCCAGGTCTGCGTCCTGCGCGAGTCGCAGGGCGACCTCGATCTTGACGACGCCGACCTGTTCTCCTGCGGGACCCACGAGGCGGACCTCGGGGACGCGGATACGGTCGTTGGTACGGGGATCGCTGATTGCGTTTCTCCTCTGATCTCGGTGAGTGCAGCTGCGCTGCCGGAGTCTTCTCCAGCGCACCCGAGAGAGGTGATCGTCCCGTCCACGTCGTGCCTGCAGCACGGCGCTCGCACCCTGTGACGCGGTTCCCGAGGCGGACCTCGAGAGCCGCAGCCCTGCCTCCGGTGGTCTGACGACCCTCGGGGGCGGAGTGCTTCTGACCCGGTAACCTTGTGAAGCGGTCAAGCGCGGGTGGGAGAATCTCCACTTTCGAACCGAGGACATGCCTCGGAGCCCGGACAACCATAGCAGACCGGCGGCCCGCCCGACAGACCGGATCCGGCCGCCCCTCGATCCTCTGCTCCGGCGGCCGCGCCCCTCCACCACGGACGACGAACGAAGGACCCATGGCCCAGTACGACGACGACTACACGCGACGATTCGGCGAGGACGGCGGAGCCTCCGACGTGGAGGCCGCGCGCGACATCGCGGAGGTCCCGGCGGTGGAGATCATCACCACCGCCGCCGTGCACCTGATGAGCGCGGCCGCCGTCAAGTGCGGACTCGCCGACGAGCCTGGAGCGCAGGTCGACCTCGACGAGGCGCGCAAGCTCATCAACGCGCTCGCGGGCCTGGTCACGGCCGGGGCGCCCGACATCAGCGACATGCACGCCCGGAGCCTGCGCGACGGCCTCCGCACCCTCCAGCTCGCGTTCCGTGAGGCGTCCCCGATCGCTGACCCGATCGGCAAGGGCCCGGGCGAGAAGTGGACCGGCCCGGTCACCTGATCGGGAGTCAGCGGGCGGCGGCGAGCTGCAGCGTCATCGAGTCGACGCGCTGCGCGACGGTCTCGTCGGCCGCCCACCGCTCCCCCAGGCGCGCGACGAGGGCGCCGAGCGCGTCCTGATCGAGCCCCGGGCGCAGGCTCAGGACCACCACGAGCTCGGGGCCCGCGAGGCGCTGCTCCGGGTCTCCCGCGCGCACCTCGAGCGAGGCGACCGCCCGTTCCCCCTCCGCAGCCGCGCGCAGAGCCAGGAGCACCTCCGCATCGGCGGGGGCCGGCCGCCAGGCGCCGCCCTCCGCGATCGCCCAGAGGGCCGGGCGCCGGACCGCGAACTCCCGCTCGGACGCGGGATCGAGGACCATCACCTCGGTGCCCTCCGCGACGGCCGCCAGGGCCGCGCGGCGCCCGTCGACAGGGACGGGACGGGCGGCCGGGTCCCACCGGCGCATGCTCTCGACGCCGCTGAAGACGGGGAGCACCGTGCGGCCGTCGGGTCCGGCGACCGTGACGATCGCGAGCTCCTGCGTCTTGTCCGCCCGGAGTCCCCCGACTCCCTCGGCCTCCTCGCCGAGGCGGGCGACCAGCGGGATGAGCAGGCGGGACGTGCGTATCGCGTCGACCACGGCCTCCGGGCCGCGAGTGCCGCGGGCGAAGGACTCGAGCGCTGCGACCAGCGGCTCCGGGGCGCTTCCGTCGTCCTCCGGTGCTGCGCTCGGCTCGAAGTGCCGGCCCGCCCAGGGGGTGCCGGCCGAGTCGGTCAGATGCGCCGGGAGCGGGCGGGGCTCACTCGGATGCGACATCCAGGGCCTCCGCGAGCGTGAACGCGCCCGCGTACAGCGCCTTGCCGACGATCGCGCCCTCGAGCCCCTGGGGCACGAGGTCGCGCAGAGCGGCGATGTCGTCGAGGTTCGAGATGCCGCCCGAGGCGATCACGGGGCGGTGGGTGCGGGCCATGACCTGCTCGAGGAGCTCGAGGTTCGGGCCCTTGAGCGTGCCGTCCTTCGTGACGTCGGTGACGACGTAGCGGGTGCAGCCGGCCTCCTCCAGGCGGTCGAGGACCTGCCAGAGGTCGCCGCCCTCCTTGGTCCAGCCGCGCGCGGCGAGCGTGGTGCCCCGGACGTCGAGCCCGACGGCGATCTGGTCGCCGTACTGCGCGATGACGCTCGCGGCCCACTCGGGGTTCTCGAGCGCCGCGGTGCCGAGGTTGATGCGCTTCGCGCCGGCGCTCAGCGCGGACTCGAGGCTGCGGTCGTCGCGGATCCCGCCGGAGAGCTCGACGTTGACGCCCTTCACCTGCCGAATGACCTTCTTCATGATGCCGTGGTTGTCGCCGCGGCCGAAGGCGGCGTCGAGGTCGACGAGGTGGATCCACTCCGCGCCCTGGTCGGCCCAGTCGCCCGCGGCGTCGATCGGGTCGCCGTAGTTGGTCTCGGTCCCGGCCTCGCCCTGCGTGAGCCGCACGGCCCTGCCGCCCGCCACGTCGATCGCAGGCAGGAGGACCAGGCCCGGGGCCTTGGTGAACTCGCTCATCGTCATCCTCAGTCTCGGAGCCGGTGCCGGCCCCTGGAGGCGCCGACCACCGGCCGATCCTAGTTCGTGCGGAGGGTGCCCAGCCAATTGGCCAGCAGCCGGAGCCCGGCGGCCCCCGACTTCTCGGGGTGGAACTGCGTGGCCGAGAGCGGCCCGTTCTCGACCGCGGCGATGAAGGGGCCTCCGTGATCGGCCCAGGTGACCGCGGGACGCGGGAACGGGGGCATGACATCGAGCGACCACTCGCGGGCGCCGTAGGAGTGCACGAAGTAGAAGCGCTCCTCGGCGATGCCGTCGAAGAGCACCGAGCCCTCGGGAGCGGAGACGGTGTTCCAGCCCATGTGCGGGACGACCTCGGCCGGGAGGAGGTCCACCGTCCCCGGCCACTCGCCCAGGCCCTCGCTCTCGACCCCGCGCTCGACGCCGCGCTCGAAGAGCACCTGCATCCCGACGCAGATGCCCAGGACGGGGCGCCCGCCGGCGAGGCGCTTCTCGATGATCTCGCCGCCGCGGGCGCGGGTCAGCGCCGACATCACGGCGTCGAAGGCGCCGACGCCGGGCACGAGGAGGCCGTCCGCCTCCAGCGCCCGCTGCCGGTCCCCCGTCAGCTCGACGTCGGCCCCGGCGAGCTCGAGCGCCTTGACGGCGGAGTGCACGTTCCCCGAGCCGTAGTCGTAGACCACGACGGAGGGGCGGGCCGAGCTCACAGCGCGCCCTTCGTCGACGGCACGCCGGAGACGAGCGGGTCGAGGGCCTTGGCCTGACGGAAGGCGCGGGCGAACGCCTTGAACTCCGCTTCGGCGATGTGGTGCGGGTCCCTGCCGCCGAGCACCGTGACGTGCACGGTGAGGCCGGCGTTGAACGCGATCGCCTCGAAGACGTGGCGCACCATCGACCCGGTGAAGTGGCCGCCGATCAGGTGCAGCGCGAAGCCCTCCGGCTCGCCGGTGTGCACGAGGTAGGGGCGCCCCGAGATGTCGACGACGGCCTGCACGAGCGCCTCGTCGAGGGGGACGAGCGCGTCGCCGAAGCGGGAGATCCCGGCCTTGTCGCCGAGCGCCTGACGGATGGCCGTGCCGAGCACGATGCCGATGTCCTCCGCGGTGTGGTGGATGTCGATCTCGATGTCGCCGCGGGCCCGGACGTGCAGGTCCGTGAGCGAGTGCTTCGCGAACGCCGTCAGCAGGTGGTCGAAGAAGGGCACGCCGGTCTCGAGATCGGCGACGCCCGTGCCGTCGAGGTCGAGGGAGAGCTCGATGCTCGACTCGCTGGTGGCACGGCTGAGGGAGGCGGTGCGCCCGGGTGCGGCGCTCGGGGAGGTCATGCCTCCCAGTCTATTCGCGCCGCGTCGCCGCCCCCGGGCGGAGCTCACTCGCGCGAGAGCGCCACCGTGGCGTCGGCCGACGGTGCGGGGATGTAGGCGAGCGCCTCGAGGAACGCGGTCGTCTCCTCCTCGGTGCCGGCGCTGACACGGAGGTGGTTCGGGATGCCGACGTCGCGGATGAGGACGCCGTGGGCGAGCAGGCCCTCGAACATCGCGGCCGGATCCGCGACGCCGCCGAAGAGGACGAAGTTGCTGCCGGTCGTGTACGGGCGGTAGCCGAGGGCGCGCAGTCCGTCGATCATCCGGTCGCGCTGCACGATGATCTCGCCGACCATGGCGAGCATCTCGTCGGCGTGAGCGAGGGCGGCGGTCGCGGCGGCCTGGGTGAGGGCCGACAGGTGGTACGGGAGGCGGACTAGGCGGAGCGCGTCGATCACCGCGGGGTCGGCGGCGAGGTAGCCCAGGCGGACACCGGCGAAGGCGAAGGCCTTGCTCATGGTGCGGGACACGAGCAGGCGCGGTCGCCCGGGGAGGAGGCTCAGCGCGGTGGGCGCGCCCCTGCCGGCGAACTCGGCGTACGCCTCGTCGACGACGACGATGCCGTCGGTCGCGTCGTAGACAGCCTCGATCACGGCGAGGTCGAGCGGCGTCCCGGTCGGGTTGTTCGGAGCGCAGAGGAAGACGATGTCGGGCCGGGCCCGGCGCACCTGCTCCGCGGCGTACTCGGCTCCGATCTCGAATTCCGCCTCGCGCGGAGCGGGGATCCACTCCGTTCCGCTCCCCGACGCGAGGATCGAGTACATCGAATAGGTGGGCGCGAACCCCAGCAGCGAGCGCCCGGGACCGCCGAACGCCTGAAGGACGTGCTGGAGCACCTCGTTCGATCCGTTCGCAGCCCACACGCCGTCCGCGGTGAGCCCGTGACCGAGGTAGCCGGCGAGGGAGTCGCGCAGCTCTCGGAACTCGCGGTCGGGGTACCGGTTGACGGTGCGCAGCGCCTCCGTGACCCGCCCGACGATGTCGGCGATCACGTCGTCCGGGACCGGGTGGGTGTTCTCGTTGACGTTGAGGGCGACGGGCACGACCGCCTGGGGTGCACCGTACGGGTGCCTGCCTCGGAGGTCGTCGCGGAGGGGTAGGTCATCGAAAGTCGTCACCAGGGAATGGTAGCGAAGCACCCGGCGCGGACGTCCGGGCAGCCCGGCTCAGCGAGCGGTGTCGTACTCGGCCGGGACCGCGAGGCGCTGCCCGGGCTCGACGCCCGCGCTCGAGAGCTGGTTGAGGGAGAGGATGTCGTCGACCACGTCGCGCGGGTCCGCCTGCGGGGCGAGCTCCTCGGCGAGCGACCAGAGCGACTCGCCCGCGTGAACGGTGACGTACTGGAACTCGACCGCAGCGGCGTCGCTCGACGCGACCGCTCCACCGCCGTTGAGCCCGAAGGCGAAGGCGCCCGCCACGATCGGCAGGGCCCCCAGAGCGGCCACCACGGCGCGGCCGCGGCGCGTGAGGCGCAGACGGGTGCGAACGATCCGCGCTTCGCCGAACGCGCTCATCGGCTCGGGAGCGGACGGCAGTACCTCGACGTGCCGAGCCGCGGACGAGCGCTGGAGCGGGCGGGAGGTGAGCTGTGCGGTCATGGGATCGCTCCTTTCAACAGGGATTCGGGGAGGCCCTCGGCCGGGAGGGCCGCCCCGAACGCCTGTACCGAACATATCTTCGAACGACGGAGCGGTCAAGGGACCGTTCCGGCTGATCCGCGGGCGGACTCGCGCGCGACACACTCGAACGAATGTTCCGAGTCGTGAGTTCCGGCGGATACAGTTTCGAGAGCCTGGTCGTAGTAGAGCAGCGACCACCGACATTCCTTGTCGGGTCGCGACCGGGCGGGCGCGCACGCGGCGTGCGCACCGGGAAGAGGGAGCATCGTGAGCGACGCGCAGAGGGCCGGGACCCCGGCCGCCAAGACGAAGGCGGCCGCAGGCCGCCGCCGGAAGAGCCTGAGCGCCAAGCAGCTCGCGATCCTCGACGCGATCCAGCGCTCGGTGTCGAGCCGCGGCTACCCGCCGAGCATGCGCGAGATCGGCGACGCGGTCGGCCTCGCCTCGCTGTCGAGCGTCACCCACCAGCTCAACCAGCTCGAGCTCAGCGGCTACCTGCGCCGCGACCCGAACCGGCCCCGCGCCCTCGAGATCCTCATCGACGTCCCCAGCTCGACGGAGGACGACGGGTCGTTCGAGTCGACCGCGACGGTCGGCGACGCGGCGATGGTCCCCCTCGTCGGCCGGATCGCGGCGGGCGTGCCGATCATGGCGGACCAGCAGATCGACGAGGTGTTCCCGCTTCCCCGGCAGCTCGTCGGCAAGGGCGAGCTCTTCATGCTCAAGGTCGTCGGCGAGTCGATGATCGACGCCGCGATCTGCGACGGCGACTGGGTCGTGGTCCGCTCGCAGCGCACCGCCGAGAACGGCGAGATCGTAGCGGCCATGCTCGACGGCGAGGCCACCGTCAAGGTGCTGCGCCAGCGCGACGGCCACACCTGGCTGCTGCCCCGCAACTCCAACTTCGAGCCGATCCTCGGCGACGAGGCCGAGGTGCTCGGGAAGATCGTGGCGGTCCTCCGCTCGGTCTGACACCGGGAACGCAGGAGGGGCCCGACCGGCGTGCAGCCGGCCGGGCCCCTCCTGCGTTCGACGGGCACCGGCGATCGGGGCGCGCGCCCCTCCGTCGCGGTCACGGGAAGGCGGAGGAGGGCCGCCGACACGAGATCGCCGAACCCTCCGGCCGCCGGAGCGGGTCGATGGTGCGGGACGCCGCACCCCCTCCCGGATGCGCCGAGCGCCCGCCTCCCGGACGGGGAGACGGGCGCTCGGGTGGTGGCGATCAGGCCTGGACGGCCGCGCGCGGAACCGCGAACTCGGTGAGCGAGCCCGCCAGGTCGGCGTGCACGAGGGCGACCACGTGGGTGCCGCCCTCGACGTACTGCGTCGACAGGATCCGGCCGCTGCGGTGCAGATGCGAGATCACGTCGCCCCGGTCGTAGGGCACGAGCAGGTCGATCTCGACGTCCGGCTCGGGCAGGATCTCGGCGATCCGCGCCTCCAGCTCGTCGATGCCCTCGCCGCTGCGCGCCGACACGAAGACCGCGTCGGGAGCGAGACCGCGCAGCACCAGCCGCGCGCCCTCGTCCACCAGATCGGCCTTGTTGAAGGCGATGATCTCGGGGATGCTGCGGGCGCCCACCTCGCCGATCACGTCGCGCACGGTGGCGATCTGCCCGGCCGGATCGGGGTGGGAGGCGTCCACGACGTGGACGATCACATCGGAGTCCGCGACCTCCTCGAGCGTCGACCGGAAGGCCTCGACGAGCTGGTGCGGAAGCGCTCGGACGAAGCCGACCGTGTCGGCGAGCGTGTAGAGGCGCCCGTCCTTCGTCTGGGCCTTGCGGACGGTGGCGTCGAGGGTCGCGAAGAGCGAGTTCTCGACGAGGACGCCCGCGTGCGTCATCCGGTTCAGCAGGCTCGACTTGCCGGCGTTCGTGTACCCCGCGATCGCCACCGAGGGGACGGCGTTGCGCTTGCGGTTCGCGCGCTTGGCCTCGCGGGCGGGCTTCATCGCCGTGATCTGCTTGCGCAGGCGCGCCATGCGGGTGTGGATGCGGCGACGATCGAGCTCGATCTTCGTCTCACCCGGACCGCGCGAGCCCATTCCGGCTCCCGCGCCCACCTGTCCGCCAGCCTGGCGGGACATGGACTCGCCCCAGCCGCGCAGTCGCGGGAGCAGGTACTCGAGCTGCGCGAGCTCGACCTGCGCCTTGCCCTCGCGGCTCTTCGCGTGCTGGCTGAAGATGTCGAGGATCACCGCGGTGCGGTCGATCACCTTGACCTTCACCACGTCCTCCAGCGCACGCCGCTGGCTCGGTGCGAGCTCGGTGTCGGCGACGACCGTGTCCGCGCCGAGGGCCGCGACGAGCCCCGCGAGCTCCTGGGCCTTGCCCTTGCCGAGGTAGGTGCTCGGATCGGGGTGCGGGCGGCGCTGGAGCAGGCCGTCGAGGACCGTCGCTCCCGCCGTCTCCGCGAGCGCGGCGAGCTCGTGCAGCGAGTTCTCCGCGTCCTCCAGCGAATTCTGCGAGTACACGCCGATGAGCACGACGTTCTCCAGGCGCAGCTGGCGGTACTCGACCTCCGTGACGTCCTCGAGCTCGGTCGAGAGGCCGGCGACGCGTCGCAGCGCCTGCCGGTCGTCGCGGTCGAACTGCTCGCCGTCGCTGTTCTCGCCCTCGTGGCCGGCGCTCTGCAGCGCCTGGGCTCCACCCGCGACGAAGCGCGAGTACCCTGCCGAACGCGACTGCGCGTTCGCCAGGACCCTCGAGACGACGTCCACGGCCTCGGTCGTGTCGGTCTCGTTCAGGTCTTCCGTCATCCGGATAACACTAACTCCTCAGGTCTTGATAGGTTCACTTCTCATGGCCGCCGAGCACTACTTCTCGAGTACTCCCGACGGCGACCTCCGGCCCCGCAGGATCCAGGCCCGCCTGGCCGGCCGCGACCTCGAGGTCACGACGGCAGGAGGGGTGTTCAGCCCCGGTCACGTCGATCTCGGCACGCGCGTCCTGCTGGACGCGGTGCCCGACGCCCCCGCTGACGGGGACCTGCTGGACCTCGGCTGCGGCTGGGGCCCGGTCGCCCTCGCGCTCGCCCTCGCCTCCCCCGACGCCCGGGTGTGGGCGGTCGACGTCAACCAGCGGGCGCTCGAGCTGGTCCGTCGCAACTGCGAGGAACTCGGCGTCCTCAATGTCAACGCCGTGCTGCCCGAGGATGTTCCCGACGACGTCCGCTTCCGCACCGTGTGGTCGAACCCGCCGATCCGCATCGGCAAGGAGGAGCTGCACCTCCTGCTCGAGCGCTGGCTGCCGCGGCTCGAGGAGGGCGCGGACGCCTGGCTCGTCGTGCAGCGCAACCTCGGCTCCGACTCGCTCCAGACCTGGCTCGGCGCCGCGTTCGCCGGGTGGCTCGACGTGGAGCGCGTCTCCTCGGCGAAGGGCTTCCGCGTGCTCCGGACGACCCGCCGGGCCTGACCGGGTCCTCAGTCGATCCGGATCGTCCCGGTGAAGACGAGGTCGGCCGGGCCGGAGAGCCCGACGTGCTCGCCCTCCTCCGCCGCGAACATCGTCACGCCGAGCGTGCCGCCCGGGACCTCCACGCGCCAGGCCTGCGGAGCGCGCGCTCCCGCCCAGTAGCGCACCGCCAGTGCCGCCGCCGCGGCACCCGTGCCGCAGCTCAGGGTCTCGCCGCTGCCGCGCTCGTGCACGCGCATCCGGATCCGCCCGATCCCGTCGTGGACCAGGGGCTCGCCGGGAACCACGAACTCGACGTTCGCGCCGTCCTCGGGCTCCGGGTCGAGCTGCGGGATGTAGGAGAGGTCGGCGGAGTCGAGCTCCTCGTCGTTGCTGAGGGCGACGACCACGTGCGGATTGCCGAGGTCGATCCCGAGACCGGGGCGCGCGACCTTGAGCTCCTTCGCCCGCACCAGGGGCTCGCCGCCCGCCAGCTCCCAGCGGCCGAGGTCGACCTGGAACCCGGCACCGCTGCGGGTGACGTCGCGGACGCCGGCGCGGGTGCCGATCGGCAGGGTGTCGCCGGGCTCGAGCGCCGCGAGGCCGCCCGCGAGCAGGAACGCGGCGTAGACGCGGATGCCGTTGCCGCACATCTCGGCGATCGAGCCGTCGGCGTTGCGGTAGTCCATGAACCACTCCGCCTCGCTCTCCTCGGCCAGAGCCGCGGCGCCCTCCGGGATCGCGCGGGAGCGGACGGCACGGATGACGCCGTCGGCGCCGACGCCGAAGTGGCGGTCGCAGATCATCGCGATCTGCGCGGGCGAGAGGTCGACCTCACCGTCCGGGTCGCTGAAGAGCACGAAGTCGTTGCCGGTGCCCTGGCCCTTGGTGAAGTGCAGCTCGATCGTCATGGCGCACAGCCTAGCGAGGAGCGGGAGCGGCGGCCTGGGCGGCGGCGTGCGCCCGCGACACCAGGTCCGGCGCGTCGTACGGGAGCCGGTGGGCGCCGCCGTAGCGCCGGAACCAGCTGTTCTGCCGACGTGCGTAGCGGCGCGTGAGCGCCTGCGTCGCCGCGATCGCCTCCTCCTCGCGGAGGACGCCGGCACGCTGGGCGAGCGCCTGGGCGTACCCGATGGCCCGCCCGGCTGTGACGCCGCGCTCCAGGCCGAGGGGGACGAGCCGCTCGACCTCGTCGAGCATCCCGGCCGCCCACATCCGCTCCACCCGCCGGTCGAGGCGCTGCACCAGCTCCTCCCGCGGAGCCTCGAGGAACAGGATCGAGGCGGGGCGCCACCGAACCGGCTCGTCGGACATCAGCGCGCTGTGCGTGCTCCCGCCGGTGAGCTCCGCGATCTCGAGCGCGCGGACGATGCGCCGGGCGTTGTGCGGACCGATCCGCTCGGCCACTCCGGCGTCGATCCGGCGCAACCGCTCGACGAGGGCGCCCAGGCCCTCCCGCTCGGCGGTCTCCTCGAGCCGGCGCCGGACGGCCGGGTCGGTGCCCGCGAACGAGAACTCGAAGACGACGCTGGAGACGTACAGACCGGAGCCCCCGACGAGGATCGGCGTCGCCCCGCGCGCCAGCACGCTCTCGATCACGCGCCGCGCCTCGCTCTGGTAGCGGGCAACCGACGCCTCCTCCGTCACGTCGAGGACGTCGAGCAGGTGGTGCGGGACGCCCCGACGCTCGTCGGCGGGCAGCTTCGCGGTGCCGATGTCCATCCCGCGGTAGAGCTGCATCGCGTCGGCGTTCACGATCTCAGCGGCGCCGCCGTCCTGCCGGATCGCCTCGGCGAGCTCGAGCGAGAGGTCGGACTTGCCCGTGCCGGTCGCGCCGACGACCGCGATGAGCTCCGGCGCGGTATCGGGGGCTCCGGTCTCAGCGCTCGCCATCGAGGGCGTCGTAGATCGGCGTCGTCAGCGTGCCGGCGTCGCGCACGCGCAGCAACGGCAGGCCCAGCGAGACCCGGGGCGCCCCGCTCGCGCCCGGGGCGGCCGGAACTCCGCAGGACTCGGTCTGCGCCCGGTCCCAGGCGTCGCCCGCGCGGGTGCGGCGGATGCGGAGCGGCGCGCCGTCGGGCGAATCCGCCAGGAGGTAGAAGGGGGCGGCACGGGTGACCCGGACGGAGACCACGTCTCCGGGACGCGGCTGCTCGGAGCCCTCGGGCACGTCGAAGTGCACCAGACGGCTGTCCTCGGCGCGTCCGCTCAGCCGGTGCGTCTCCGTGTCGCGGCGGCCCTCGCCGGTCGCGACGAGGACCTCGACCTCTCGGCCGACGACCGTGCGATTCTCCTGCTCGCTGATCGCGTCCTGCAGGGCGACGAGCCGCTCGTAGCGCTCCTGGACGACCGCCTTGGGGATCTGGTCGGGCAGCGTCGCGGCCGGGGTGCCGGGCCGGACGGAGTACTGGAAGGTGAAGGCGGAGGCGAAGCGGGCCGCCTCGACCACCCGCAGGGTCTCCTGGAAGTCGGCCTCCGTCTCGCCGGGGAAGCCAACGATGATGTCGGTGCTGATCGCCGCGTGCGGGATGCGATCGCGCACCCGGTCGAGGATCCCGAGGAACTTCTCGGAGCGGTAGGAGCGGCGCATCGCTTTGAGGACGCGGTCGGAGCCGGACTGGAGCGGCATGTGCAGCTGCGGCATCACCGCCGGCGTCTCGGCCATGGCGTCGATCACGTCGTCGGTGAAGGCCGCGGGATGGGGGCTCGTGAAGCGGATCCGCTCGAGCCCGTCGATGGTGCCCGCCGCGCGGAGCAGCTTCGAGAACGCCTGGCGATCGCCGAACTCGACGCCGTAGGAGTTCACGTTCTGGCCGAGAAGGGTGACCTCGATCGCGCCGTCGTCCACGAGCGCCTGGATCTCGGCGAGCACGTCGCCGGGGCGCCGGTCCTTCTCCTTGCCGCGGAGCGAGGGGACGATGCAGAAGGTGCAGGTGTTGTTGCAGCCGACCGAGATCGAGACCCAGCCGCTGTAGGTCGAGTCGCGCTTCGTGGGGAGCGTGGAGGGGAAGACATCGAGCGATTCGAGGATCTCGAGCTGCGCCTCGTCGTTGTGGCGGGCGCGCTCGAGCAGGCTCGGGAGGGCGCCCATGTTGTGCGTGCCGAAGACCACGTCGACCCACGGGGCACGGTCGAGGATGACGTTCTTGTCCTTCTGCGCGAGACAGCCGCCGACCGCGATCTGCATCCCCTCGTGTCGGCGCTTCACCGACGCGAGGTGGCCGAGGTTGCCGTAGAGCTTGTTGTCGGCGTTCTCGCGCACCGCGCAGGTGTTGATCACGACGACGTCGGCCTCGGCTCCATCGGCGGACACGTAGCCCGCCGCCTCGAGCGAACCGCTCAGCCGCTCGGAGTCGTGCACGTTCATCTGGCACCCGAACGTACGGACCTCGTAGGTCCTCGGCCGGGTCTCGGCGACGGGCGACGGGGCGGTACCGAGCGTGCTCATGGTGTGGGATTCTACGCTCCGGTCGGACCGCTCCCGGCCCGCCGTGTCAGCGGAAGCGGACGCTCGACCCCGGCTTGCGGATCGTCTCGCGGACGACGCGCTGCACGAGTCCGCCGGCGTAGCCGCGGCGCGCGAGGAATCCCGTGAGCCGGCGCTCGGCGACCTCGTCGGAGAGCGAGCGCAGGCTCGGCAGGCGCTTGCGCGCGAGCTCGAGCGCCGTGCGGTACTCGTCGTCGCCGTCCAGCTCGTCGAGCGCTGACGCGATCGCCTCGGGGTCGATCTTCCGCGCGCGCAGCTCCTGCTGGATGGAGGAGCGGCCGAGCTTCTTGCGGTCACGGAGCGAGACGACCAGCTGCTCCGCCATGCGGAGGTCGTCGAGGTAGCCGAAGCGCGTGAAGCGCTCGAGGATCTCGAGGGCGTCCTTCTCGGCGACGCCCTCCGTGTAGAGGCGCGCCTCGACCTCGGCGACCGAGAGGCTCTTGCGGGAGAGCCCCCGTACGATCCGATCCGCGACCTGCTCGGGATCGATCTCCTCCGGGATCTCGATCGCGTCGTCGTCGTCCTCGTCCTCCGCGTTCTCGACGAACGCCGGCGCGCGCCGGGCGACATGAGCCGAGAGCTCGGCGATCCGCTCGGAGGCCGGAGACGCGGCGCCCCCGACGGCGGAGCCTTCCGACTCGCCTGCGGCCGCCCCGGGAGCACTGGTACGCGGCGTTCCGGCTCCGGACGGATCCGGAAGCGACCCGGCCCCGTCGGCGTCCGGCGCCGCCGGAGCCCAGCCCTCGTCGCCCGCCGCACCCCGGTCGACCCAGGGCAGGAAGGCCACGGGGCGGCCCTTCGCCCCCTCCGCGGCCTTCTCCGCCACGGGCTAGGCGCCCTTGCGCACGGGCTGCTTGGTCTCGATCGCGACCGGCGCGGCCTCGACGGCCGCGTTGGGGTCGACGATCACGCCGAGCTTGACCAGGATGCGCTTCTCGATCTCGGCGGCCACATCGGGGTTGTCGATGAGGAACTGGCGCGCCTTCTCCTTGCCCTGGCCGAGCTGGTCGCCGTCGTAGGTGTACCAGGCGCCCGACTTGCGGACGATCTCGTGCTCGACACCGAAGTCGATCAGGCTGCCCTCGCGGGAGATGCCGACGCCGTAGAGGATGTCGAACTCGGCCTGCTTGAAGGGCGGGGCCATCTTGTTCTTCACGACCTTGACGCGGGTGCGGTTGCCGACCGCGTCGGTGCCGTCCTTCAGCGTCTCGATGCGGCGGATGTCGAGGCGGACCGACGCGTAGAACTTGAGCGCCTTGCCGCCCGCCGTGGTCTCGGGGCTTCCGAAGAAGACGCCGATCTTCTCGCGCAGCTGGTTGATGAAGATCATCGTGGTGTTCGTGGTGTTCAGTCCGCCGGTCAGCTTGCGCAGCGCCTGGGACATGAGGCGCGCCTGCAGGCCGACGTGGGAGTCGCCCATCTCGCCCTCGATCTCGGCACGCGGCACGAGGGCCGCGACGGAGTCGATCACGATGAGGTCGATCGAGCCCGAGCGCACGAGCATGTCGGCGATCTCGAGCGCCTGCTCTCCGGTGTCGGGCTGCGACACGAGGAGGGAGTCGATGTCGACGCCGAGCTTCTTGGCGTACTCGGGGTCGAGCGCGTGCTCCGCGTCGATGAAGGCGGCGATGCCGCCGTTGCGCTGCGCGTTCGCGATCGCGTGCAACGTGAGGGTGGTCTTTCCGGAGGACTCGGGGCCGTAGATCTCGACGATGCGGCCACGCGGGAGCCCGCCGATCCCGAGCGCGACGTCGAGCGCGATCGAACCGGTCTGGATCACCTCGACGGGAGCGCGGTCGTCGCTTCCGAGGCGCATGACGGCGCCCTTGCCGAACTGGCGGTCGATCTGGGCGAGTGCGGTCTCGAGGGACTTCTCGCGGTCGGAGGAACTGGGCATGGCCGTCTCGCTCTCGTGTTCGTGGTGGTGTCGCCTACAGGCTGTCGCGACATGCTGGCGGCTGTCGGAGTGACAGTGCCGGCCGGCTGCGACAAGGCGGTGAAGCAGGTCCGTTCAGGTGTCTCCGACGGTACGCCCGACCACCGACATCGGGGCCGAGCGAGAGCGACTCCGTGGAGACGGGGCCGATCCTGCTTCTGTGGAGGAGCTTAGACCCGTTCGAACACGGATTCGAGCAAGAGCCTTCGGCGTGTCGAACACGGCTTCGGCGACGGGAGCGTCAGCGGTGGCGCTTCCGCGCATCCACGCCGTGCCAGCGGGCCTCCGGGACGTCGTTGGCGCGGCAGAGGGCGAGCCAGACCTCGCGCGGCTCCGCTCCGTCCGCGAGGGCGCGCTCGGCGGTGCGGCCCCCGAGCTCGGTCAGCACGAGGTCCGAGACCAGGACACGGGCGTACGCGCCGCCGAACTCGTCGTCCACCAGCTGCCGGAACTCGCTCAAGCGCATGCGTCCACGGTAGCCGCTGCCCGGAGGCCGCACTCCCCGGGAACGCCGAAGGGCGCCCGGCCGGAGCCTGGGCGCCCTTCGCGTGGAACGGGTGCGGTGAGTGGAGGGGACGGAATCCGACTACTGCGTGACGAGGTCCGCGTCGAAGCCGGCGACCATGTCGGCCGGGATGGTGTCGGGGATGGTGTCGATGCCCTCGATGACGGCGAGACGATCGCCGACCTCGCGCATGATCACCGAGATGGGGGTGTCGAGGGCGTCGGCGACAGAGGCGAGGATCTCCGAGGAGGCCTCCTTCTGACCGCGTTCGACCTCGCTCAGGTAGCCGAGCGCAACGCTCGCCTTGCTCGCCACCTGACGGAGCGTACGACCTTTCTGCAGGCGAAAGTCCCTGAGGACATCGCCGATCTCCTGACGAACTAGAACCACTGGACCCTCCTTCTCCACGTCAACCGCATGTCGTGCACCTGCACCGCGAACACGAGCGCCGGAGATTCCGGAGCGGATGATCGGGGGGCTGGGACAAGAGAACCGGATAGCTGTTCACTACCCGGTTCGTATGGTGTCGACTCTAATACCGGATGACTGGACTTTGCGTGTGAGCGACACCAGTTGTAACCGGGCCGCAATGCGGCGCATTCCGATTCCCGGAGGGCCCTCGCTGGGTATCCGCCTCATGCGCCGCGGGAGATCAGCTCCGCACCGAGGGCGAGGGCCGCGTCGACCGAGGCGGCGCGGATCGCGGCGCGGTCGCCGTCGAACCGGTGCTCGCGGACCAGCTCGTCTTCGCCGAGGACGGCCGCCACGAAGACGGTGCCGACGGCCGCATCCCCCTGCGGATCCGGACCGGCGACCCCCGTCGTCGCCAGGCCGAGCGTCGGACGCCCGTCGGCTGCGAGCCGCGAGGACGCTCCGCGCGCCATCTGCACGGCAACCCCGGGATCGACGGGACCCCGCTCGCCGAGGACGCGCGCGTCGACCCCGAGGAGCCGGTCCTTGAGGTCGGTGGCATAGCTCACCACTCCCCCGCGGTACACGGCGGAGGCGCCGGGCACCTCCACGAGGGCGGAGCTGAGCGCGCCGCCGGTGAGCGACTCCGCGACGGCGAGGTCGACACCCCGCCGCCGGAGCTCGGCGATCAGCTGCGCGGCCGTCACCGCGTGGACCGGGCGGCCCGGCTCTGGCGGGCGGCGTCGGCGAGGTAGTCGATCCCGGTGGCGACCGTGAGCACCACCGCGGCCGTCATCGTGATCCCGTTCAGCCAGTGGACCCACTCGCCGAGGACGGCCCAGAGCGGCAGCAGAGCGAGGGAGATCGCGATCGACTGCACGATCGTCTTGAGCTTGCCGCCCCGTGACGCCGGGATCACCCGGTCCGAGAGCACGGCCATCCGGAAGACGGTGATGCCGATCTCGCGCACCAGGATGACGATCGTCACCCACCACGGCAGCTCCGCGAGGATCGAGAGCCCGACGAGCGCCGCACCGGTCAGCACCTTGTCGGCGATCGGATCCAGGAGCTTGCCGAGATCGGTCACGAGGCCCCGGCTCCGGGCGATGTGCCCGTCGATGCCGTCCGTGGCGATCGCGACGATGAAGAGGAGCGCCGCGGCGATCCGGATCCCGCTGTCCTGCCCCCCGTCGGCCAGCAGGAGCCAGAAGAAGACGGGCGCCAGCAGGATCCGGAGGACCGTGATCGCGTTCGGCAGGTTCCAGTTGCCCGACGCGGCCGGAGCCGGTGCGGTGGGGTTCGTCATCGTGCTCCGCCGTTCCTCGCAGTGCGGGCGACCGGGACGGTCACTCGCGTCCCGTCAGCGTCCAGGCGTCCTCGCCGGACCCCTCGTCGTCGTCGTGGTAGTCGGTGGCGGCGGGCCCGGTCGGCTCGGCCAGCGGATCCGCGTACGGGTCCGGGGCGACCGAGGACGGCGCGGCCGGCCCCTCGCCCGGGTCCTCGCCGCGCATCCGCGCGAGGACGCCCGGCAGCTGCTCGGCGGTGACCAGCACGTCGCGAGCCTTCGACCCCTCGGAGGGGCCGACGACCTCGCGCGACTCGAGCAGGTCCATCAGCCGGCCGGCCTTGGCGAAGCCGACGCGGAGCTTGCGCTGCAGCATCGAGGTCGAGCCGAACTGCGTGCTGACGACGAGCTCGGCCGCCGCGACCAGCAGCTCGAGGTCGTCCCCGATGTCGGAGTCGATCTCCTTGCGCTGCGCCTGCACGGTGATGTCCTGGCGGTACTCGGGCTGCGCCTGACGGGTGACGTGCTCGACGACCTTCGCGATCTCGTCCTCGCGGACCCAGGCGCCCTGGACGCGCATCGGCTTGTTGGTGCCCATGGGGAGGAAGAGGCCGTCGCCCTGCCCGATGAGCTTGTCGGCTCCCGGCTGGTCGAGGATGACCCGCGAGTCCGTCACGCTGGTCACCGCGAAGGCGAGGCGGCTGGGCACGTTCGCCTTGATGAGGCCGGTCACCACGTCGACGCTCGGCCGCTGCGTGGCAAGCACGAGGTGGATGCCCGAGGCGCGCGCGAGCTGGGTGATCCGCACGATCGAGTCCTCGACGTCGCGCGGGGCGACCATCATCAGGTCGGCGAGCTCGTCGACCACCACGAGGAGGTACGGGTACGGCTTGAGGACGCGGCTGCTGCCCGCCGGGAGCGTGATCTCGTCCGCGCGGACGGCCGCGTTGAAGTCGTCGATGTGACGGAACCCGAACGAAGCCAGGTCGTCGTAGCGCATGTCCATCTCCTTCACGACCCACTGCAGCGCCTCGGCGGCCTTCTTGGGGTTCGTGATGATCGGAGTGATCAGGTGCGGCACTCCGCCGTAGATGGTGAGCTCCACGCGCTTGGGGTCGATCAGGACCATCCGCACGTCCTGCGGGCGCGCGCGCATCAGCAGGCTCGTGATCATCGAGTTGACGAAGCTGGACTTGCCGGAGCCGGTGGAGCCGGCGACCAGGAGGTGCGGCATCTTGGCGAGGTTCGCCACGACGTAGCCGCCCTCGACGTCCTTGCCGACGCCGATGGTCATCGGGTGCGTGGACGTCGTCGAGGCCGGCGAGCGGAGGACGTCGCCCAGCGAGACGATCTCGCGGTCCGTGTTGGGGATCTCGACGCCGATCGCGCTCTTGCCCGGGATCGGGGAGAGGATCCGGACCTCGTTGCTGGCGACGGCGTAGGAGAGGTTCTTGCTGAGCGCGGTGACGCGCTCGACCTTGACGCCGGGGCCGAGCTCGATCTCGTAGCGGGTGACGGTCGGGCCGCGGGAGAAGCCGGTGACCGTCGCATCCACGTTGAACTGCTGCAGCACCTCGGTGATGGCGCGGACCATCTCGTCGTTGGCCGCCGAGCGCGCCTTGGAGGGCGTGCCCGTCGAGAGGGCGGCCGCCGAGGGGAGGCGGTACGGCGCGTCGTCCTCGAACGAGGAGTCGAAGCCGGCGGTCGGATCCTCCTCGGCGAGGGGCGCGATCGGGCCGGTCTCGATGACGGGCGGGATCGGGACGGCGGGCGCCACATCGAGGCGGTCGAGCCGGATGACCTCGGTCGCGTCGTCGTCGACCACACCGGTCGCGCCGCGGGGAGCGCCCGTCTGCTCGAAGCGGGCGAGCGCGGCCTCGGCGGTCTCGGCCTCGGCCAGCACCTCGGTGGCGTAGGAGCGGGTCGGCGGGTGGGCCTCGTCGTCGCGCTCCTCGAGCGCGGTGTCGAAGCCCTTCGCGCGGCCGCGGGCGGGAGCGGTGCCCTCGAGCACCTCGGTGAAGGAGTCGATCGGGAGCTCGGTCTGCACGGTCGGCTCGTCCTCGCGCCCGGACTCGGTGCGCCGCCACCAGGGCAGCTCTCCGCCGTCCTGCTGCGCGTCCTCCTCCTGCTCGGCCTCCGCCTTCGCCGCGGCCTTGGCGGCGGCCCGCTCGGCCTTGAGGCGGGCGCGCTCCTCGTCGTCGAGCACGGGGGCGCCGAAGAGGTAGCCGTAGAGCTCCCGCGAGCGCGCGCCGATGCGGTTCGGCGGGGTCTTGGTGATGATGAACAGCGACAGCAGGATCACGAGCGACAGCAGCACGGTCGCGCCGGGGACGGTGGCGATCGCCACGAGCGGGGCGCCCACCAGCCAGCCGAGGACGCCTCCCGCTGCCGCCATGGTCTCGATTCCCTGGCCGGGCTGCGGCAGGCCGAGGTGCGCGTGGCAGATGCCGGCGGAGGCGACGAGCAGCGTGATGACGCCCACGCCCATCCGCCCGTTGTCGTCGACGGACCGGGGGTGCCGGAAGAGCCAGAGGGAGAAGAGGAGAAGGACGACCGGCAGCACGTAGGCGACCCGGCCGAAGAAGCCGCCGAAGCTCCACGCGTCGAGCACCAGGGCGACCGGGTCGGTCGCGAGGAACCACTCGACGACCGCGCCCGCGACGGCCAGCAGCAGCAGCAGGAAGGGGACGCCGTCGCGGCGCTCCTCCTTCGCCAGCCGCTCGGGACCGAGGGCGCGCGCTGCGCCGCCCGCGAGGTGGGCCAGCGCCATCCAGAGCCGCACGGCGGGGTTGGTGCGCGGGGCGGACTCGAAGGCCACCGTCTTCGTCTCGGCGGCCGCCTTGCCCGAGCCCCGGCCGGATCGCGGCGCGCCGGAGCGCGGAGTCGCGCTGCCGCGCCCGCGCGAGGTCGTCTTGGTACTGGTCGCCATGAGGCCACCGTACCTGCCGCCCCCGTCAGGGCCGGTGACCCGCGCCGCGACGGCAGGCGCCGATCCGCCGCCGGCCGGGAGGCTCAGGCCTCGATGACGAGCGGCACGATCATGGGCCGGCGGCGGTAGGAGGTGTTGACCCAGCGGCCGACGACGCGACGGACGGCCTGCGAGAGCGCGTGCTGATCGCTCGCCCCGTTCCGCACCGCCTCCTCGAGCGCGGCCGCGATCCGCGGCTTGACCTCGTCGAAGACGCTGTCGTCCTCCGCGAAGCCCTTCGCGTGGATCTCGGGGCCGACGACGATCCGCCCCGTGCCCGCCTCGACCACCACGATGATCGAGATGAAGCCCTCCTCGCCGAGGATCCGCCGGTCCTTGAGGTCGGCGTCGGTGATCTCGCCCACCGACGATCCGTCGACGTAGACGAACCCCAGGTCGAGCCGTCCGACGACGGTCGCCCTGCCGTCGAGCAGGTCGATCACGGTGCCGTCCTCGGCGATGATCGTGTTCTCCTCCGCGATCCCGGTCTCACGCGCGAGCTGCCCGTTCGCGACCAGGTGCCGGTACTCGCCGTGCACCGGCATCACGTTCAGCGGCTTGAGGATGTTGTAGCAGTAGAGGAGCTCGCCGGCCGCGGCGTGCCCGGACACGTGCACCTTCGCGTTGCCCTTGTGCACGACGGTCGCTCCGAGCCGCGTGAGCCCGTTGATGACCCGGTACACCGCGTTCTCGTTGCCGGGGATGAGACTGGAGGCGAGGATCACGGTGTCGCCCTCCCCCGGCTCGATCTGGTGATCGAGGTTGGCCATCCGGCTGAGGACGGCCATCGGCTCGCCCTGCGACCCGGTGGACATGTAGACGATCCTGTCCTCGGGGACGTCGCCCGACTTCTTCATGTCGACCAGGACTCCCGGAGGGACGTGCAGGTAGCCGAGATCCGCGGCGATGCGCATGTTGCGGACCATGGAGCGGCCGAGCAGCGCCACGCGGCGGCCCGTGGCGTGGGCCGCGTCGAGCACCTGCTGCACCCGGTGCACGTGGCTGGAGAAGCTCGCGACGATGACGCGGCGGGTCGCCCTGGCCATGACGCTCTCGATGACCGGGCCGATGTCGCGCTCGCTCGGCGTGAAGCCGGGGACGTCGGCGTTGGTGGAGTCGACCATGAACAGGTCGACGCCCTCCTCGCCGAGGCGGGCGAAGGCGCGCAGGTCGGTGATCCGGCCGTCGAGCGGCAGCTGGTCCATCTTGAAGTCGCCGGTGTGCAGCACCGAGCCGGCGTCGGTGACGATCGACACGGCCAGCGCGTCCGGGATCGAGTGGTTCACGGCGACGAACTCGAGCTCGAAGGGCCCGAGGTTCTCGACGTCGCCCTCCTTCACCGTGAGCGTGTACGGCGTGATCCGGTGCTCCTTGAGCTTCGCCTCGACGAGGGCGAGCGTGAGGGTGGACCCGATCAGCGGGATGTCGCGCTTCAGGCGGAGCAGGTAGGGGACGGCGCCGATGTGGTCCTCGTGGCCGTGGGTGAGGACCACTCCGACGATGTCGTCGAGCCTGTCCCGGATGGGCGTGAAGTCCGGGAGGATCAGGTCGACGCCCGGCTGGTCCTCCTCCGGGAAGAGCACGCCGCAGTCGACGACCAGGAGCCTGCCGTCGATCTCGAAGACGGTCATGTTGCGGCCGATCTCGCCGAGGCCGCCGAGGGGGATGATCCGGAGCGTTCCCGGAGCGAGCGGGGCGGGGATGATCACGGGACCGGGCATGCGCCCTCCTTCTCCAGCGGTGCTTTCTCGGGACGTGCCGCTCGGGCTCAGCGGGTGGTGCCGGCGACCTTCGGGAGGGCGCCGCCGGCCGCGGCGTTGCGGTCGGGCCGGAAGTTGCGGAAGTCGACGCCCGGGATGTCGCGGACCAGGCCGAGCTCGTCCTCGATGAGCGCCGCCTCCGACTCCTCCGGGCCGACCAGGGGCAGCCGCACGCGCGGCGAGGAGATGCGGCCGAGGCCGTGCAGGATGTACTTCGCGGCGACGGTCCCGGGGACGTGCGTCATCACGGCGCGCACGAGCGGCTCGAGCTGCTGGTGCGCGCGGGTGGCCGCGTGGAGGTCGCCCGCGTTCACCGCGTCGACGATCGTGCGGTACGGCGCGGCGGCGATGTTCGCGGTGACGCCGATGAGCCCCGTGGCGCCGATGGCGAGCTCGGGGAGCACGTTCGCGTCGTCGCCGCAGAAGTACATCAGGTCGGTCTGGTTGAGCACGCGGCTGACCTCGGAGAGATCGCCCTTCGCGTCCTTCACGGCCAGGATGTTCGGGTGCTTGGCCGCCCGCAGGATCGTCTCGTAGCGGATCGGCACGCCGGTGCGGCCGGGGATGTCGTAGAGGATGACCGGCAGGTCCGTCGCGTCGGCGATCATCCGGAAGTGGGTGAGCACGCCCGCCTGCGTGGGCTTGTTGTAGTACGGGGTGACGATCATGTTGCCGTCGGCGCCGGCCTTCTCGCTCTGACGGGCGAGCTGCATGGCGTGGGCGGTCTCGTTCGAGCCGCCTCCCGTGATGATCTTCGCGCGGCCTCCGGCGACCGAGCGGCCGACCTCGACGAGGCGGATCTTCTCCGGGTCGGTCAGGGTGCTGGTCTCACCCGTGGTCCCGGTGACCACGATGCCGTCCGCGCCCGCTGCGATGCAGTCGTCGATGTGCTTCTCGACACCGGGCCAGTCGACCTCGCCGTCGGCGGTGAACGGGGTGACCAGGGCGACCAGGACCTGGCCGAAGGGATTCTCCGGAGTTGACACGCTGCCAGGGTAGCGGGTCGCCGCCGCGCCGCCGGGAGGAGGTTCCCGGAGCCGCCCGCGCGGACGGCAGCAGGCGGATCGGGCGGGACGGTCCGCTCGTCCTCGCCGGGCGGCGGGCTACGGAGCGACGCGGCCGTTCGCTGTGAAGGCGGCGGCCGTGAGGGGCATCAGCTCCTGGAAGTGCGTCTCCATCTGCTCGGCCGCCATCTCGATCTCGCGCTGCGGGAAGGAGGGGAACGTCGAGTCCTCGCGCTTGGTGCGCAGGGAGAGGAAGTTCATCAGCGAGCGGGCGTTGAGCGTGACGTACATCGACGAGTAGATGTTCAGCGGGAGGACGATCCGGGCGACCTCGCGGGCGACGCCCTCGCCGAGCATCCGCCGGTACGACTCGTAGGCCTGCGTGCTGACGCGGCGCGTCTCCTCGGCGACGAGCTCGGCCTGCTCGGGGGTGCCCGGCTCGAAGGAGTAGGCGCCGGGCTTGCCGACCTGCACGAGGTTGCGGCGGGGACCGGGTACGTAGAAGACCGGGCGGAGCTCGCGGTAGCGGCCCGACTCCTCGTTGTAGGAGGCGATGCGGTGCCGCATGAACTCGCGGAAGACGAAGATCGGCGCCTGCACGTAGAAGGTCATCGAGTTGTGCTCGAACGGCGAGCCGTGGCGGTCGCGCATCAGGTAGTTGATCAGTCCGCGGTCGCGCTTGCGCTGCAGCTCGGCGTCGGACTCCTCGCCGTCGAGCGCCTCGGCGAGCGTCTTCTCGCCCTGGGTCGAGACGCGGGCCGCGAACAGCACGTCGGAGTCGTGGGCGCTCGCGCGGACCAGCTCGACGACGACATCACTGCGGAAGACGGGACTACTCGGGTCTGCGCTGAGGCTGCTCTGTTCGGTCACGGATCGAACCTAGACCACGCTCCGACCGCGGCCGTCGTCACATCCCGAAACAGTCGTCCGCGGAGCGCCCGCGCCGACCTACGCTTCCCGGATGGAGCCCGTGACGATCCTCGCCGCACTGCTCGGCCTCGTCGTGCTGGGCGTCGTCCTCGGGGCTGTCCATCGGGCCCGCTCCGGGCGCGTCGCGAGCGCCCCCTCGCGCCAGGACCCCGCGATCGACCCCGGCGAGCTCGTCCCCGGCGCAGTGCTCGGGACCCGGGCCACAGTCGTGCAGTTCTCGACCGACGTCTGCACGCGGTGCCCTGCAGTGCGACGGATGCTCGGGGAGCTCGCCCAGCAGCGGCCCGGGCTGGCGCACCTCGACGTCGATCTGACGCACCGCCCCGACCTCGCGGCGCGCTTCCGCGTCCGGCAGACGCCCACGCTCCTCCTGCTCGATCGAGACGGAGTGCCGCGCAGCCGCGTCGGCGGCGCTCCGACCCGGGCCGCCCTGACCATCGAGCTCGACCGACTCCAGGAGACATGATGAGCACCCGCTCCCCCTCCACCACCGGCGCCACTCCCCCGTCCGGCACCGTCGATCCCCGCGGCCCGAGGGTCGCCGCCGGAGTCACCGCCGCACTCCTCCTCACGGCCGTGGGCCTCGGGCTCGCGGCCGCGGCCCGGGCCGACCTCGACGGCCGGCTCTCCCAGCCCGGCTTCCTCCTGCTGCTCGCGCTCGCCGCCCTCTTCGCCTGGTCGGCCGCGCGCGGCGTCGGCTCCGGCCCCTGGGCGGTGCTGTTCCGCCGGGTGGTCCGGCCGCACCTGGCACCGCCGCGCGAGTGGGAGGACGCCCGCCCGCCGCGCTTCGCCCAGCTGATCGGCCTGGTGGTGACCGGCGCCGGCGTCCTCCTGCACGTCGCCGGCGTCCCGGGATCGGTTCCGGTCGCCGCGGCCGTCGCCTTCCTCGCCGCCTTCCTCAACGCCGTGTTCGGCCTCTGCCTGGGCTGCGAGCTCTACCTCGTGCTCGCGCGGGCAGGCCTGGTCGGGCGCTCGGCCGGCTCCCGGGCGTGAGGCTCTAGGCTGGGTCCGCTTCGCGGGCGGCCCGCGACCGGCTCCGGGAGGCACCATGAGCGACTCATCCGCACGGCACTCCGACCACGACGGGACCACGGACTCCGGCTCGCCGCGGCGCGCCGCGCGCACGCCGGGCGAGCACGTGTCGACGCCGTCCGAGCTGCCGTCGGCCCGGCCGGACGCGTCCGCTCCCCGGCTCCGCGTCCTGATCTCGGGCGCCAGCGGGATGATCGGCTCCGAGCTGACCCGCCAGCTGCGCGCCGAGGGGCACGAGATCCTGCGCCTGGTGCGCCACGCGCCGTCGAGCCCGGACGAGTTCCACTGGGCGCCCACCTCGCACATGCTCGACTTCAGCGTGCTCGACCGCGTCGACGCCGTGATCAACCTCTCCGGCGCCTCGATCAGCCGCCTGCCGTGGACCGCGTCCTACAAGCGGGAGATCCTCGACTCGCGGATCCAGTCCACGCAGACCCTCACCGACGCGATGCGGATGTCCTCGACCCCGCCGACGACGCTGATCAACGCCTCCGCGGTCGGCTACTACGGAGACCGCCCGGGCGAGGAGCTCACCGAGCAGTCCTCGCGTGGCGACGGATTCCTCGCCGATGTCGTCGACCGCTGGGAGAAGGCCGCCCACCTCGCGCCCGAGGCCACGCGGGTGGTCACCGCTCGCACCGGGCTCGTCCTCGGCGACGGCGGCGCGCTCAAGCCGCTCCTGCCCCTGACGAAGCTCGGTCTCAGCGGACCCCTCGGCAGCGGCAATCAGGCCTGGCCCTGGATCAGCCTCTACGACGAGGCCGCGGCGATCCGCCACCTGCTCACGTCCTCGCTCTCGGGCCCGGTGAACCTCGCCGGACCGGTGCCGGCGACCGCGAACGACGTGATGCGCACCCTCGCCGAGCAGCTGCACCGCCCGTTCAAGCTGGCCGTCCCCGAGAAGATCATCGAGCTCGCGCTGCGCGACGCCGGGCACGAGCTCCTGCTCTCGAGCCAGCGCCTGGTCCCCCAGCGGCTGCTCGACGACGGCTTCGAGTTCCGCCACCGCACGGTCGGCGCGGCGCTGGAGTGGGTGCTCGCCTGATCCCGGGCGCCCGAGCGGTTCTCGCCCGGAGAGCCGCGCTCGAGTCGCGGCCGAGCGGTCAGGCCGGAGCCTCGTGCTCCAGCGCGATGGCCCTGCGGATGGCGCCTCGGGCGCGCTTGCGGTCGCCGCTGGCGTCGTAGGCGAGGCCGAGGCGGTACCAGGCGCGCCAGCTCCCGGGCTGCGCGTCGACCTCCTCCGCGTACTGCGGGAACAGCGCGTCCGCCTCCTCCCGGAGCGGACGCCCGCTGGCCCGCGAGTCGAGGACCTCCTGCGGCAGCGCGTTCTCGCCCTCCAGCCGACGGGCCAGCTTCTCGGCGCGGAGCCCGAACAGCAGCTCGCGCACGAGCCCCCAGACGCCGACGGCGCCGAGGATCAGCAGGCCGACGCCCATCACGATGCCGGGCACCGTCGCCGCGGCGAAGGCGACGACGGAGTACTGCAGGCAGACGAACAGGTAGAGGGCGAGCAGGACCGCCATCAGGACGACGCCGACGCGGGTCCTCACGGGGTGCTCGTCGCTGCGGCGGCCTGGCCGGACGGAGCCCGGTCGACGACGGGCTGCTCGTCGACCGGCCGCTCGGCGAGAGGCGCGGCGTCGAAGGCGGCGCGCAGGTCGATCAGCGCGTCGAGGCCCACTACCACGCCCGAGGTCGTCCGGACCGCGTCGAGAGCACGCAGGACGCCCTGCTCGTAGGACGCCTGCGAGGTGGTGTCGTGCCGGATGGTGACCGTCTCGCCGGTACCGCCGAAGACGACCTCCTGGCGCGCCTCCACTCCGGGCAGGCGGAGGCTGTGGACCGGGACGCTCGCGACCTGCTGGCCGCGGGCCCGCTGGTCGGTGTGCGGAGCCTGCACCGGACCGAGCTCGGCCCGGGCGCGCAGCAGCAGCTCGGCCGTGCGGACCGCGGTCCCGGAGGGCGAGTCGACCTTGCGGGCGCCGTGGGTCTCGACGATCTCGGCGGCGTCGAAGAAGCGCGCGGCCACGGTGGCCAGCGCGGTCGCGAGCACCGAGCCCAGCGAGAAGTTGGGGATGATCACGACGCCGGCCTCCGGCTGCTCGGCGACGCTGTGCCGGAGGGCCGCGATCCGGTCGCCGGTCCAGCCGGAGGTGCCGACGAGCACCTTCCTCCCGTTGGCTACGGCGAAGTCGACGATCTGCTGGCTGACGGCCGGCGCGGTCATGTCGACGACGACGTCGGCCGCGAGCATCTCGGCGGGATCGCTCCGCGAGCCGAGCCGCGCGACGAGCGAGAACTCGCTCGACGCCTCGATGAGCGAGCAGGTGAACGAGCCGAGTCGGCCGGACGCGCCGACCACGGCGACGGAGGTAGTCACCGACTCAGCGTAGCCCGCAGCTCAGTACGGCTGGGCCTCGGGCAGGCCGGTGCGCAGCTCCACGGGCAGGTGCGAGAGGTCGTTGTGCACGACGAGCACCGGCGGCTTGCGGGAGCGGACGCGGATGATCGTCAGCCCGCAGTTGGCCTGGTTGAGGCCCAGCCACCGCCAGTCGGGAGCGTCGAACACGTGGCGGACGAACCAGCCGATCACGAAGTTGTGGGTGATGAGGAGGTCGTGGCGGTCCTCGCGCGACGGCGCCAGGAACTCGGCCACCGCGTCCTGCATCTGCGCGTGCCCCGCCTCGATCTCGGCCGCGGTGACGCTGCCGAAGAAGGGCTCGAACGCCTTGGGCATGTCCGGGGTCGGCCCCGAGGGGATGCAGTCGAACAGCAGCGAGGACGGCTGGAGCGGCAGGCTCGGCAGAAGCGTCTGGAAGCGCGCGGCCGTCTCCTCGGCCCGGCGCAGCGGCGAGTGCCACGCTCCGGTGAAGGGGACTCCGCCGAGCCGCTCGGCGATGAGCCTCGCCTGGCGCTCACCACGGGCCGAGAGCGGGCCGTCCGGCATGCCGTGCTCGGCGTCCTGCTGCTCGCCGTGGCGGACGAGGTAGATGTAGTGGGACACGGGGTCCTCCCTGGTGCGGCGCGGCGGTGCGCGGTCAGCGGGCGTTCGACGATCGGATCAGATCGCGGAGGCGCTCTCGATCCCGGCGATCCCGGCGAAGGCCGACTCGTCGACCGCGCCGACGGCCGAGATCGACGACGGCCCCCGGGCCAAGTCTGCCGCGAGTGCCTGGACGTCCTCCGCGCCGACGAGGGCGAGTCGGCGCAGGCTCTCGTCGAGGTCGACGAACTCGCCGAAGGTCAGCTCGGCGCGTCCGAGGCGCGACATCCGGGTGTCGGAGTCCTCCAGCGCGAGCGCCGCCGCTCCCGAGAGCTGGCCGCGGGCGCGCGCGAGCTCGTCGTCGGTGACGCCGTCCTCGGCGAGGCGGTGGAACTCGGTGAGCAGGAGCTCGGCGACCGTCCCCGCCTTCGCCGGGGTGCACGCGGCGTAGAGCCCGAAGAGGCCCGCGTCCGAGTAGGACGGGGCGAAGGAGTAGACGGAGTAGGCCAGGCCGCGCTTCTCGCGCACCTCCTGGAACAGCCGCGAGGACATGCCGCCGCCGAGGATCGAGTTGAGGACGCCCATCGTCATCCGCCGCTCGTCGCCCGCGGCGAGACCGGGGAAGCCGACCAGCAGGTTCGCCTGCTCGGTGGGGCGGTGCACCACCGACAGGGCGCTGCCGCGGGTGTAGGACGCACGGCCGCCGACGCGCCGCTCGACGGGCGGGGCCGCCGTGCCGAGGTCCCAGCCGTCGGCGACGAGGACCCGCTGGAGCAGCGCGACGAGCGCCTCGTGGTCGACGGCGCCGGCGACGGTGATCACCACGTCTCGCGGGCGGTAGGCGGCGCGGTAGTGCGCCCAGACCGCGTCCCGGGTGGCCTCGCCGATGGTCGCGGCGGTGCCCCCGATCGGGCGGCCCAGCGGGTGGTCGCCGAACACGGCCTCGAACAGCTTCTCGCCCGCCACGTCGGCCGGATCGTCGTCCGCCATCGCCAGCTCCTCGAGGATGACCCCGCGCTCGGTCTCGAACTCGTCCGGATCGATCAGGCTCGAGGTCACCATGTCGGCGATCACCTCGACCGCCATCGGGAGGTCGCGGTCCTGGATCTTGGCGTAGTAGCAGGTGTACTCCTTGGCGGTGAGAGCGTTGTGCTCCCCGCCCACGGAGTCGAAGGACACGGCGATGTCGAGGGCGGACCGCTTCTGCGTGCCCTTGAACAGCAGGTGCTCGAGGAAGTGCGTCGAGCCGACGTTGGAGGGCACGGCGGGCTCGCCCGCGGTCGCGGGGCGGCCGGGCCGCTCGTCGCGCGAACCCGCGGCGACCCAGAAGCCGATCGTGGCGCTGCGGGCGCCGGGCACCGATTCGCTGAGGATGCGGACACCGCTCGGGAGGACGGAGCGGCGGACCGTGGATCCGCCTGCGGCCCGGACTGACGTCTCCGGCTGGTCGAGGGGCAGTGCGACTCCGTGGTTCATCGTGCCCACCCTAGGCCACCGCGACGGCGGCCCGAGCCGGGCTGTCGCGCCGTGGCGGGAGAGGTGCCTGGGGCGTCGCGGACGGGCGCGGTCAGCGGCGCGCGCGCTCCAGCGCGGCCAGGTGTCCGGGGTCGAGCTCGAGCGAGACCGCGCGCACCAGCGCGTCCACGTCGGCGGGCGAGCGCGGGGCGACCGTCGCGGCGGTCAGGCGCGGCCGGCCGAGCAGCCAGGCCAGGGCGACGGCGGCGGGAACGGCCGAGAGCTCGGCGCCGATCGCGTCGAGGACGGCGAGGACCCGGCGTCCGCGGCGCCCGAGGTGGGCGGCGGCGAGTGCCCCGTCGGGCAGGCGGCCGAGCTCGCGGCGGGTGCGCTCGGCGCCGCGGAGGAACCCGTGGGCGAGGGGGACGGTCGCGAGCAGGGCGAGTCCCTGGCCGGCGGCGACGAGGCCGAGGTCGCCCTCCGAGCCGGGCCGCTCGAGCAGGTTCCAGCGGACCTCCGCGCCGGCGAGGCGGGGCAGCCCGTGGGCGGCCAGGACGCGCGCCTCGAACAGCTCCTCCGGGGAGAATCCGGAGGCGACCACCGACCGCACCAGCCCGCGCGCCAGCAGCACGTCGACAGCGCTGAGGAGCTCGTCGAGGCGTCCGGCCCCGTCGGGGCGGACCGCCAGCACATCGAGGCGATCGGTGCGGAGGCGGCGCAGCGCCCCCTCGACACGGTCCACCAGCGCACGTGGCGTCGCGGGGGCGCCGACCGGAGCGGCGAAGCGGCCGATCAGGAGGAAGCGGTCCCGGTCGCGGTGTCCGGCGGGCCAGCCGCCGACGCCCTCCGCGACGCTCGAGTCGGTGACGACGACGCCGTTGCCGCCCCACGCCGCGTAGCGCTCGAGCAGCGCGGCACCGTCGTCGCGGCCGAGGGCCGCCGCGTCGAGCACGAAGGGGAAGAGGTCGTGGCCGGAGTCGCCCATCGGCCGGCGGTGCGAGGGTGCGACGGCGGTCGGCTCGACGGGGCCGGTCTCGGCGAGGACGCCGCTCGAGGAGGCTGCGCGGGACGCCGCGGGCGGGAGCGGGACGGCACTGTGACGGGGAGCCCGCACGACGACGCCGGTCCTGTCCCTGGGCACGCCACCACTCTCCCTGCGGCGGCTCGGGTCCCGCCAGGGGAGAGAGTATCCGAGCGCCGGAGCCGCCACTCCGCCGGGTCGCGCACGGTTCACCAGATCGTTACACGGGCGCCGCCGGCGGGGTCGACTCGCGCCGGCGAGCGGTGCGGCGGGCCCCTCCGTGTCGGCCGTCCGGGCTAGATTCGCGACCATGGACTCCGCCGCCCCGACCCCCTCCGAGACCGCCGCCCCGACCTCCGACTCCCCCGAGCGGGAGACGTCCGCGCCCTGGTGGACGAGCGCCGTCGTCTACCAGATCTACCCGCGCTCGTTCGCGGACTCGAACGGCGACGGCATCGGCGACCTGGGCGGCATCCGCTCGAAGCTCGACCACCTCGCCGACCTGGGGGTCGACGTGATCTGGCTCTCGCCGGTCTACCCGTCGCCGCAGCACGACAACGGCTACGACATCTCGGACTACGAGGACATCGACCCGCGGTTCGGGACGCTGGAGGAGTTCGACCTGCTCCTCGCGGAGGCCCACGAGCGCGGCATCCGCATCGTGATGGACCTCGTGGTCAACCACACGAGCGACGAGCACGCCTGGTTCGTCGAGTCCCGCTCCTCGCAGGAGGACCCGAAGCGCGACTGGTACTGGTGGCGCCGCGGGCGCCGCTCGGCCGAGCCCGGCCGCGAGCTCGAGGCGGCCGCCGGCGCCGGCCTCGACGTCGCCGAGCCGAACGGCTGGCGCTCCTACTTCTTCGGCCCTGCCTGGACGCTCGACCCGGCGACGGACGAGTACTTCCTCCACCTCTTCGCGGTGCAGCAGCCGGACCTCAACTGGGAGAACCCCGAGGTGCGGCACGCGGTGCACGCGATGATGAACCGCTGGCTCGACCGCGGAGTGGACGGCTTCCGGATGGACGTGATCAACCTCGTCTCGAAGGACGTCGGAGCCGTCGACGGCGAGCAGGGCGGCGCGGGCATCGTCGGAGGGGTGGGTCCGCGGCTCCACGAGTACCTCCGCGAGATGCACGAGGCCGTGTTCGCGCACCGCGAGGGCTCCTTCCTCACCGTCGGCGAGATGCCCGGGGTCACCCTCGAGGAGGCGGTGCTCGTGACCGATCCCGAGCGGCGTGAGCTCGACATGGTCTTCCAGTTCGAGCACGTCGGCATCGACCACGGAGTCGACAAGTTCCACCCGGTGCCGCTGGACCTGGTCGCCTTGAAGGCCAACCTCGCGCGCTGGCAGGACGGCCTGGCCGAGCGCGGCTGGAACAGCCTGTACCTCGGCAACCACGACCAGCCGCGTCTCGTCTCGCGCTTCGGGGACGACGGCGCGCACCGCTACGAGTCCGCGACCCTCTGGGCGACGCTCCTCCACCTCCAGCGCGGCACGCCGTACATCTACCAGGGCGACGAGATCGGGATGACGAACGTCCCGTTCGCCGGCATCGAGGACTTCCGCGACGTCGAGTCCCTGAACTACTGGGCCGAGGCCGTCGGCGAGCGCGGCGAGGACCCGGCGACCGTGCTCGCCGGGCTGCGCGCGCAGAGCCGCGACAACGCCCGCACGCCGGTGCAGTGGGACGACAGCCTCCAGGCCGGCTTCACGACCGGCGAGCCGTGGATCGCGGTCAACCCTAACGCCGCCGAGGTGAACGTCGCCGCCGATCGGGCCGCCGAGCGGTCGGTCTTCGAGTACTACCGGGCGCTGATCGCGCTGCGGCACGCCGACGAGACGGTGCAGCTGGGCCGCTTCGCGCTGCTGGAGCCCGAGCACCCCGCGCTCTTCGCCTTCACGCGCACCGGACCGGGCGAGCTGCTCGTCGTCGGGAACGTGTCCGGTGAGCCGCTCGAGGTGCCGCTGCTCGAGGAGTGGGCGGCTGCCGAGACGGTCCTCGGCAACGTCGCCGGTGCGACCGGGTCGACGCTCGGCCCGTGGGAGGCGCGCATCCTGCGCCGCTGAACCTCGCCGCGCCCCGCTCCGAGCCCGGCGCGGGGCGCGGCGCCCGACGGCGGCGGACCAGCCGGCGAGAGCCTCAGGCGGAGACGCGGTCCAGCTGGGCGATGTCGCTCCGGGTCAGTGGGAGCGCGGCCGCCGCGAACAGCGACTCGAGCTCCGCGGCGTTCCGGGCCCGGACGATCGCCGCCGAGACCTCCTGGTGCGAGAGCACCCAGGCGAGCGCGACCACGCCGGGCTCCGTGCCGTGGGCGCCGGCGATCTCGTCGAGGGCAGCGAGCACGCGGGAGCCGTGGCGGCCGACGTAGTCCAGGCCCGCCTCGAACAGGGCCGACTCCGGCTCGTCCGTGCGGCTGCGCAGGGCGCCGGTGAGGTAGCCGCTCGCCAGGGGCAGCCGCGCGAGGGTGCCGAGCTCTAGCCGCACCACCTCGGGGGCGACGTCGGTCTCGTAGGTCCGGCGCTCCATCAGGCTGTACTCCGACACGACGGCCGAGAGCGACGGCAGCGCGAACGCGGTCGCCGTCTCGTGCAGCGCCGTGATCGCGGCTCCGCTGAAGTGCGCGGCGCCCAGGGCGCCGACCGAGCCGTCCGCCAGGAACGGCGCGACCGCCGCCAGGCTGTCGGCGATGGGGATCCCGGGGTCCTCGCTGTCGAACGAGAGCAGGTCGATCCGGGTGCCGAGCCGCTCGAGGCTCCCCTCGATCGCGATGCGGACGTCCTCCGGGGCGAGTCCCGGCGCGTCCGGGTGCCGGCCGACCTTCGTCGCGACCAGCATCCGCTCGCGCAGCCCGCTCTGCTCGAGCCAGCGGCCGATCATGTACTCGCTCCGACCGGTCGCGTAGTGGTCCGCGGTCGAGATCAGGGTGCCGCCGAGGCGGCCGAACGCGTCGAGCACCTCGGTGGTGTCGTCGATCCCGGCGGCCCAGCCGAAGACGGAGCCGTCGAGGGCGAGCGGATGCACGGGGAGGCCGGTCCGACCCAGGGTGCGCGAGAGGAGGGGCGTCTCCGGCTCGGTGGCCAGCGGCGTCGGGTCGGTCACGGAGTCCTCCGGTCGTGGCGGTGCGGCGCGGTCCCGCCACCGTACCCCATGCCCCCGCCGACGACGGACGCCCGCCCCACCGGAGTGGGACGGGCGTCACGGTCGTGCAGGAGGGATCAGCTCTCGGCGGGAGCCTCGGCCTCGGCCTCCTCGGCCACGACGGGCGCGAGGGACAGCTTGCCGCGGTCGTCGATCTTGGTGATCTGGACGAGCAGCTTCTGGCCGACTCCGAGGACGTCCTCGACGTTCTCGACGCGCTTGCCGCCGGCGAGCTTGCGGACCTCGCTGATGTGCAGCAGTCCGTCCTTGCCGGGGAGGAGCGAGACGAACGCGCCGAAGGTCGCGAGCTTGACGACGGTTCCGAGGAACTGCTCGCCGACCTCGGGGTTGGTCGGGTTCGCGATGGCGTTGACCTGCGCACGCGCGGCCTCGGCCGACGGACCGTCGACGGCCCCGATGTAGACGGTGCCGTCCTCCTCGATGGAGATGTCGGCGCCGGTCTCGTCCTGGATCGCGTTGATCGTCTTGCCCTTGGGGCCGATCAGCTCGCCGATCTTGTCGACGGGGATCTGCACCGAGATCACGCGGGGCGCGGTCGGGGCCATCTCGTCGGGCTGGTCGATGGCCGCCGTGAGCACCGCGAGGATCGTGGTGCGGGCGTCCTTGGCCTGCTTGAGCGCGGCGTCGAGCACCGACGACGGGATGCCGTCGAGCTTGGTGTCGAGCTGGATGGCCGTGACGAACTCGGCGGTTCCGGCGACCTTGAAGTCCATGTCGCCGAGCGCGTCCTCGGCGCCCAGGATGTCGGTCAGCGCCGCGTAGCGGGTCTGGCCGTCGACGACGTCGGACACGAGGCCCATCGCGATGCCCGCGACCGGGGCGCGCAGCGGCACTCCGGCGTTGAGGAGCGACAGGGTCGACGCGCAGACCGAGCCCATCGAGGTCGAGCCGTTGGAGCTCAGCGCCTCGGAGACCTGGCGGATCGCGTAGGGGAACTCCTCGCGGCTCGGCAGCACCGGCACGAGGGCGCGCTCGGCGAGGAAGCCGTGCCCGATCTCGCGACGCTTCGGCGATCCGACGCGGCCGGTCTCACCGGTCGAGTAGGGCGGGAAGTTGTAGTGGTGCAGGTACCGCTTCTTGGTGACGGGCGACAGCGAGTCGATCTGCTGCTCCATCTTGAGCATGTTCAGCGTGGTGACGCCCAGGATCTGGGTCTCGCCGCGCTGGAAGATGGCCGAGCCGTGGACGCGCGGGATGACCTGCACCTCGGCGTCGAGCGGGCGGATGTCGGCGAGGCCGCGTCCGTCGATGCGCACGCCGTCGCGAAGGATGCGGCCGCGGACGACCACCTTCGTGACGGACTTGTACGCCGCTCCGACCTGGTTGTAGGCCTCGGCCGACAGCTGACCCGAGGCGATGCGCTCGGCGATCTGCTCCTTGACGCGCGCCTTGAGGGCGTCGTCGGCGTCCTGCCGCTCGACCTTGTCGGCGATCTGGTACACGCGGACGAGCTCGTCGTAGCTGAGCTCGGCGACGTTGTCGTAGGTCTCCTGCGCGTAGGGCAGGAACACCGGGTAGTCCTTGACCGGCTTCGCGGTCTCGGCGGCGAGCTTCGCCTGCGCCTCGACGAGTGCGCGGAGGAAGGGCTTGGCGGCCTCGAGGCCCTCGGCGACGACGTCCTCGCTGGGCTTGGTCGCACCCGCCTTGATGAGGTTCCAGGAGGACTCCGTGGCCTCGGCCTCGACCATCATGATGGCGACGTCCGAGGAGCCGTCCTCGTTGGTGACGACGCGGCCCGCGACGGTGAGGTCGAAGACGGCGTTCTCCAGCTGGGAGGCCTTGGGGAAGGCGACCCACTGGTCGTTGCCGGAGCCGTCGGACATGAGCGCCAGGCGGACGCCGGCGACCGGGCCGGAGAACGGCAGGCCGGAGATCTGCGTGGACGCGCTCGCGGCGTTGATCGCGAGGGCGTCGTAGAACTCGTCCGGCGCGATGCTGAGGACCGTGATGACGATCTGGACCTCGTTGCGCAGGCCCTCGACGAACGAGGGGCGCAGCGGCCGGTCGATCAGACGGCAGACCAGGATCGCCTCGGTGGAGGGGCGGCCCTCGCGGCGGAAGAACGAGCCGGGGATCTTGCCGGCGGCGTAGGAGCGCTCCTCGACGTCGACGGTCAGCGGGAAGAAGTCGAAGTTGTCCTTCGGGTTCTTCGAGGCCGACGTGGCCGAGAGGAGCATGGTGTCCTCGTCGAGGTAGGCGGCGACGGCGCCCTGAGCCTGCTGCGCGAGGCGGCCGGTCTCGAAGCGGACGGTGCGGGTGCCGTACGAGCCGTTGTCGAGAACGGCTTCGGCGAATGTGATTTCAGGACCTTCCAAGAGGTCTGTCTCCTTAACGTCTGCAGCGGCGCCCCTTCTGGGCGCCGGCGTTCGTCGGAGCAGCGGTCCGGTCAGGAATCGAGACGATCCCACGGCAGGGCTTCGCGCCGTGCCGTCGTGTGGAGGGCGTTCGTGCTGGCCACCAGTAGAAGAGCTCCGGGCTGTCGCGACCTGTGCCGCGAGCGGGACGTGCCGCCTGCGACTCGTGCCGCGGCGGCCCGCGCTCTGTCGCACGCTGCCGCCGTCCGGGACTCCACCACCGAGGACCAGCTTCCTGCCGGCCTGCTCCGTGGCTCGAATCCTGGGTCGACCGGCGGTCGCTTTCGGATTCGGAACCGGTTCATGCTATCAGCCGCGGTGCGGTTCCTCCATGGACCGCGCCGACCCGGCGGGCCCTCCGCCCGTCAGCCCCGCGTCTCGTGCATCAGCAGCTCGACGCGCAGCCCGCCCCTCACCGTCACGATGCGGGCCGGCACGCGGGGCGACCTCCCCGCCTCCGAGAGCCGGGCGAGGGCGGCCTCGACCACGTTCTCGAGACCGCGCGGCACCTGGCCGACGAGCCCCGAGGGGCGCTGGGCCGCGAACAGGCGGACCGGCATCGGAGCGTCCACGCGCTCCTCCTCCGCGGTGCGGCGCGGGATCACGGCCGTGACCTCGTCCTCGCCGAGGGCGAGCACCCGCGCGATCTCGTCCTGGTGCGGCCGGGAGTCGGCGAGGCGGAGGAGGGTGTCGCCGCGCCGCGACTTCGGACGCAGCTCGTAGTCGTAGTCGTCGAGCTTGCCCGAGCCGCGGTCGTCGGAGGGGAGGGGGTTCGCGTCGCCGCGTCCGAACGGGAAGAGCTTCATGCCTCCATTGTCCAGCGCGCGGCCCCTCCCCCGCTCGCGTCAGGCGGTGCGCCGCATCCGGGCGATCGCCGCGAGCACCAGGACGAGCACGACGGCGACGAAGCCGAGCAGGACCGGGACGGCCGGCAGGAGCGCGAGCGCGGCACCGATCGCCAGGACCGGCACCGCGAGGCCGAGATAGGCGGCGAGGAACACGGCCGCGAGCACCTCGCCGCGGGTCTCGTCGGTGGCGAGCGAGCCGGCGACTCCGAGCGCCAGGCGGAAGAGCAGGCCCACGCCCGCTCCCGCGAGCACCCCGCCGATGATGAAGGCGGACACCGAGACGATCACGGCGCCGGTCGCGACCAGCAGCAGCCCGGCCGTCAGCGCCACGGCCGCGAGGCGGAGCGCCGTCTGCGAGGACAGCCGGATCGAGACCAGCTGCGCGACGGCTCCGGCGGCGAAGACCCCGAAGGAGACCGCGCCCGCCTCGAGGTGGGAGGTCTCGCCGAAGCGCCCGGCGAGGAAGGTCGGCGCCAGCGAGGTGAAGAGGCCGAACACGGCGAACCCGGCGAACGCGCCGACCGCGGCCGAGAGGAAGACGCCGCGGGAGGCGGCCCGCACGGCCAGGCGCTGCGGACGGTAGGCCGGGAGGACCTCGCGCCGCTCGACCGTCTCGGGGACGAGCGCGACGCCGATCCCGAGGACGACCAGGAGGACGAGGAACACGGCGTACGGGACGACCAGGGGCTCGCGCACCGTCACGGCGAACACCCCGCCGACGAGCGGGCCGAGCGCCAGCCCGCCCATGTTGACGAGGGCGGAGACGGCGCGGGAGGTGCCGGGGCCCTCCTCCGGGCGGGCGACGGCGCGCAGCTCCGAGAGGTGGGCGGCGGCCGTCGCGGTGAGCGCGCCGACGCCGAGCCCGGTCAGCAGGCGGGCGAGGATCAGCCCGGGCACGTCCGGCCAGAGCAGGAACACGGCGGCCGCCAGGACCTCGACGAGGATCGACGCGAGCAGGATCCGGCGGCGGCCGAGCCAGTCGCTGACGTGCCCGGCGAGGAAGAGGCTCGCCACGACTCCGACCGCGTACGCGGCGAAGACCACGGTGACGACGAAGGCCGGGAACCCGTCGCGCTGCTGGTAGATCGCGTAGAGCGGTGTCGGCACGGTCGAGAACGCCATCACCGTGAGGAAGGCGACGGCGATCACCCAGAAGCCGTGGCGGTGCGGGAGCTCGCGGCGGTGGACGGACGGGAGGGAGCGCTCGGTGGTGGTCACGGTGTCCACAGTGCTCCGCCCCATCATCCGTGTCCAACGGAGGATCTCGGTTGGATTGATCGTCCCTGCTGGATAATGGGCGGATGGACGACCGCCAGCTCGCCGCCTTCGTCGCCGTCGCCGAGGAGCTCAGCTTCACTCGGGCGGCCGCGCGCCTGTTCGTCGTGCAGTCGACCCTCTCGGCGAGCATCCGCTCGCTCGAGCAGGAGCTCGGCTCGCCGCTGTTCGCCCGCTCGACCCGGCGGGTGGCGCTCACCGCGGTCGGCGAGGCGCTCCTGCCCTCGGCCCGATCGGCGATCGACAGCCTCGACCGGATGCGCTCGCTCGCGGCCGACGACGCGGCGGGGCTCCGCGGGCGGGTGCGGGTGGGCACCTTCTCCGCCCTCGACCTCGTCGACCTGCCCGGCGCGCTCGGCGTCTTCCGCACTCGGCACCCGCTGGTGGACCTGCTCCTGCGCACCTCGACCACCGGCTCCACCGGTCTCGCCGAGGACCTGCGCCGCGGCCTGCTCGACGCCGCTCTGCTGGCACTGCCGGCGACGCAGCTGCGGGGCCTGGCGGTGACGCGGCTCGTGCGCAGCGACTACGTCCTGCTGGTGGCGAGCGCGCATCCGCTCGCCGCGGCGGGACCGCCCTCCCCGCAGGACCTCGACGGGCTCACCTTCGTGGACACGCCCGCCGGCTTCGGCAACAGGGTCGCCGTCGACCTCGCCTTCCGCGAGGCCGGGGCGTCGCGCCGGGTGGCCACCGAGGTCGCCGATCTGCCGGGGATCCCCCGCTTCGTGCAGGCGGGGCTGGGTCCGGCGATCGTGCCGCGCGCGGGCGTCGAGCCGCTGGAGGGCGTCACGGCCCTCGCGCTCGACTGGCCGGGGCTGGTCTGGGAGCTCTCGGTCTGCACGGCGCCGCGCCCCTCCGCCGCGGTGCAGGCGCTCACGGCCGTGCTGGCGGAGCGCTCGGCCTAGGCCTCAGCCCTCGCGCAGGGGGCCGCGGACGATCGAGTCGCCGGAGTGCTCCGGGTCGTCGTCGAACGGCTCCTGGGAGACGTCCACGAGCGGGAACTCGGCGAGGTCGACGTCATCGGGCACGGCGAAGACGCCGTCGGTCCCGTCGAGCACGCCGAGCCCGACCAGCCCGGAGGCGTCGGCGGCGAGGAGCCAGACCTCCCGGTACGAGTCGTCCGCGCTCTGCGCATCGAGGTGCACGTGCAGGCGGCGGGTGCCGTCGGCGTCCTCCAGCTCGGCGGTTCCGCTCGCTCCCTGCCAGTCGGGGAAAGCGGCGAGATCAGCGCGCGCCACGACGGCGGCGGTGTCGTCGCTCCGCGAGGCCTGCCACCAGGCTCCGCCCGCGACCCCGATGACGAGCGCGCCGAGAGCTGCCAGAACGGCGCTCAGAGCGCGGGGCCGGCGGCGGCGCGCGGGACGGTGCCGTCCCCGGGGAAGTGCGAGCGGAGGCGGCACGGCAGCCGCCGACGACGGAAGGGCGCCGGGCCCGAGGTCGCCGAGGGCGAGCTCCTCGCGGATGCGGTCCCAGACGATCGCGGGCGGCGCCTCCAGCTCGACAGCACGGCTCGCACGGCCCAGGCCCGCGGCGTGGCCGAGCTCGACCAGCTGCCGGGCGCAGTCGGGGCAGTCGCGCAGGTGGGCCTGCTCGGCGTCGCTCGAGTGCTCGCCGAGGGCGAGCAGGGCGAGCTCGTCGGGATCGAGGTGGGTCATGTGCTGCTCACCTCCAGGCGGGAGCGGAGCCGGTCGAGGCTGCGGCGGATGTGGCTCTTGACGGTACCGAGCGGCAGGCCGGTGCGCTCGGCGATCTCGGTGTGGGTGAGGTCCTCGTAGAAGGCGAGGCCGATCACCCGCCGGGGGACGGGATCCAGGCGGGCCAGCTCGTCGGCGATCAGGATCCGCGCCTCGAGGTCGACAGGGGCCTCCCCCTCCTCGACCGGGGTGACGGCGACGAGGGCCTCGGTGAGCCTCCGCTCGCGCGCCCGGGCCTCGTGCGCGTCCGCGATCCTCCTCCGGGAGATCCCGACCAGCCAGGCTCCGAGAGCCGCCCGTCCGGGGTCGAAGCCCGAGCGCGAGGTCCAGGCCGAGACGAACACGCGCTGCACCACGTCCTCCGCGTCGCCGCGGTCGCCGAGCGAGCGCAGCGCCAGCGTGAAGACCAGCGGCGACCAGCGCGAGTACGCCTCGGCGAGCGCCGCCTCCTCCCCTGCGGCGAAGCGGCGGCCGAGCCGGGCCACGAGAGCGCTGTCGGCCTCGGCGCCGTCGGCGGGCTCGATGGTCTCGATCAGGGGATCCCTCCAGGGCTGCGGGGAGCGCTGCCGCCCGGGGGCGTGCGGCGCTGCGAGGCTCATCGTACGTCGCTGAGGCTCGGGCGGGCGGATCAGCCGGCCGGGACGGCCGTGACCACCACGTTGCTGAGGTAGTGGCGGGTGTCGTAGTCGAAGTCGCCGCCGCAGGTGATCAGGACCAGCCGCGGCGGTCCGTCGGCGGCGAACACGGCCGAGAGGTCGACCGTGGTCTTCTCCGTGGTCTCCACCGTCGAGACGGTGTACGCGCTCTCCGCGCCGTCCGCGCCGGTGAGGGTCACGGTCTGGCCCGGGACCGCCTTCTTCAGCTCGACGAACGGCCCGAGGCCGTAGGCGAGGGAGTCGACGTGCGCGGCGATCACGACCGTGCCCTCCGGCTCGTCGAGGCCGGCGCCGAAGCGGTACCAGCCGGCGACCTGCGTGTCGGGCACGAGCTCCATCGTGCCGTCGTCCGCGACTCCGACCGGCTCGACGGCCATGTCGACGGGGAGCCCCTCGACGACGAGCCGCTCGGGAGCGAGCGCGGTGGGGGCGGGGGTCGCGCCGAGCCGGGCGTCCGCCACCGGGACGGACGGCACCGCTTCCGGCGGGGCCGCCGTGGGCGAGGAGGGGACCGTGGCCGGCACCGGCTGCTGGGGCGCCGAGGAGACGGCGGCGGGAGCGGGCTCCACCCGGGACTCCTGCGCCGCGCATCCGGCGAGACCGGCACCGGCCACGATCAGCCCGACCACGGCGAGGACGCGCAGAGGGAAGGGGCTCCGGCTCATGGCGTCCTCCTGGGTCGTGGTCGGGGGTGCCGGGACGGCCGCGCTCCAGCACGGCCGACCCGGCGGTCGGTTCCTCGGGTCAGCGACGCGAGGCGGCGGTGCGGCGGCCGATCAGCACGGCGCCGGCGGCGGCGAGGGCGGCGAGCAGTGCTCCGCCCCACCAGCCCGCGGCGGCGTCGGGGCGGTTGTCCGCGGCGAGGCCGGCCTCACCGGCGGGGACGCCCGACGGCGAGGAGTGCAGTCCGTCGATGGTCTGCGTCGCGAGAGCGAGGTTGCCCTTCTCCAGGCTGCCCCAGGCGTAGACGATCGTGTTCACGCCCTCCTGGACCTGCACGTCGGCCGGGCCGATGACCGGCGCGGTGGTCCCGGTCGCGGCGACCACGGTCGAGATCGTGGCCGGGGCGAGGTTCAGCACGCCCTCGTTCGGGTTCGTCACGTTCGTCAGGACGGGCGACCCTCCGGCGAGGATGTCCACGGCCGGAGCGGCGGCGATGTGGCGGACCGTGAGCCGGCCCTCGCCCGCGGCGGTCTTCGAGATGTCGTTGGTGAAGAGGGTCGCGGTGGGGGTGTTGTCGGGCTTGAGGTGCGCCGCGACGGTGTAGCTCTTCCCCGCCTCGAGGCTGATGTCGATCGGGCCGATCACGGGGGCGCTGGCGTCCGCGGCGGTGGAGGCCGTGATGGCGACCTTGTAGGTGCCGGTGGGGAGGTCGAGCGGGCCGGCGAGCGAGCCGGGGGTGAAGTCGTCGAGCGTCAGCTTGCCGTCGACGTAGACGTCGACCGGGGTGTCGGGGACGGCGTGCAGGACCGAGAGGTCGGCCGAGTCGGCGTCGGCGGCGGCGGCGGGCGTGGCGGCGATGCCGACGACGGCCAGGGTTCCGATGCAGGCACCGGCGAGCAGGCTGCGGGAGAAGCGGGAGGTGGTCACGGTGTTCCTCTTTCACGATGGGACCCGCGAGGGGTCGGGGGGTGGTCGAGAAGGGCCTTCACCACTACTTCCGCCCGAGGCGCCTCCTCGGATGCACCCGGTCTGAGATTCCTCGAAAGAATTCCTGCCGGACGCTTCGAGGGCCCCTCGCGGCGCTGGCCCGAGCGCCCGTGCCGGGCTAGCCTCCGACCAGGAGGTGCGGAGGATGGGCAGGCGCGGCGTGGTCCTCCTCCTCGCCGCCGCGGCGCTCACCACGGCGGCGGTCGCGGGCGTGCACGGCTCCCTCGCCCCCTGGGCGCCGGTCGCCGACCAGGCCGCCGCCGCCTTTGACGCCCCCGCCCAGTGCGACGACGCCCGGGAGCTGCTGGCCGCCTCGTCCGCCTTCGAGGGCGGAGCGGGCGTGCCGGCCGGCCACCTCGTGGCCTGCCTCGACGAGGACCACCGGCGCCTCACGATCCACAACCGCACCCCCGTCGTCTGGAGTCTCGGCGACTCCTCGGTGCGGGGCGTGACGAGCGGGACGGACGGAGTGACGGGTCTGCTGAGCCTGCACGCGTCGCAGTCCTCCTCCGGGCTGCTCCTCGCACCCGGATCGGCGGCCTCGGTCTCCGCCGGCGAGGGGAGGATCCGACCGCGGCCCGACGAGCCCTCGACCCGGCTGCAGCTCGCGCTCACCGCGGTGGTCGCGGCTCAGGATCAGGCGATCGGCCCCTCCGCCGGTCCCGACAGCATCATCCGCGGCGCCGCGCTCACCTGCGCGGTCGTGGTCGCGGAGTCGGACACCGGCTGGCGGGTGACCTCGCCGCGGGCTCTCGCCGCGGCGGCCGAGGACCCGGTGTGCGCGCGCGACTGGGGCCGCGCCCAGCGCAGCGCGGCGGCCTGGCGGATCGCCCTGCCCGGGCTCGTCGACGCCGTGGAGGCTCCCGGCCGCCCCGAGGAGGACACGGCGCTCCAGCGGGCCGCGGCCGACTGGTTCTCGGCCTCGAGCGGCTACTCGTGGGGCGGGGTCGACCGCCCCGCTCCCCTGCCCTGACCGGCGCCGCGCGCCTCGTCCGCCCGGGAACGCGAACGGGCCGCCCTCCGCGAGGAGGACGGCCCGTTCGGCAAGAAGTTCGCGGTGTCATCGAGACCGCGCCCTGCTCCGGGAGGAGCTAGCGGCGCAGACCGAGACGCTCGATCAGCGAGCGGTAGCGGTTGATGTCCACATCCGACAGGTAGCCGAGGAGTCGACGACGCTGACCCACGAGCAGCAGCAGACCACGACGCGAGTGGTGGTCGTGCTTGTGCTCCTTGAGGTGCTCGGTGAGGTCCTTGATCCGCTTGGTCAGGACGGCCACCTGCACCTCGGGGGATCCGGTGTCACCGGGGTGGGTCGCGTACTCTTCGATGATCGCCTTCTTGACATCTGCTTCGAGTGCCATATATGGGATCCCCTCTCTCTCGTTGCGCGGTGCCCGGCGCCTGATGCGTGGGCTCTCTTGATCCGCGGCCGTCGAACGGCAACCGGACGACTCTACCAGAGGGAGGGCGGTATCAGGAGCCGGTGGCCCGGTTCCAGAGTACGACGAGCCACGGCGAGACCAGCAGCTGCCAGTAGACGAGCACGAGGACGTTGAGGACCACGCCGATCCAGCCGGCGATCGGCGGACGCTTCTCGCGACGCCGGGCGCGGAGGGTGGAGACGGCGAGCAGGATCCCGGCGAGCAGGACCGCGTGCACGAGCGCGGTGTAGAGCACGCCGACCAGCAGGTCGCTGACGGCCTGGTCGCCCGGGTAGGCGCCGAGCGAGATCAGGGCGTACCAGACGAAGAACGACAGCGGGACCGCGAGGACGGCCAGGAGGACCGAGACGATCCCGGCTCCGTAGCGGCGGAGGAACCCGCGAGCTCCCGAGGCCGTGGCACCGGTCCGAGCGGCTCCGGCGCGGACGCCGCCCGTGGAGCTGCGCCGACCGCCCGTGGCGGCCGCCGCGCGACGCGCGCCCGCCTCGGCGGCGGTGCGGATCGAGCGTCGCGAGGGGGCGGCTCCGGCTGCTCGCGGGGCAGGAGGACCCTGACGCCCGGGCGCGCCGTCGGATGACGTGCTCATGCCTCTCACCCTAGGGGATGACCCCTGAGCCCCCGGATCGGCGCGACGCGGCCCGCCGGGGCGGCGGAGTCAGCAGAATGGAGCGAGTGAGCCAGACCCCCCGCGCCCCCCGGCGCAGCCACGTCCTCGACGTCTCCCCCCTCCGCGAGTCCCCGGCTTTCGCCCGGCTCTGGGCCGGCAACGTGGTCTCGGGCATCGGCGGCCAGATGACGATCGTCGCGGTCGGCCTGCACATCTACGAGCTCACCGGATCGACCCTCGCGGTCGCGCTGGTCGGCGTGGTGGCGCTGGTCCCGACCGTGATCGCCGGCCTCTACGGCGGGATGCTCGCCGACGCGTTCGACCGCCGCCTGGTGCTCCTGCTCGCCGCGGTCGTGGCCTGGGGCTCGACCGCGGGGATCGCGGCCCTCGCCTGGCTCGGCGCCGAGACCCCGCTCTCCCTCTACGTGCTCACCGCCGTGAACGCGGTGGCGACGACGGTGATCGTGACCATCCGGATGACGCTGGCTCCGCGGCTGCTCCGCACCGAGCTGGTCCCCGCCGCCGCCGCGCTGGGCGGCATCGCGAGCGGAGTCGAGGTGACCGTGGGGCCCGCCCTCGCCGGCGTGCTGGTCGCCTCCTCCGGCTTCGCGATCACGTACACGATCGACGTCGTGCTGTTCCTCGCCGCGTTTCTCGGCATCGCGGGGCTGCCGGCGCTCGTGCCCGAGGGCGAGCGGCAGCGGCCGGGGCTGGAGTCCCTCCGCTACGGCCTGGGCTTCCTGAAGGGCGCCCCGAACATCCGGATGTCCTTCCTGGTCGACATCGTGGCCATGACCTTCGGACAGCCGCGCGTGGTCTTCCCGGCCGCCGCCGCCGTGCTGCTCGGCGGAGGCGCGGTGACGGTGGGCGCCCTCACGGCCGCGTTCGCGGTCGGGGCGCTGATCAGCGGCGTCTTCTCCGGCCGGCTCACCGGGGTCCGCCGACAGGGCCTCGCGATCGGCCGCTCGATCCAGGTGTACGGAGCGTTCGTGGTCGCGTTCGGCGCGGTCCTGCTCGGTGCCGCATTCGTGCAGCACGACGCGTCGGCGCCGAACGCGGTGCTCATCGCGCTGGCGGCGGTCGCCCTGGCCGGCGCGGGCGCCTCCGACAACGTCAGCTCGATCTTCCGGCAGACGATGCTGCAGACCGCGGTCCCCGACAACATGCGGGGTCGGCTCCAGGGCGTGTTCATCGTCGTGGTGACGGGCGGCCCGCGGGTCGGCGACCTCTACACGGGACTGCTCGCCTCGCTCGCGCTGCTCTGGCTGCCGCCGCTCGCGGGCGGGCTCGCGATCATCGCGATCCTCGCCGCGGTGCTGCGACTCCGACCGGGGTTCCGTGGGTACGACGCCCTGCACCCGACGGCCTGAGCGGAGGGGCGTCTCCCTCGAGCCGGATGGGACAGCGCGCCCGCCCGCTCGGCTCAGGCCGGCGGACGGGCGCGCCGGGGATCAGTCGCCGGAGGCCGCGTCGGCGCCGCCGCCGTCGGTCAGCCGGTCGTCCGAGACCAGTCCGCTGTCGTCGTCGCGGCCCTCGACCCGCACCGGGCGGTAGACGTGGAAGCCGTCGTCGTCGGGCTCCAGCTCCCAGACCACCTCGACCTCCTCGCCGTCGATGTCGGCCAGGCGGGTGAAGGAGCGCTGCGGGGAGCCGTCGATCATCTCGAGGCGGATGCTCTCCTGCTCCGCTCCGCTGTCGAGGATGGCGGTGTACGTCGATTCGGTGTCCATGCCTCGACGCTAGACACGCGCGGGGAGGCGTCGCCACCCCTTGCGGCGGCGCACGGTCCGCGTAGCGTCGGCACCATGACCGACACCGACATCACTCCCGCCGACTCCGACGACCGCGAGCAGATCACCGAGATGGTGAAGAGCGCCGGGATCGGGCTCCTCACCACCGTCAACGCCACCGGGCAGCTCGTCAGCCGTCCGCTCAAGGCCCAGGACATCGACTTCGACGGCGAACTGTGGTTCTTCACGCAGGACCCGTCGCCCAAGGTCGACGACATCCGCGCGAACCCGAGCGTCAACGTCGCGTTCGAGTCGAAGAAGGGCTACCTGTCGGTGGCCGGCTCGGCGACCGTCGTGCACGACCCGGCGAAGGTGGACGAGCTGTGGTCCCCGGCCGTCGCCGGCTGGTTCCCCGACGGCAAGGACGACCCGACCGTCGCGCTGATCCGCGTCGAGGCCGAGACCGTCGAGCTGTGGGCGACCGACGAGCCGCGTCCGGTCGTGCTGTTCAAGGTCCTCAAGGCCGCCGTCACCGGCGGACAGCCCGACATCGGCGAGAACCGCACCGTCTCCTTCGAGTGATCCCTCCCCCCGGGGCGCCGCCGGGGCGCGGCGCCTCGCGGGGAATGGCGTCAGGCGCCGCCGAAGCGCTCGGTGCGGACGCGCTCGGGCGCGTGGCCCTGCTCGACCAGGGCGGTGGCGACGGCCTCGACGAACGAGGTCGGGCCGCACACGTAGACGGTCGGCTCGAGCGAGGCCGGCAGAGCCGCCTCGGCGAGCAGCTCCGGAGTGACGCGGCCGGCCGGACGCGCCGCTCCCGCCGGCGCCACCCGGGTGAAGACGTGGTCCACCGCGACTCCGCCCGTCGCGGCCGGCAGCTCGGCGAGCGCCGCCAGCTCCTCGCGGTAGTAGGCGAAGACGGGCGAGCGGACCGAGTAGAGCAGCTGCATCCGCGCCGCGCTCCCGGACCGGGCGTGCTCGCGCGCCATCGCCATCAGCGGCACCACGCCGCTCCCGCCCGCGATCAGCTGCACCGGCTCCGCCTGCTCCGGACGCCAGACGAACCAGCCGCCGATCGGACCGCGGATCTCGAGCCGGTCGCCCGCTTCGAGGCCGTCGACCAGGTACGGGGAGACCTCCCCGTCGTCCAGCCGCTCGACCGCGAGCTCGACCCGCTCCCCGTCGGCCGGGGCGCCGATCGAGTAGGAGCGGCTCGCCTGGTAGCCGTCTGGCGCGGTGAGGCGCACGTCGAGGTGCTGCCCCGCCAGGTGGCCCGGCCACCCGGGCACGCGGAGCACCAGGAGGCGCGACGTGGGCGTGAGCGGCGCGACCGACTCGGCCACCGCCTCCGTCCACATCACCAGTAGCGCTCCTCTTTCCAGGGGTCCCCGTGCATGTGGTAGCCGTTCTGCTCCCAGAAGCCGGGCTCGTCGCCGGGCATCAGAAGGAGCGTCCGCACCCACTTCGCGCTCTTCCAGAAGTAGAGGTGCGGCACCAGGAGCCGGGCGGGGCCGCCGTGCTCGGCCGCGAGGGGCTTCCCCTCGAACTCGGTGACGACCCAGGCCCTGCCGCCTCGGATCTCGGCGAGCGGGAGGTTCGTCGTGTAGCCGCCGAAGCTCTGCGCCATGACGAAGCCGGCGTCCGTCTCCAGGCCCTCCAGCAGCGTGTCGACCGAGACGCCGCGCCAGCTGGTGCCGAGCTTCGACCACCGGGTCACGCAGTGGATGTCGGTGTGCACGTCCTCGTGCGGAAGCGCGTCGAACTCCTCCCGGTTCCAGCGGCGGACGCCCGCGGGGCCGCCGTCGATGGAGAAGGCCCACTCGTGGATGTTCGGGGTGGGCCCGATCGAGAGGACGGGGAAGCCGTTCTCGAGGTGCTGGCCCGGCGGGAGGTCCGGGTCCGTCTCCCTCTTGCCGAAGAAGCCCCGCGTGATGATGCCCATGTCCGCCCTCGTCGTCCTCGGGGCCTGGCCCCGGATCGCTGGAAACCGCTCGTCGCGCTCACGCTACCGCTCGGCGCTACCGCATGCGGGCCCGCCGGGCGAGCCCGGGACCGTGTCGGACGTCGGTGCCAGGATCGGGGCATGAGACGAACCGTCGTGCCGCCGTACCTCCTCGTCCGCATCGCCCGCCTCGACGATCCGGCCTTCGCCCGGGCCGCGCGGGCCGCGAGCCGCTCGCTCGAGCAGGACGTGCCGTTCCGGCGCGTCCGGCCCGGAGAGCCCGCGCCCGACCGCGGGGCGCCGACCGCCGCCGCGACGTCCTCGCCGCGCACCCGCGTGCAGTCCCTCCAGCGCACCATCGCGGACGCGCGGACCGAGGAGACCCTGCCCGGCACGGTCGTCCGCCGCGAGGGCGAGGCGGCCACGGGGGACGCGGCCGTCGACGAGGCGTACGACGGCCTCGGCGCGATGTCGGCCTTCCTGCAGGGTGCGTACGGCCGCGACTCGATCGACGACGCCTGGCTCCCGCTCGACGCGACCGTGCACTTCGGCGACGACTACGACAACGCCTTCTGGGACGGCTCGCGGATGGTCTTCGGCGACGGGGACGGCCAGGTGTTCCGCCGCTTCACCGTCTCGCAGAGCGTGATCGGCCACGAGCTCGCCCACGGCATCACCGAGTACACGGCGAACCTCGTCTACCGCGGCCAGTCCGGAGCGCTCAACGAGTCGGTCTCGGACGTGTTCGGAGCCCTGCTGGAGCAGTACGGCGCGGGCCAGAGCGCCGACGAGGCGAGCTGGCTGATCGGCGAGGGGCTCTTCACCGACGAGGTGCAGGGCACGGCCCTGCGGTCGATGATCGCCCCCGGCACCGCCTACGACGACGACGTCCTCGGCTCCGACCCGCAGCCGGGCTCGATGGCCGACTACGTCGAGACCGACGACGACAACGGCGGAGTGCACATCAACTCGGGGATCCCCAACCGCGCGTTCGCCGTGGCGGCGACGACCCTCGGCGGGAAGGCGTGGGAGCGCGCTGGGCAGGTCTGGTACGACGTGCTGACCGGGGGCGTCCTCACCGCGACGGCCGACTTCGAGGCGTTCGCGGCGCTCACCGTGCGGGCCGCCGCCGAGCGCTACGGATCCGGCTCCGAGGTCGAGGCCGCCGTGCGCACCGGCTGGACGACGGTCGGCGTGACGCTGTCCGCCTGAGCCGGTCCGCTCGAGGGCGGAGGCGGGTAGCATCGCGCGCATGGACGTCATCGTGTCGCGCAGCGGCGGAGTCGCCGGCCTCCGCCGGGTGTGGCGGGTCGACGTCGAGCAGCAGCCCGACGAGCGCGCCTGGCGCGACCTGCTCGGCTCGCTCCCCTGGGACGCCGCCGACGGCGAGTCCCCCGGCCGGGCCGACCGCTTCGTCTACGAGATCCGTGTGCAGACGCACCATGTCCGCCTCGGCGAGACCGAGCTCGACGGAGCCTGGCGCGAGCTGGTCGACCGCGTGAAGAAGGCGCAGCCCCGTTAGGAGCTGCGCCTTCGTCGTGTGCTCGGAGCTACTCGGTGCCGAGCAGGTCGATCACGAAGATCAGGGTCTTGCCGGAGAGCGGGTGCCCTCCACCGGCCGGGCCGTACGCCAGCGCGGGCGGGCAGATCAGCTTGCGGCGGCCGCCGACCTTCATCCCCGGGATGCCCTGCTGCCAGGCGCGGATGAGGTTGTTGAGGGGGAAGTTGATCGACTGGTCGCGGCTCCAGGAGGAGTCGAACTCCTCGCCGGTGTCGTACTCGACGCCGAGGTAGTGGACCTCGACGGTCGAGCCGGGCTGCGCCTCGGCGCCGTCGCCGACGACGATGTCCTCGACGACGAGGGTGTCGGGGGCCGGGCCCTCAGGGGCGTCGACCTCGGGCTTGGTCAGGTTCTCGCTGCTCATGCCTCGATCCTACGGCGCTCGGGAGCGGAGTCTGGGAGCGGGCTGCGAGCACTCACTCCACGAGCGTGAGGCGCTGCGTCGGCCGGGTCATCGCGACGTAAAGCGATGCGGCGCCGCGCTCGCCGGTCTGCGCGATGAGGCGCGGCCGGGCGATGATCACGGAGTCGAACTCGAGCCCCTTGGCGTCGTTCGTCGACAGCACGGCGATCGCGCGGTCGAGCCCGGTCGCTCCGCGGCCCACCTCCCGGCCGAACCGCTCCTCGAGGCGCTCGGCGATCGGGGCGAGGTCGTCGTCGGGCGCGATGACCGCGAGCGTCCCCTCCGCCTCGATCGCCCGGTCCTCGACGACGGCCCCCAGCACCCGCTCGGCGAGGCTCGCGTCGCCGCGGTCGCGGATCGTCTGCACCGGCCACTCGGTGGAGCGCACGGCCTCCCCCGGCGTGATCTCCAGCCCGTTCTCGCGCGCCGTCCGCTCGGCGAAGGCGACGATCTGCGCGGGCGTGCGGTAGTTGACCGTCAGCTCCTCCAGGCGCCACGGCGCCGCCTCCACTCCCCGGCCCTGGCGGCCGAAGGTGTCGCGGAGCGCGGCGTCCCAGCTCGAGGCGGCGGAGGCGCCGGACGCCTGCGCGACGTCGCCCACGATCGTGAACGAGCGCATCGGGCAGCGGCGCAGCAGCACCCGCCACTGCATCGGCGAGAGCTCCTGCGCCTCGTCGACCACGACGTGCCCGTAGGTCCAGGTGCGGTCGGCCGCGGCCCGCTCGGCGGTGGTGCCGAGCACCGAGCGCTCGGCGAAGCCGGCCGCGAGGTCCTTGGCATTGACGAGGCCGTCGACGCCCATGTTGCGGATGGCGGCCTCCGCGTTCTCGACGTCGCGCTTGCGCTGCTCCTTCTCGGCCTTCTTCGAGGCGTCGGCGTGGTCGTCGTAGGCGCCGAGCAGCTCCGCGGCCTCGTCGAGCAGCGGTACGTCGGAGACCGTGAACGGAGCGTCGCGGTCGCGGCGGAGGAGGGAGCGCTGCGCGGCGTTCCAGCGCGGCGTGAGCGTCGCGAACCAGTTCGGACGGGCGTAGAGGTCCTGCAGCAGCTTCTCGGGGGTCAGCGGGATCCACGCGGTGTTGAGAGCGACGCGGACGTCGTGGGCGGTCCGCACGTCCTCGCGCAGCACCGCCTCGTCGGCCTCGTCGACCGTGCTGCCGTGGCTCCGCAGCTGATCGGCGAGCTGGCGGGTGAGCTGCGAGAGCAGCGTCTTGACGAAGGAGACGCGCGCCTCGTTGTGCGGCTTGCGGGTGTCGCGCGCCCGGGTGATCGCGCGCTCCACGTCCTGCGGCTCCAGACGGAGCTTCTCGCCGTTGACGTCGAGCACCTGGGTCTCGGCCGGGACGGTCTGGCGGGAGCGGACCGCGCGCTTGAGCAGCTCCGCCATCCGCGCCGAGCCCTTCACGCGGGCGACCGCGGGCACGTCCTCCTCGACGAGGTCGAGGCCCGGGTAGAGCTGGCCGAGCGTCGAGAGGACGACGCCCGTCTCACCGAGCGAGGGCAGCACCGCCTCGATGTAGCGGAGGAAGGAGCGTGAGGGGCCGACCACGAGCACGCCGGAGGAGGCGATGCGGTCTCGGTAGGAGTACAGGAGGTAGGCGGCCCGGTGCAGGGCGACGGCGGTCTTGCCGGTGCCCGGCCCGCCCTGCACGACGAGCACGCCGCGCAGCTCGGACCGGATGATGCGGTCCTGCTCGCTCTGGATGGTCGCGACGATGTCGTGCATCCGGCCGGTGCGCTGCGCACCGAGGGCCGCCATGAGCGCGCCCTCGCCCTGCAGCACGGTGCCCTCGCGCAGCAGCTCCTCGTCGAAGACCTCGTCCTCGAAGCGGAGGACCTCGCGGCCCCGAGTGGTGAGGTGGCGCCGGGCGCGCGTCCCCATCGGCCGGGCGGCGGTGGCCTGGTAGAACGCGGCCGACTGCGGGGCGCGCCAGTCGAGCAGCAGCGTGTCCTGCTCCTCGTCCCTCAGGCCGATCCGGCCGATGTAGCGGTGCTCGGCGTCGGCGTCCGCGAGCGTCAGCCGGCCGAAGGCGAGCCGGTCGTCGGCGCCGGTGAGCGAGCGGATGCGGTCCTCGTAGAGCCGCGCGTACGCGTCGCGCTCGGAGCGGCTCTGGTGGTTGCCGCCGACGCTCTCGATGCGAACGGTGTCCAGAGCCTCGCGGGCCTGGGCGATCAGCTCGTCGAGGCGGGCGTAGAGCGCCGCCACGTAGTCGCGCTCCCGAGAGAGCTCGGTGGCCTGCACAGTGCTGCCGTCCGTCATCGTCCGCCTTCCGAGGGTCCGCCGCCGCGGGCCGGGAGGCGCGGGATGCGCTCCGGGGGCCGCGGGAAAACAGGCGGTCCAGTCTACCGAGCGATCCGAAGCGGCCCGTCCCGACAGCGGGATCCGGATGCCTCTTGCGCTCGGCGCCGCGGAGGAGCATCCTCTCTCTCACGAAGAGCTCGACGCCCCGTCCGAGCAGCCGGCCCTGCCGCTGCCGCAGGGCGTCGAGCTCTTTCTCGCGGGAGCCGTCCGCCGTCCGGTCATCGACCGGGAAGAGAACCGGACGGCCCCGCGTTGCACGCTCCATGGCCACTCCGAGCAGCAGCGTCACCGCCCCCTCCCGCGCCTCGATCGACCTCACGGAGTCGGCGCGCGCCGGCTGGGAGTCGTGGCTCGCCCGACGCGTCGAGCGCGTCACCGGACCCCGGGGCGATCTCGCCCTCGTCGAGACGCGCTGGCTCGAGCCCGCCGAGAGCATCGACGACGAGCAGGCGCTGGCCGGCTACGGCCCCTCGGCGACCCTGACGCGGATGCGCCGCGAGAACCTCGACACCGGCGAGCCGGAGTACGGCTACCGCGTCTGGGACGCGGCCTCCGACGGCATCCGCTCCTTCGACGCCATCGAGACCTTCCCGTTCGACGCCGCCTGGGTGCTCGAGGCGTGGTTCGAGCCGGTCGCCGAGGACCGCACCGTCCCGTTCGAGCACCTGCGCGACAACGGCGCCACCCGCGAGCTCGTCGTGCCCGGCGACATCACCTTCTCGCTCGTGGACGACGGGCGCGCCCGCGAGTACACGGTCGCGGCGTTCGACGACGGCGGCACGCTCCTCGTCCCGTTCGGCGATCCGACCAACCGCAGCGACGACCCGGAGCTCGCGAGCTACCCCGTCGGCCGCTTCCTCGTCGTGCAGCGGATCGGCGGCGCGGCCGACGCGGGCACCCCCGGTCCGGTGCTCCTGGACTTCAACCGGGCCTACATCCCGCCGTGCGGCTTCTCGCCCCACTACAACTGCCCGCTGCCGCCCGCGCAGAACCGGCTCGGCGTGCCCGTGACGGCCGGCGAGCGCCGCGTGCGCAGCGCCTCCGCCTAGCGCGCCGGGGCTGAGCGGGGGCGGCCCCGGCTCAGCGGGTGAGCACCGCCCGGCGGGCGACGAGCTCGTCGAGCAGGACCTGCTCGTCGACCGCTCCGGTGCGTCCGCCGCGGCCGAGCAGGAGGTGCTGCCGGTGGTGCGCGAGCCGCGTCGCCGAGCGGAGGAAGTCCCGCATCGCCCGCGGCCGGTCCCCTCCCGCGCTCCGGGCCCAGCGGGCGGCGGTGCGGCGCCCCTCCGCGGTGCCGATCATCCGCACCTCGGCCGGCGAGAGCCAGCCGGCGACGGCGTAGTCGTCGAGCCGCTGGAGCGTCACGCGCCGCTCCTGCCGGCGCAGCAGCACCACCACGACCACGGCGACCGCGAACAGCGGCACCTGGACCACGCCGTAGAAGCCGAACCAGTCGGACACCAGGAACGACGAGCCGTTCCAGAGCGCGTGCAGGAACGCGGCGAGCGCCAGCCCGAGCAGGGCGATGGGCAGCCGCGCAACGGCGGGCCGGTTCGAGGCGAAGCCGAGGGCCGCGCCCGTGCAGGCGGTGAAGAGCACGTGCGCGAAGGGCGAGAGCACCCCACGGAGGAAGAAGGTCACGGCGAGCGAGCCGAGACCGCCCTCCACCAGCGCGCTGCCGAAGTAGAGGATGTTCTCGACGAAGGCGAACCCGGAGGCGACGACGGCCGCGTAGACGATGCCGTCGACGGGTCCGTCGAAGGTCCGGCGCCAGATCAGCAGGACGAGGAGGACGCCGATCCCCTTGGCCGTCTCCTCGACCAGCGGCGCCTGGATCACGGCGCCGACGAAGTCGGATCCGCTCGGCTGCTGCCCGGACGCGTAGACGGCGATCTGCACGCCGAGGTCGACCAGGAGCGCGATCGCGACGGATCCGGCCGCACCCCAGAGGAACGCGAACCACAGGCCCAGCGCGGGCTCCGGCTCCCACCGGTCGACCCAGCGGACGCCCAGCAGAACCACGGTCAGCGGGACGAGGGCGATGACCGCGCAGATCCCCGCGGCGCTGACGCCGAGTCCGAGGACCACGTAGGCGAGCACGAGCAGCAGCAGGATCCCGAGGAGCGCCACGCCGATCGAGCCGAGCACGGTCGGCACGACGGAGGGGCGGGCGGTGGCGGGCGGTGCGGGCGGCGGATAGGCGCTCATGGGGCCGACAGTAGGGCACGGGCGGGGTGCGCTGTCGGCGGTTGACACGCGCCGGGCGCGTGGAGGAGGGCCGGGGTGCGGACGCCCGTGTCCGATTCCCGCTCCTGCTCGACGTCGCCGCGTGCGAGGCTCGAGGCGTGCCCGACTCCGATCCGCTCTTCGAGGAGCGCTACCGCGCCGTCGCCTCCCGCGACTCCCGGTTCGACGGGCGGTTCCTGACCGGCGTGCACTCCACCGGCATCTACTGCCGTCCGAGCTGCCCCGCCATCACGCCGCGGCGCGCGAACGTGCGCTTCTACCCGACGGCCGCCGCCGCGCACGAGGCGGGGCTCCGCGCCTGCAAGCGCTGCCTGCCGGACGCCGTCCCCGGCTCCCCCGAGTGGAACCTGCGCGACGACACGGCGGCGCGCGCCATGCGTTTGATCGCCGACGGAGTGGTCGACCGCGAGGGGGTCGAGGGGCTGGCCGCCCGGCTCGGCTACGGCGCGCGCCACCTCGGCCGCATCCTGCGCGAGGAGCTGGGCGCGCCTCCGCTGGCCCTCGCTCGCGCCCAGCGCGCCCAGACCGCCCGGCTCCTGCTCACGAGCACCGACCTGCCCGTGTCCGACGTCGCCTTCGCCGCCGGCTTCACGAGCATCCGGCAGTTCAACGCGACCCTGGCGGAGGTGTACGAGCGGACCCCGACGGCCCTGCGCGCCTCGGCCCGCGGCACGCGCTCCGAGGCGAGCGTCCACGACGGCGCGACCACGCTGGAGCTCCGGCTGGCAGTGCGGGCTCCGTTCGATCCCGGGGTGCTCGACGTGCTCGGCGGCACCGCGCTCCCGGGCATCGAGGAGGCGTCCCCCGGCGGCTACGCGCGCTCGCTCGTCCTGCCCGGGGGCGCGGCGCTGATCCGGCTGGCGGCGGACGGGGAGAGCGTCCGCTGCAGCGCGACGCTCGTCTCCGTCGCCGACGTCGGGCCGCTGGTCGCCCGGGTGAGGCGGCTGCTCGACCTGGACGCGGACGCCCGCGCCGTGGACGAGGCCCTCGCGGCCGATCCCGCACTCGCTCCGAGCGTCGCCGCCCGCCCCGGTGTCCGCGTGCCCGGCTCCGTCGATCCGGCCGAGACGCTGGTGCGCGCGCTGCTCGGCCGGCGGGAGGCCGCACGGCTGGTCGCGGCGCTCGGCGCGACGCTCCCGGAGTCCGTGGCGAGCGGATCGATCGCACGCGCCTTCCCCTCCCCCGCGGTGATCGCCGAGCACGCCGCCGACGTGCTCCGCGGATCCGCCGACGTGCTGGTGCGGACCTGCACGCTGCTCGCCGAGGGAGCCCTGCGGCTCGACGCCGACCGGGAGGAGCTCGCCGAGCAGCTGCTGGCGGTCCCCGGGATCGACGCGGCCACGGCGGCCGAGGTGGCGCAGCGGGCGACCGGAGATCCGGACGTCCTGCTCACAGGGGATCCCGTGCTCCGGCGGGGCGCGGCGGCGCTCGGCCTGCCCGCCGGCGAACGCGGGCTGGCCGAGGCCGGGCGCCGCTGGGCGCCCTGGCGCAGCTACGCCGGGGCGCGCCTCGCGGCCGCGGTCACGCCTCCGGCGCGGGGTCGATGATCGGGAGCGCCGCGGTCATCGCCTCGATGCCCGAGAGTCGGGCCGGCGAGATGAGCCTCATGACCTCTTCGCGCGACATCAACCCCGCCTCGACCACCAGGTCGGCGATGTTGCGGCCGGTCGCGAGGGCGGCCTTCGCGAGGGCGGCGGACGCGGTGTACCCGATGCTCGGCGTGAGCGCCGTCACGACCCCGACCGAGGAGGCGACCATGGCCTCGAGCCGGTCGACGTTCGCGGTGATGCCGTCGATGCAGTTCTCGCGGAGCGTCCTGCAGGCCTGCGTCATCCAGGTGATGCTCTGCAGCAGCGAGTGCGCGATCACCGGCTCGAAGGCGTTGAGCTGGAGCTGACCCGCCTCGGCCGCCATCGTGACCGTGACGTCGGCCCCGGCCACCGAGTAGGCGACCTGGTTGACCACCTCGGGGATGACCGGGTTCACCTTGCCGGGCATGATGCTGGATCCCGCCTGGCGCGGAGGCAGGTTGATCTCGCCGAAGCCGGCCTGCGGGCCCGAGGAGAGGAGCCTCAGGTCGTTGCAGATCTTGGACAGCTTGATCGCGGAGCGCTTGAGCGCGCTCGAGAACGACATGAAGACGCCGGTGTCGCTCGTCGCCTCGACGAGGTCCTGCGCCATCTCGAGGTCGAGGTCGGTGATCTCGTTGAGGTGGCGGACAGCGGCCGCGCCGTAGCGCGGATCGGCGGTGATGCCTGTGCCGATCGCGGTGGCTCCGATGTTGACCTCGGCGAGCAGCCAGATGGTCTCGGAGAGACGGGCGTGGTCCTCGCCGAGGGTCGTCGCGAAGCCGTGGAACTCCTGGCCGAGCGTCATCGGCACCGCGTCCTGCAGCTGCGTGCGGCCGACCTTCAGGACGCTTCCGAACTCGACCGCCTTGCGGGAGAACGACTCGCGCAGCAGCGCCAGCTCGTCGAGCAGGCGGCGCAGCGACCAGGTCATCGCGATCTTGATCGCGGTCGGGTAGACGTCGTTGGTGGACTGGCTGCGGTTGACGTCGTCGAGCGGGTGCAGGTGCGCGTAGTCGCCCCGCTCGAAGCCGCCGATCTCGAGTGCGACGTTGGCGACGACCTCGTTCGCGTTCATGTTCGTCGAGGTGCCGGCGCCGCCCTGGATCACGCCGACCACGAACTGGTCGTGGAACTCGCCGTCGATGATGCGGCGGCACGCGGCGTCGATCAGCTCGGCCTTGGCGGGGGCGAGGCTGCCGAGCTCGGTGTTCGCCCGGGCGGCCGCGAGCTTGACCGTGGCGAGGGACCGGACGAGATCGGGGTAGATCGAGATGGGGCGCTTCGAGATCGGGAAGTTGTCGAGGGCCCGCGCCGTGTGGATGCCCCAGTAGGCCTCGGCGGGGATCTCCATCGAGCCGAGGGAGTCGCTCTCGGTGCGCGTTTCGGGGGTCTCGGTGTCGTCCAGGGCTCTGCCTTCCGGGTCGCGGTCGGGGAGGGTGCTCGGTGCGAGGGTCACGTCCAGCTCCGTTGCTGTCGTCGTGCGGCCCCGGAGGGTGCAGGGGGCTCGCGAACTGCGCGGCCAGCCTATCGCCGGGGCGCGGGGCGGCGGCGGACGCGGGCGCGGAGCGTCCGCTCGGCGGGCGCGGAACGACCGCGCCTCCCGCCGCCGGAGCGGACAGGAGGCGCGGGACGCGGGAAGCGGCGGATCAGCGGTAGTCGCTGCCCGACGCGAGGGCCGCGAGCGGCACGAGCACGACCACGACGAGCACGGCGATCGCGAAGAGCAGGACGAGGCCGAGCATGACGGAGTTGAGCACGATGCCCCAGATCGAGAGCGTGCGGCCGGTCGGCTCCCTCCGCAGGCCCAGGATGCCGAAGACGAGGCCCGCGGC
>NZ_PSWJ01000017.1:0-77911 GCF_002932775.1 Rathayibacter sp. AY1B8 | reverse complement strand
GAGGGTCGCCGTGCCGTAGGCGGGGCCTGCGGCGGGTTGGTCGGGGGACGAGGGCGGGGTGTTCTCCGGCGGGAGAGGTGTGCTCATCGCGCGAGTATCGCAGAGCGGCGACGGCCTGCCGCGACATCGAGACGTCCCGTCTCAACACGTCCCTCCCCCTCCCGCGGGATGCCGTTCGGGCACGCCGGACACGGCGTGTCGCGGACCGGAGCGGCACCTCGCGGAGGGAGGACGGTGCGCCTCAGCGCAGCGACTCGAGCACGGCCTCCAGCTCGTCGACGGCGAAGTCGATCTCGGCGGCGGTGACCACGAGCGGCGGCGCCAGGCGGATCGTCGAGCCGTGGGTGTCCTTGGCCAGCACTCCGCGGGCCATCAGGGCCTCGCAGACGGCGCGGCCCGAGGCGAGCCCCGGGTCGATGTCGATGCCGGCCCAGAGTCCGGCGCCGCGGACGGCGACCACTCCGCGGCCGATCAGCGCCTCGAGGCGGGCGTGCAGCTGGGCGCCGCGCTCGCGGGCGAGGGCCTGGTACTCGCCGGTCGCGAGCATCTCGACGACTGCGAGGCCGACGGCCGCGGCGAGCGGGTTGCCGCCGAAGGTGGAGCCGTGCTGGCCCGGCTGCAGAACGCCGAGCACATCGGCGTCCGCGACCACGGCCGAGACGGGGACGATGCCGCCGCCGAGCGCCTTGCCGAGCAGGTAGACGTCGGGGACGACTCCGACCAGGTCGCAGGCGAAGGTGGCGCCGGTGCGGCCGAGGCCGGACTGGATCTCGTCGGCGATGAAGAGGACGTTGCGGCGCGCGGTGATCTCGCGGACGGCCGGGAGGTAGTCGGCCGGCGGCACGACGATGCCCGCCTCGCCCTGGATCGGCTCGATCAGCACCGCCACGGTGTCGTCGTCGATCGCGGCCTCGAGGGCTTCCGCGTCGCCGAACGGGACCGTGCGGAATCCGGGCGTGAACGGAGCGAAGCCGTCGCGCGCCTCCGCGTCGTCGCTGAACGAGATGATCGTGGTCGTGCGGCCGTGGAAGTTGCCCGCCGCGACGATGATGTTCGCCCGGCCCGGAGCGACGCCCTTGACCCGGTAGCCCCAGGCACGGGCGACCTTGATGCCCGACTCGACCGCCTCCGCGCCCGTGTTCATCGGCAGGACCATGTCCTTGCCGGCGAGCGCGGCGAGCGCCGTGACGAACGGGCCGAGGCGGTCGTTGTGGAACGCGCGGCTGGTCAGGGTGACGCGGCCGAGCTGCTCGCGGGCCGCCTCCAGCAGCACCGGGTGCGAGTGGCCGAAGTTCACAGCGGAGTAGGCGGCGAGGCAGTCGAGGTAGCGGACGCCCTCGACGTCGGTGATCCAGGCGCCGTCGCCGGTGGCCGCGACGACGGGCAGCGGGTGGTAGTTGTGGGCGGCGTGCTCCTCCTCCGCGGCGATGAGGGCGGCGGAGCGGGCGGTGTCGGTGTCGGTGATGCTCATGTCGTTCCTCCTGAGGGGACGATCGACTCTCCAGGAGTCGTCGCACTCGGCGTCGAGTGCGACGGATCGTGGACAGTGGAGGGTGGGTCGGCGCTGCGCGTCGCCGACCACGGGGAGTGGGTCAGCGGCGCAGCTCGAGCGTGCAGCACTTCACGCCGCCGCCGCCGAGCAGCAGCTCGGACAGGTCGACGCCGATCGGGTTGTAGCCGCGCTCGCGCAGCTGGCGCTCGAAGCCCGTCGCGCGGGAGGCGATGACGACGTTGAGGCCGTCGGAGAAGGAGTTGAGCCCGAGCACGGACGCGTCCTCCTCCGAGACGAGGATCGCGTCGGGGTAGAGCTCGCGGAGGGTGCGGTTGCCCTCCTCGCTGAACGCGCTCGGAAGGTAGGCGATGTTCGTGTCGTCGAGCACGGCGATCGCGGTGTCGAGGTGGTAGAACGACGGGTTCACGAGCTCGAGCGTGACGACCTCGCGGCCGAAGACGCGGGCGACCTCGGCGTGCGAGTCGGAGGCGGAGCGGAAGCCCGTGCCGGCGAGGATCCGCTCGCCGACGAGGAGGAAGTCGCCCTCGCCCTCGTTGACCTCCTCGGGGACGCGGACGTCGAGGCCGGCCGAGCGGAACCAGTCCATGTACGCCGGGCCCTCGGGCTGGCGCTCGGGGTAGGTGAAGGAGGCACCGTAGGCGATGCCGTCGATCACGAATCCGCCGTTGGCCGCGTAGACCATATCCGGCAGTCCGGCCTCGGGCTCGATCAGCTCGATCGTGAAGCCGAGGTCGGCGTAGGTGTCGTAGAGGGTCTGCCACTGCCGGACGGCGAGGGAGGTGTCGGTGGGGACCTGCGGGTCCATCCACGGATTGATGCGGTAGACGACGGTGAAGTGCTCGGGACGGCACATCAGGATCGTCTTCGCGACGGCGGTTCGGGCGGGTGCCTCGGCGAGCACGGCGGTATCGGTCATTCGAGTCCTCCTGCGAAAGGATGCGGATGAGCGGACCGGGTCCAGTGGCTCCGTGCCCCGCGCATGACGCAGCGGGATGGAGCACGCTCGCGCCCAGTCTTGCACGCGCCGATCGTGCGGTTCTCGCCGCGAGGCGCACGGAACACGCGTGAACGGTGGGTGCGGCGCGGGAAAACGCCGCGGCTCTTCCGCGGGGCACTGTGATGCCGCCGCGACTCTCGCCTTGAGGCGGCTTTCGGAGGGACGACGTTGCGCCTCTCCGCGAGAAGGCCTTATCCCTCTCTCTTGTCATCGCGCTGATGACATCTGTCGAATCCGTCGAATTCCGCCCTGAATGGGGGACTTAGTGCAGCGATAAGCGGCATGGGACGATCCCTCCGGCCCGACAGTCGTCGGCCTTCTCGCTCCGACGAATCCGGATGCCCTCCTCCATGCGAACGAAGACCCTCAGCGTCTCCCTTTTCCTCGCCCTGCTCCTCTCCCTCTTCGTCGCGACCCCGGCCCAGGCCGCGGGCTCGCCGGCTGCGCCGTCGAACGTCGTCGCGTCTGACAACAGTTGCACGGACGCCGTCACCATCTCGTGGACGGCACCCGCGCAGAAGGTCGCCGGCTATCGCGTGCACATCTACACGATTTACACGACGCGATATGGGGACACCGACTCGTATACGACAGCCCTGACGGAAGTATCGAACGCAACATCGGTCTCTTTCGACTTACCTCGCGATGTGAATGGCTATACCATCGAAGTTGCGAGTGTGACTGATTTCAACGCCTCGTTCTCCGGCGGCGAGTACGGCCAGAAACTAGTCGCATCATCGACGCAGAGCATCCCGACTAGCACCGGTCTCTACCATTACTGGAACGTCCCTGCGCCGGCCGAGCTCTCGGTGGCCTACGACGAATCCACAGCACTGGCTTCCGCCCGGTGGAAGCGGCCGTCGATCAACGGGGAAGCGTGCTCCTTCGATGAGTACCACGCCACGCTCGACGATATTGCGAGTTACGACGATGACTGGGGCAACGGCAGCGGCTACGACGTCGAGTACTCCCTGACCACAACCTCGCAGAATCTCGATGTGGCCGCTGGCCATCGCTACGAATACTGCATCTGGGCTGCGTCCTGGTACTTCAGGTCGGAAAGTGCCGACTATGCCGACTACCTCGACTCTCCAAAGAGCTGTGTCTCCTTCGGCACCGGCACCACCCGTCCGGCTGCTCCTGAATTCGCATACGCGGAGCCCAGCGGCACGTCGATGACCGTTTCATGGGAGGCGCCCTACGCCGACGGCGGCACCGACATCACGGGCTACAGGGTCAGCCGCAACGGCACCGACGCGTCCGGCAGCGGCCCCTGGTCGACCGTCGTCTCCGCCGACCGCCGCTCGCAGACGTTCACGAACCTGCGCCCGAACACCTCCTACACCTTCACCGTTCAGGCGATCAACGGGGTCGGCACCAGCGAAGCGGCAACGGTCACCCGCACCGCCGACGCCTACTTCGCCCCCTCCGTTCCCACGCGCGTCGCAGGCACCACGAACGACAGCGTGCGATCCGCGACGATCTCGTGGGCGCCTCCGGAGTCGGCCGGCAACCCGGCGATCACCGGCTACCGCGTCTCGCGCAATGGCGTCGACAACGCGGGCGCCGGTCCGTGGTCGACGACGGTCGCCGCCACCGCCCGCTCCTTCACGTTCACGCACCTGGCGGCGGGCGCCACCTACACGATGAGCGTCAGCGCGATCAACGCCGGAGGCGACAGCGGGGCGGCATCGACCGTCGTGCGCATCGGCGGCACCGCCCTCACCGCCGCGACTCCGACCGTCACCGGCACCGCCGCGGTCGGCTCGACGCTCACGGCGAGCGCCGGCACCTGGGGCCCCTCCCCCGTGGCCCTCGCGTACCAGTGGCGCGCGAACGGCACCGCGATCAGCGGGGCGACCGGCACCACGTACCGTCCGGTCGCGGGCGACGCGGGCAGGGTGATCACCGTCGCCGTCACGGGCTCGAAGTCGGGCTACGTCTCGACCACGCGGGTCTCCTCCGGGACCGCTGCCGTGACCGGCGGCGCGATCACCGCTGCGACGCCGACCATCAGCGGCACGGCGAAGGTCGGCTCGACCCTCACCGCCAAGCACGGCACCTGGGGTCCCTCCCCCGTCGCCCTCGCCTACCAGTGGAAGGCGAACGGCACCGCTCTGAGCGGGGCGACGTCCGCGACGTACACGCCGACCGGCGCCACTCTCGGCAAGACGATCACCGTGACGGTCACGGGGTCGAAGTCCGGATTCACCGCCGTGACGAAGACCTCCGCGAAGACGAGCGCCGTGGTGGCGGGCACCCTCTCCGCCGCGACCCCGACGATCACCGGCACCGCGAAGGTCGGCTCCACCCTGACCGCCAAGCCGGGCACCTGGGGTCCCTCGCCGGTGGCCCTCACCTACCAGTGGAAGGCGAACGGCACCGCGATCTCCGGGGCGACCTCCGCCACCTACAAGCCGACCAGCGCCACGGTGGGGAAGAAGATCACGGTGACCGTCACCGGCAAGAAGGCCGACTACACGACGGCGACGCGCACCTCCGCCGCCACCGCAGCGGTCGTCAAGTAGGGGATCCGACCCGGGCCGCCGGGGGAGCCTGCTCGCGCGGACTCCTCCGGCGGCCCCGGGAATCCACCACCATCGTCCCCCGGACGGGGGCCCATCCCGCCGACACCCGCCCTCGCCCGGAGGCGGGCGGCGGCTAGCATTCAGACACCGTGTCCGCCGCGGCCTCCCGCGGATCCTGCCGAAAGGCCCGCCGTGCCCGCACGCCCCCTCGCCGCGATCGGCGTCTCCGCTCTCCTGCTGGCCGGCCTCGCCGCCGGTCCGGCCGTCGCCGCCCCCGATCTCCCGGGCGCGAGCGCCGCGCAGGAGGCGGCCGCCGAGGTCGTCCTCTCGGGCACCATCGCGCTCCGCGACGCCGATGAGGAGCACCCCGCCCCCGAGAACCCGTACTTCTACGTCCAGGTCGAGGACGCCGAAGGGGACGTGGTCGCCCAGGCGGACACGGGCGCCGACTTCTCCCTCCCCGTTCCCGGCGGCGAGCCCCTCACCGTCCGCGCGAACCTGATCGGCAGCGACGACTGGTACCCGACCTGGTTCGGTGACACCCCGGTCGCCGAGGCCGCGAGGACGACCCGGGGGATCGACGAGTCCGTCGCCATCTCCCTCCTGCGCACCGCCGAGCTGTCCGGATCGATCACCGCCGACGCGGTCCCCGGCGTCTCCTCCCCCTCCTTCGACGTGCAGGCCTGGTGGGTCGACGGTGGGACGTACTCGCTCCTCGACACCGTTCCCGTCACCGGAGCCCCCGGCGCCGCCCGCGCGTGGGACACGAGCGACCTCGCCCTGCCCGCCGGCGACTACCTCCTGCGCCTCGTGGAGCCGGGGTACCCCGCCTACGACGACCAGTACTTCTCGCGCCTGGCCCGCCTCGACGAGCGCGCGGTCGTCACCGTGCCGCCGGGCGGCCGCAGCGGCATCGACTTCTTCCCGTCGGCCTACTCCTCCGACGTCGCCCGCCTCGCCGGGACCGACCGGTACGCGACCGCCGTCGCGGTGACCGCCTCCGGATTCGCCGACGGCGCCCCCGTCGTCTACCTCGCCAGCGGAGCGAACTGGCCGGACGCCCTGAGCGCCGGCCCCGCCGCCGCGAAGCAGGGCGGCGCCCTCCTGCTCACCGACCCGAGCGTCCTGCCCGCCGTGGTGGCGGCCGAGCTGCGCCGCCTCGCCCCGCAGCGGATCGTCGTGGTCGGCAGCGCCCTCTCCGTGAGCGAGTCGGTGCTCCAGCAGGTGAAGGCCCTCGGGATCCCGACCGAGCGCATCGAGGGCGTCGACCGCTACGACACCTCGCGCCGGATCGTCGAGGACGCCTTCCCCGACGGCAGCTACGAGAACGTCTTCGTCGCGACCGGCACCAACTTCCCGGACGCCCTCTCGGTCGCGCCGATCGCCGGCCGCCGCGCCGAGCCCGTCCTCCTCGTCGACGGCGCCCGCTCGCGCCTCGACCAGCCGACCCGCGACACCCTCGCCGGACTCGACCCCTCCTCCGTGCAGCTGCTCGGCGGTGCGCCGTCGATCTCGACCGCCGTGGAGGCCGACCTCCGCGCCGCGAAGATCGCCGGCACCGTGTCGCGCATCGCCGGGACGGACCGCCACGACACCAGCCGACACCTCAACGACGTCTTCCCGCCGTCCGAGCTGGGCGACACCGTCTACCTCGCGACCGCCACCGGCTTCGCCGACGCGCTGGCCGTGGGCCCGGTCGCCGCGAAGCAGGGCGCCCCGCTCTACCTCAGCGAGCCGACCTGCCTGCCGCGCAGCACCCGTGTGAAGATGCAGGGCCACGACCTCGATCAGGTGCTGCTCCTCGGCAGCCCCCTGACCCTGTCGGCGCAGGTGCGCTCGCTGTCCGCCTGCTGAGACCCGAGACGCACCGCACGAGCCCTGGAGATCCATGAGCGCCACCGCCGACCGTCCCCTCCTCGTCGGCATCGAGACCGGGGGCACGAAGGTCGTCGCGGCGGTCGCCGACGCCGCTGATCCCGAGCGGATCCTCGCGACGACGACCCTGCCGACCCGCGGGCCCGCGGAGACGCTCGCCGATCTGGCCGGCTTCGTCAGCGGCCACGGAGTCGACGGCACCGTCGCCGCGGTCGGCGTCGCCTCCTTCGGCCCGCTCGACATCGATCCCGGCTCGCCGACCTACGGGCACCTCACCTCCACGCCGAAGCTCGGCTGGGAGGGCACTGACGTCCTCGGCCCGATCGGCGCGGCCGCACCGGGCGCCCGGCTCGCGCTGGTCACCGACGTCAACGGAGCCGCCCTGGGCGAGGCCCGCTGGGGCGCCGGAGCCGGAGTCGACGACTTCGTCTATCTGACGGTCGGCACCGGAGTCGGCGGCGGCGTGATCGCGGGCGGACGGCTCCTCGCCGGCAGCGGCTGGCCCGAGGTCGCGCACCTGCTGCCCCGCCGCCACCCCGAGGACGGCTTCGCCGGCACCTGCCCGTTCCACGGCGACTGCCTCGAGGGCCTGGTCGCCGGTCCCGCGATCTCGGCGCGCTGGGGCGTCGACGGCTCCCGCCTCGGCCCCGAGGAGGCGGCCGCCAACCTCCGCTTCAGCTCCTACTACCTCGCGCAGCTCGTCACGACGCTCGCCTACGTCGCGGGCGTGCGGCTCGCGGTCGTCGGCGGAGGCGTGTCGAAGACGCCGGGGCTCGTCCCCGCGGTCGAGGCCGAGGTCGAGCGGCTGATGGGCGCGCCCGGAGCGACGGGGACGGGCGGCGGGCGGATCCGCATCGTGCGCCCGGCCCTCGGCGACGAGTCCGGGGTGCGCGGGGCGATCTCGCTGGCGGAGTCCCTGCTCGCCTGAGCTCTACCCTCGTCCCATGAGCGACCGACCCGTCGACCCCTCCGCCCCCGACTCCGGTCGCGACGAGACGGTGGAGGAGCGATCCGACCGCAACTGGAACGAGATCCTGCAGGAGCTGCGGGTCGTGCAGACCGGCACGCAGATCCTGGGCGGCTTCCTGCTGACGCTGTGCTTCCAGCAGCGCTTCGCCGACCTCGCGCCGCCCGACGTGGCGCTCTACCTCGTGCTCGTCCTGCTCGCCGCGTGCGTCACGATCCTGGCGCTGGCGCCGGTCATCGCCCATCGGCTGCTGTTCCAGCGGCGGAGGAAGGCCGAGCTGGTGCGGTTCGGCAACCGGGTGGTCACGGTGTGCCTCGCGGCGGGATCGCTGCTGTTCGTCGGAGTCGTGGGCTTCGTGTTCGACGTCGTGCTGGGCGGGCCGGCAGGCCTCTGGGCGGGCGGAGGCGTGCTGCTGCTGCTCGCCGTGGTCTGGGCGACCGCGCCGGTCCTCCTGCGGAGGCGCTGAGGGCGGCGGAGTCTGCCCGCCCCTCCCCCGCGAGTCAACGGGGTACCCGGGTCCGCCGCGCTCTTCCTACCGTGGCCGCGAGGCGCGCACCGCGCCGACGCGAGAGGAGCACCATGACCGACCGGACCGAGCAGCCGCAGGAGAACCCGCAGAACCACGACCACGTCGACGACGCGGGCGTCGACAAGCCCTCGCAGGCCGAGGGCGACGACACCGAGGGATCGGCCGGCTGATCGCCGCCTCGATCCCCGTCGTCCCCGCCGTCGACAGCAGCGCGGCCGTCCTCGCCGACGGCTACCTCTTCGGGACGCGGCGCTTCGACGACGTGGGCGCGGACGCGTTCCGCACCCGGATCCTCGGACGGCCCGTGATCATGGCGCGCGGCATCGAGGCGGCGCGCTTCTTCTACGAGGGCGGGCGCTTCGACCGCGAGGGCGCGCTGCCCGGCTCCGTGCTGCACCTCCTGCAGGACGAGGGCAGCGTGCAGACCCTCGAGGACGAGCCGCACCGGAGGCGGAAGCGGATGTTCCTGGATCTGGTGGAGACGCCCGAGCAGCGGTCGAGGCTGGTCGCGGCCTTCGCGCGGGAGTGGCAGGCGGCCGCCGCCCGGCTGACCGGCGAGCGGGTCCGCCTCCAGGACGTCGCCGCGGAGGTCCTGGGCCGCGCGGTCCTGTCCTGGGCCGGCATCGAGGCCGACGAGGAGGAGGTGCTGCGGCGCACGGACGAGCTCCGGGCGATGATCGACAACGCCGGGCGCTTCGGCCCGCCCAACTGGGCCGCACGACTCCGCCGCCGCTCGACCGAGCGATGGGCGCGCGGCCTGATCGAGGCGAGCCGGACCGCCGGGCCCTCGCCGACCCCCCTGCACCGGATCGCGCACGAGAAGGAGGACGGCGGCCTCCTGCCCGTCGAGGTCGCCGCGGTGGAGCTGATCAACGTGCTGCGGCCCACGGTCGCGGTGGGGCGCTTCGTGGTGCTGGCGGCGCTCGCGCTGCACCGGCATCCGGAGTGGCGCGAGCGGCTCGCCGACCAGGAGGAGCGCGTCGCGTTCGCGAACGAGGTGCGGCGCTTCTACCCGTTCTTCCCGATGGTCGGAGGAAGGGCCCGCCGGGAGCTGGACTTCCGCGGCGAGACGCTTCCCGCGGGGCAGTGGATGCTGCTCGACCTCTACGCGACGGACCACGGCTCGCACGGGGAGGCGCCGGGCCGCTTCGATCCGGAGCGGTTCCGGTCGCCGGTCGACCGCAACGGCTTCATCGCCCAGGGCGGCGGGCACTACGGAGGCGACCACCGGTGCCCGGGCGAGCCGGCGACCGTCGACCTGCTGTCCGCGGCGCTGGAGCTCCTGGCCGCGGGGCACCCGTACGACGTCGAGGACGGGCAGGATCTGCGCGTGAGCCTGCAGAGCTTCCCGACCGGGCCGGAGGACGGCTTCGTGGTGAGGTTCCGCTAGGGGCGGGCGGGCTCGGCTCGCGGCCTCGGCGGGCGGCCTCGGCGGGGGCGGTCCTCCTCCACAGGCCGCGGTTCCGCGCGCTCTCCCCGGATCCGCTCGGGCATTCCCCGCCCGCCTCGCCCGACGAGCACCCTCGGGGGATGCAGAAGCCGAGTCAGTCCTCCGGAGCGTCGAGCTCCTCGAGCGCCCGCAGCGCCTCGCGGGCGCGCTCGAGCCGATCGACCTCGGGCTCGTCCCACCATGCCGGTCCGCGCTCGCCCAGCCCGTGCTTGGCGAGCCCGACCCTCCTGCGCGCCAGCGCCTCCGCCTCCGCGTCCTCGTGCAGCCTGGCGGAGCGCACTCCCGAGCGCCCGCGCCCGAGGTGCGAGGTGAGGACGGCGACCACGTCCTCCGGCAGCGAGGGGTCGGTGCGCCGCCATCGGCGGCCCTTCACCACGAGCCAGCGCTCGTCGTCCTCGTCGCTCACCCCGTCACCGCCGCCTCGGGTTGAGCCGGTCACCGGTGCTCGTGAGGTCCACCTGATCCGGCAGGAGGAGCGCCTCGATGCGCCCCGCGGCGGAGAGCCGCAGCAGGTCGTCGACGAGGGCGCGCGAGCCGCCGATCAGCGTCGAGTCGAAGTCGACCTCGCTCGCGAGGTACCAGGCCCGGTCCTCCGGCCAGAGCGCGAGCGGAGTCTGCACGACGAGCCCGGAGGCGTCGGCGAAGCCCGCCGCGCGCGCCCACGCGGTGTCCTCGAGCACCCTGACGTCGAGCGAGAGCAGAGGCCCCTCCCGCCCCGGCAGCTCGACCGTCGCCGCGGCGGCGGTCTCGGGGTGCTCCCAGCCGGTCGGCCGGGTGTCGCTCATCCACTCGGGCAGCTCCTCCGAGGCGTCCGAGCGGGAGATCAGGATCCGCGACCCGCCGCTCAGCACGCCGAACCCCTCCCAGAACACGGCCAGGCAGTCCTCGGGGGTGCTCGTGTGCTCCGCGAGCACGGCGGCGACAGCCGCGAGCTCGTCGAGCGGGAGCACTCCGAGGCGGGGCTCCGCGTACTCGTCGGGATGCTCGCCGGTGAGCGAGTACCACTGCGCGAGCGGATGCAGGAGCGTCCCCTCCCGCTCGGCGACCTCGCGCCAGCGCCGAGGCGGGTCGTCGGAGGGGTGCAGGATCCGCACGGCCGCCTCGAACAGCGGAGGGACGATCCCCTCGAAGCGCCCGAACGGTCCGAGAGCACTCAGCATCGGGTCCGCCCGCGCGGCGTCCCGCTCGGCGCGCAGGGGCGCGTCCCGGGGTGTCGGCTCGACCATCGGCCCAGGCTAGCGCTGGACGGTCGCTCCGCTCAGGGCGGAGACGGCCCGCTGCGGCCCCGTCTCGCGGGCGAGGCCCTCGGCGAGCGCCGTCAGCCGTTCCCGGGCGGGAGCGTCGAGTGCGAGTATCCGCCGCGCAGCCTCCGCGAGCTCTCCCGCGGATGCGGCGTTGGGGTCGAGCACGGCGGCGAACCCGGCGTCCTCGAGCGCGGCCGCCCCCGCGAACTGGTCAGTCGAGAACGGCAGGACGACGAGCGGCACGCCCGCGGTCATCGCCTCCGTGACGCTGTTGTTGCCGCCGTGGCTGACCGCGAGCGCGGCCCGGCGCAGGAGCGCGACCTGCGGCAGGAAGCCGCGGACCAGCCAGCCCTCGGGGATCTCGCCCAGGGCCGCGCGCTCGGTCGCGCCGGAGGCGAGAGCCACGCGGACGGGCCTGCCCCCGGCCTCGACGCCGGCCAGGGCCTCTACGACCCGGGCGAGCACGTCGTCGCGCACCGAGAGGAAGCTGCCGAAGCTCACGTAGACGACCGGATCCTCGGACGCGGCGAGCCACTCCTCGACCTCCGCGTCGTCGGGCTCCTCGCGGACGGCGGAGCCGAGGAACGCGTGCGGCGGCAGCTGAGCGGTGCGGGCCGAGTCGTGGAGCTCGCCCGGATAGTTGAGCAGCAGGACGTCGCCGCTCTCGGCGAAGGCGTCGGCGCTGGGCGCCGCCCCGGGGTCGAGGGTGGTGAGGGCGGCGTTCCACTCCGCGGTGAAGGAGTCGCGCACCCGCTCGCAGAGGGCGCGGAGCGCATCGAGGTCGTCCGGCTCCGGAGCGAAGGCGTCCGGCCAGACCGGAGGGAAGCCGTAGACCTCGCCGGGCACCGTGAGCGCGCTGGGGTGGCCGAGCACGACGTCGCCGTAGGGCACGCGGAGTGCCTTCAGCGCCACGCGCGCGGTGAAGGCGAGGTGGTCGACCACGATCGCGTCGGGCTGCACCTCGTCGAGGATCACGCGCAGGCGCGCGGCGACGCCGGACGGATCCCAGAGCAGGTCGGTGAGCCGCTCCCGCGCCTGGTAGGCGAGGGTCGGGACCATCCCGCGCCGGGTGGCGTCGAAGAAGCCGCGGAGGGACGCGCCCTCGTCGGGCGCCTGCTCCTCCGCGCGGATCGTGCCCGGGTTGGAGCCGCGCCCCAGCCGGAGCGCGACGTGCTCGAATCCGAAGCCGTCCACGATGGAGCGCGTCGCGTCGCCGGTGGCCACGACGACGCGCTCGCCCGCCTCCTGCCACGCCGTGCCGAGGGTCGCCAGCGGCAGCAGGTGCGACGCGTAGTCGGGGCTGATGATCAGCAGGGTCACGAGGCCCCCAGCACGAGCGGCGAGCGGAGAGGACGCTCCTGGTCCGCGGTCGCGTGCGCGTAGACGCCCGAGAGGGCATGAGCCATGGCCTGCACCGTGTAGCGCTCGGCGACCATCGCGTGCCCGCGGGCCGCGGCGTGCTCGCCGAGAGGCCCTCCTGCGAGATCGAGTGCGGCGGCGGCGCCGGCGGCGAGTGCCGCGGGGTCGGCGGTGTCGACCAGGAAGCCGGTCTCCCCCTCCTCGACGTAGGTCGCGGGCCCGCCTGTCGCCGGAGCGACGACGACCAGTCCTGCGGAGAGCGCCTCGAGGAGGGCGATGCCGAACTCCTCCTTGACGCTCGCGCAGACGTAGGCGCCTCCCGGAGCAGAGAGCTCCGGTCGGCCGTGCCGGATCGCGCCGAGCCAGCGGGCCACGGTCCCGTTCGGGCGGTGGCCGGCCAGGAGCAGCCCGTCGGACGCGACGGCGCGGATGCGGTCGAGCTGCTCGCGCTCGTCGGGACTCGGGTCGGCGAGGTCCCCGCCGACCAGGAGCAGGTTGGCGCGCTCCCGGAGCGAGGGGTCGGACGCCCAGGCCTCGGCGAGCGCCGCCATCCCCTTCACCCGGTGCAGGCGGCCCACGCTGAGCAGCAGCGGGAGGCCGCGGCGGTGCTCGGGCAGCTCCTCCAGCAGGAGGTCGAGCGAGGCCAGGTCCCCGCCCTCGTCCAGCGCGACCGGCTCACCGGCGGCGGAGGCCCGTGCGGCCGCCTCGCCGCGCTCGACCAGGCCGATGTCGATCCCCTCCGGGACGATCGTGTGCCGCTCCGGGTGCGCGGTGATGTCGACGCCGATCAGCTCGCGGATGGTCGCCGCCAGCTCCTCTCGCGGGAAGAGGACGGTGTGCGCGGCGTCCGCGGCCAGGCGCTGCACCAGGCGCACGCGGAACCAGAAGTGCTCGGCGGCGTCGCGCTCGCCGAAGTCCGCGCGGGTGAGGGCGCCGGAGGCGTCCAGGCCCGCGATCAGGGCGTGCGGGTCCGGAGCGAGGGTGAACACGACGGGGATCTCGAGCTCCCGGGCGACCGCGGCCGCCGCGAGGGATCCGACGTCCGCCATCCGCAGGTGCAGCACGTCGACCCGGCCGGCCGTGCGCAGGATCCGGCGGATGCCGCGCTCGGCGGCGATGCGTCGGCTCCACGCCTGAGGCATGGCGACGGGCGGCCCCACGAACGGGACCGGAGCAAAGCCGTGGCCGGAGTCGGGCAGCTCGCCGAGCGCGCGCTCGGCCTCGGCCGGGGTCCCGCGCGAGAGCGTGAGCACCCGGTCGATGCCCTCCTGCTCGACGAGCGAGTCGCCCAGTCGCACCAGCAGGGTCGCGATCCCGCCGTTGTCGCCGGCGCCCACCCGCGTCAGGGTGCCGTCGATGTCGGCGTGGACGAAGAGCTGCGCGACCGTCGGCCCTGCCTCCACGGCCGGTGCGGGGGCGAGGTCGCCGAGGGCGAGCCGGGCGAGGGGCCCGATCGGCGCCGCCTCCTCGGCCAGGCCGGTGAGCAGGAGCTCGGCGTCGTCGGAGCCGCGCTCGCCGAGCGCGTCCGTCGCGGCGGCCCGCGCCTCCAGCCCCTCCGCGCGATCGGCGGCCACGTGCAGGAGGGTGCGCTCGGCGATCGTGCCGGGCACGAGGCCCAGGGTCTCGACGAGCCGTGCCCGGGCCGCCGCTTCGCGCTCGCCGAGCAGCGCGCCCTCGAGCGCGACGGCGACGAGGTCGGGGGTCGAGGAGGCCCAGAGCAGGACGGTGCGCTGCGCGAGCATGCCGGAGAAGCCGCCGTCGCGGACCAGGCGCAGCAGCGGTCCGAGCGCGGCGGGGCGGGGCAGGCGCCCGCCGAAGGCCCAGGCGGCGTGCTCGCGGAGGTACGGGCGCTCGTCCTCGAGCAGCATCAGCAGCGCGAGGTCGGCCTCCTCGTCGAAGACCTGCGCGAGCGAGTGCACAGCCGCGATCGCAGTGAGCTGGTCCGAGGGGTCCAGGGCTGCGCGGGTGAGCAGGCGCACCGCGCGGCCACCACCGTCGCTCACCGCGGCGACCGTCAGCTCGTCGGCCATCCGGACGGCCTCGAGCAGAGTGGGAGCGGCGCGCACGGCGTCGAGAGCGGTCTGCGTGGCCATGGTTCACCTGGTCTGTCGGAGCGGAGAGTGCGACGGAGCGCGACTCCCGACCGCTGGAGCGGCCCAGGAGGAGCGGACCGGTACCGAGCATGCCGCGTGGGCGGCTGGGATTTCGCCACTTGCGTCGGATCTCCTCCCGCGGTACGGCCTCCTGTCAAGGGGGTGATAGCCGCAGTTCGTTTGCGCAACGCGCGAGGATCCTCAACCGCGGGTCCACTCCAGGAGCCGCTCGACCGGCCAGGTGGTCACGATCCGCTCCTCCGGGACGCCGAGCCGCTCCGCCCGCTCGGCCCCGTAGTCGAGCAGGCCCAGCTGGCCCGGAGCGTGCGCGTCGCTGTCGATCGAGAACAGGCAGCCCTCCTCGAGCGCGAGCGCGATCAGCTCGTCCGGCGGGTCCTCGCGCTCGGGGCGGGCGTTGATCTCGACCGCGGTGGAGTGGTCGGCGCACGCGCGGAACACGGCCCGGGCGTCGAAGGTCGACGGCGGGCGGGTGCCGCGCTCGCCCGACACCAGCCGCCCCGTGACGTGGCCGAGGACGTCGGTCCGCGGATCCGAGGCAGCCGCGACCAGCCGGGCCGTCATCTCACGGGAGGGCAGCCGAAGCTTCGAGTGGGCGCTCGCGACGACCACGTCGAGGCGGTCCAGCAGCTCGTCCGTCTGGTCGAGCGCGCCGTCCTCGAGGACGTCCACCTCGATCCCGCTGAGCAGCCGCAGGGGCCCGGTGTCGAGGCCCGCGAGATGGGCCAGCTGCTCCTCCAGCCGCTCCGCGCTGAGACCGTGGGCGACCCGGAGCCGCGGCGAGTGATCGGTGAGCGCCAGGTACTCGTGGCCGAGCGCGCGGGCCGCGTCCGACATCGCGAGGACGGGCGTCGCCCCGTCGGACCACTCGCTGTGGCTGTGGAGGTCGCCGCGCAGCCGTCCCCGCAGCGCGCTCGCGGGCGGAGGAGCCGAGCCGCGCAGCTCCGCGAGGTAGTCGGGCACCCGGCCCGACCGCGCCTGCTCGATCACCGTGAAGGTCGTGTCGCCGATCCCGGAGGCCCGCCGCACGAGGGCGAGGTCGTCCCGCTCGGCGGACGCCATCCCCTCCAGCACCGCGGCCGCGCGGCGGAACGCCTTCGCCCGGTAGCGGGAGGCCCGCTCCCGCTCGAGCAGTGCTGCGATCTCCTCGAGTGCCGCGATCGGGTCCATGCGCCCGGTCTACCACGGCGCCCGCCGCGGCCTCACCCCCTCGACGGCGGCCTCGGCTCCGGCCCCCGGCCTCATCCCGCCTCGGCCCCGGCCCCTCGACGCTGGGAACCGGCCGAGCCCTGTTGCCGGCCGCAGCGATCGAGATATATCGTGACTCTCGTTCACTCGCGATGTATCGCGTTTCAGAAAGGCACCCCGGTGCAGGAGGAGGAGCTCATGTCCCTCGAGAAATGGCTCGTACAGGCCGGCGAGACGAAGGTCATCGACCTCGACGTCGTCCGCTCGGTCAAGGTCGCCCTCGTCGGCGGCCAGATCGACGTCATCGCCCACGACGAGCCGACCGCTCGCGTGGAGGTCCACAGCGTCGACGGCCGCCCGCTCAAGGTCTCGATGGACGGCGACCGCCTCGAGATCGACCACGTCCAGCTCCGCTGGGACACCATCGTCGACGTCGTGAAGGGCCTCGGCCGCCGCGGCGACCGCGCCGACATCAGCCTCCTCGTCCCCCGCGGCGTCGACCTGAAGTTCGACACCGTCTCGGCCGACGGCCTGGTCTCGGGCCTCCACAGCGACGCCCGCGTCTCGACGGTCGGCGGCGACATCGTCGTCGACGGCCTGCACGGCGACATCGAGGTGAACACCGTCCACGGCGAGCTCTCGGTCCGCAGCCACACCGGCCGCGTCACCGCGCGCACCGTATCCGGCGACGTCACCGCGACCGGCGAGCTCACCCGCTTCACCGTCGACGGCGTCTCGGGCAGCGTGTTCGTCGACGCCGAGGGCACCCCCGACCGGATCCAGGCCAACACCGTCAGCGGCGACCTCACGATCCGCGTCGACGAGGGCCTCGGCGCCCGCTACCGCATCAACACGGTCTCGGGCACGCTCCAGCTCGACGGCTCCGTCGTCAAGGGAACCTTCGGCCGGGGCTTCACCTCGACCACGGGCTCGCTCGACTCGAAGTGGGTCGACGTCGCCGCCAACTCCGTCTCGGGAGACGTGGTCGTCGTCCGCCGGTCCGTCGCCGCGTCCTCCGCCTCGGTGGGCGAGGGCTGGGGCTCCCCCGGCACCGGCCCCGCCGACGGCCGCCGCCCGATGGACGGGAGCTCGCTGTGAGCCCCGTCTTCGCGCACGGCCGCCTGCGCCTCTACCTGCTCAACCTCCTCGCCGAGTCGCCGCGCCACGGCTACGAGCTGATCCAGGCGCTCAGCGAGCGCTTCGGCGGCACCTACGCGCCCAGCGCCGGAACGGTCTACCCGCGCCTCGCGAAGCTCGAGGAGGAGGGACTCGTCACGAAGGAGGCCGACGGCCGCAAGACCGTCTACTCCATCACCGACGCCGGCCGCGCCGAGCTCGCGAACCGCGCGACCGACCTGGGCGACATCGAGGAGGAGCTCACCGACTCCGTCCGCCGGCTCGCCGACGAGGTCCGCCTCGGCGTCGCGGAGGCGATGAAGAGCCTCCGCGCCGACCTGGCCAGCGCCGCCCGCGACTCGCGGGAGCCCGGACGCCGACCGGAGCACTCCGCCGAGGAGCCGCGCCCGCAGGACACGTCCGGCACCCCCTCCGAGCAGCCCGCGCCGGAGCAGGCCGCACCGGCCTCGGCCGACGCGCGCACCGCCTCGCGGATCGCTCTGCGCGACGCCGAGGTGCTGCTCACCGAGTTCCGCGACGAGCTGCGCGCGGAGCTGCGCACCGCCGCCTCCTCGGGATCCGTGACGACCGCGAGCGTCGACGCCCTGCGCGCCGCGCTCGACGAGGCCCGCGCCTCGGTCCGCTCCACCCTGGGCTGAGCCCGGACACCGCACCGCCGAGAGGGCGGGGATCCCGCCCGGGGTCCCCGCCCTCTCGGCGCTACTGCCGCCCGACCGCCAGCGCCTCCTCCTCCACGTCGAGGAACGCCAGAGCGCTCACCACCGCCGGCTCCTGGTACCGCCCCTCGGAGCGGGCGCGGAGCACCGCCTCCCGCTCGGCCGCGATCATCACGCGCCGGAGCCGGTTGTAGGCCTGCGGGAGCGGCTCCACGCCCTCGCCCTCCGGCGGGTTCTCCAGGGCGTCTGCGAGGAACGTCGCATTCCGCCGCAGCCGATCGAGAACGCGGTCCTCCACTCCGTCCTGCGGCTCCGCGTCGAGCCGGGCGAGCCCGACGGCCTGCGCCTCGGCGAGCAGCATCTGCTTCTCGACGCGCTCCTGCATCTCGTTCGGGGCCGGGAGCTTCAGGGCTCGGACGAGCCGCGGGAGCGCGAGCCCCTCGACGAGCGTCCCCGCCACCACGATGAAGGCGAGGAACTGCAGGAACGCGCGCTGCGGCGTCTCCGCGGGCAGGAGGAACGCGGCGGCGAGGGTGACCACGCCGCGGATGCCCGCGAACGACACCCCGATCGCGGTCGGCCAGGTCCACCCGCGCTGCTGCAGCCGGCGCGGACCGTGCCTGAACAACAGCGTCGTCATGCACATCCAGGCCACGCGGCTCCCGACCAGCGCCGCGAGCACGGCCGCGCCGATGCCGACCGTCTGCCAGACCCCGATGCCCGAGTCGGCCGTCGCCTCCACCACCGACGAGAGGCTCAGCCCGATGAAGAGGAACACCGCGTTCTCGAGCAGGAACTGGATCGTCCGCCAGTTGAGCGACTCCGCGATCCGCGCCTGCGCGGACTGGATGACCGGCGCCCGGTAGCCCAGGTAGAGCCCCGCGACCACGACCGCCAGCACCCCGGAGCCGTGCAGCAGCTGCGCCGGGATGAACGCGACGTAGGGCGTAACCAGCGAGAGGCTCGTGTCCAGGACGGACGACTGCACCTGCTTGCGCACGAACCCGAGCAGCACGGCGATGCCGATCCCGACCCCGCCGCCCACCGCCACGGCCAGCACGAAGTCGAGCGCGATGCGCCCGGGAGTGACCGTGCTGACGATCGCCAGGAGGGAGGCGTTCAGCGCCACCAGCGCGGTCGCGTCGTTGAGGAGGCTCTCGCCCTCGAGCACCGTGAGCATGCGCCGCGGCAGGCGGAGCCGCCCCGCGATCGCCGTGACCGCCACCGCGTCCGTGGGCGCCACGATCGCGCCGAACGCGAGGGCCGCGGCGACCGTGATCGCCGGGACGACCATCCACGCCACCGCGCCGACCACCGCGACCGTGAAGACCACGAGCCCGACCGACAGCAGGAGGATGCTGTCGCCGCGGGCGCGGACGTCGAGGACGGAGGTGCGGATCGCCGCCGCGTAGAGCAGAGGCGGCAGGATCCCGAACAGCACCACGTCCGGCTCGACCACCACCTCCGGGATCCCGGGGACGAAGGAGGCGAGAGCCCCGACGGCGACGAGCGCCACGGGAGCGGACCAGTTCACCCGCCCCGACAGCCCGGTGACCAGGACGGTCACCACAACGAACGAGACGATCCAGACGATCGCGACGACGGGCTCCTCCATCGCGTCACTCCTCCCGGGCGTCCGCGCGCCACGGCCCCATTGTGGCCGCCCGGAGAGCAGCCCGGACAGCCGCCGGGAGGGTGCGGCTAGCGGCCGGCCTCGTGGATGTCGCGCGCCTTGGTGACCTTCGCCGGGTCCACCGGGTTCATGCCGAGGACGATCTTGCCGCGCGAGTGGCGCTTCTCGAGGTCGTCGAAGGCGTCCTGCACCTGGTCGAAGGGGTAGAAGCCCGAGACGAGCACCCGCAGCTTCTGCTCGCCGACGAGGCCGACCAGCTCGCCGAGGATCTCGGTGTCGCGCTGGGCGGTCTCGGCGTCGGGCCAGACGGCGCGCAGCTCGATCTCCTTGCGGTCGTCGCTGGAGTGGAAGCGGCCCGCCGCGATGCCGAGCTCGTCGGCGAGGGCGTCGTTCTCCCCGCCGAAGTTGTCGAGGAACACCGTGACCCCGCCGGGCGCCGCGGCCCGGATGCGGTCGGCGATCCCGTCGCCGTAGACCACCGGCTTCACGCCGATCTGGCGGAGGTAGTCGAAGTTGCGCTCGCCGCAGGTGCCGATCACCGTCGCGCCGCGGAGCTTCGCCAGCTGGATCTCGAGACTGCCGACTCCTCCGGCCGCCGCGGAGACGAGGACGGTGTCGTCGGGTCCCACATGCGTGGCCTCCAGCGCGCGCCACGCGGTCACTCCGGCGAGGAACAGCGCGCCGCCGACCTCCCAGCTCACGGAGGCGGGCTTGGCGACGAGGTTGCGGCGCGGCACCACGACGTGGGTCGCGTGGGAGCCGACGAGCGCGTGGCCGACCACGTCGCTGCGGAGCTTGATGTCTGTGACGCCCTCACCGAGGGCGACGACGACGCCCGAGAAGTCGGTGCCCTGGCGCATCGGGAAGGCCGCGGAGTGGTCGGAGTCGAACTGGCCCTGCCGGATGAACGCCTCCATGTGGTTCACCCCGGCGGAGAGCACCTCGACCAGCACCTCGCCCGCCCCGGGCTTCGGCCGCTCGACCTCGGCGATCTCGAGGACGTCCGCGTCGCCGAAACGGCTGTACTGGACGACGCGGGCGGCGGTGGGGCTCAGACGGGACATGCGCTCATCATCCGCCCCCGCCGCCCGAAGCCCCCGACCCCCGAACGGGGGCGTGCGACTCAGGAGGGGTCGCTCGGGCAGTACAGCTGGGTGCGCGGACCGGAGCGGTCGATGACGTGCTCGGACATCGGCCGACCGCAGAGCGGGCACGCCTGCCCCGCGGGCGCCTCCTGCTCGGGCTGGTCGTACGGGCCGAGCGGCGGCGGGCCGATCCAGGGGAACAGCCGCGCGTTGAAGCGCTGGTAGAGGGAGCCGGTCTTCTTCCGCGTCATATCCTTAGTGTACTAACCATCAGGGCACGATGAGAGGATGACGCCGTGGAAACCGACCCACTCGCCCTCCAGAACCAGGTCTGCTTCTCCCTCGCCGTCGCGGCGCGCACCGTCATCGGGCTGTACCGCCCCGTGCTCGAGCCGCTCGGACTCACGCACCCGCAGTACCTCGTGATGCTCGCGCTCTGGGAGCGCAGCCCCCGCTCGCTCGCCGACCTCGGCTCCGCCCTCCGCCTCGAGCCGGCCACGCTCAGCCCGCTCGTGAAGCGCCTGGAGGCGAGCGGCCACGTCACGCGGGCCCGGAGCAGCGACGACGAGCGCCGCCTCGACGTCGCGCTGACCCCCTCCGGAGCGGCCCTCCGCGAGCAGGCCCTGCAGGTTCCTCCGCAGATCGTGGAGCGGCTCGACGTCCCCCTCGAGGAGCTCACCGCGCTCCGCGACAGCCTCACCGGCCTGATCGGAGCCGCGACCCGCGACGGCCGCTGACCCCCCGCTCGGGGCGCCGGCCGCGAGGACGCCGGCCGTCGCTCCCCGCCGCACCGGGAAACTCCCGGTCACAGCGCGGGATCAGCCTCCGCTCGGCCTGCTCCCGGCCGTCTTGACTGCCCCCTCGCACGGAGTAGTGTCATCGCTCGTGACACACGAGGGCCCCCCGTCCGCCGCGGACGGATCATCGGCCGACGCGACCGAGCTGCGCACCGCCAAGCACTTCTTCATCGGAGAGCCGCTCCCCAGCGACAAGCTCGAGGGACAGCTGCTGCAGAAGCGGCTCGCGCTCCCCATCTTCGCCAGCGACCCGCTCTCCTCCGTGGCCTACGCGCCGCAGGAGCTGCTGATGATCCTGCTGCTCGGCGGACTCTCCTTCCTCACCTTCGCCCCCTGGGTGGCCGCGTGCGTGGTCGTCCTCCTCGTCGTGGTGGTGCTGAGCTACCGCCAGCTGATCCGGGCGTACCCGTCCGGCGGCGGCGACTACGAGGTCGCCCGGACCAACCTGGGCGAGACGGCGGGCCTCACGGTCGCCGCCGCCCTCCTCGTCGACTACGTGCTCACCGTGGCCGTGTCGGTCGCCTCCGGAGTGGACAACATCATCTCCGCGGTGCCCGAGCTGGCGCCGCTGCGGGTCGAGCTGGCCATCCTCTTCGTGGTGCTGCTGGCGGCCGTGAACCTCCGCGGCGTCTCGGAGTCGAGCCGCGCCTTCGCCGTCCCGACGTACCTCTTCGTCGCGAGCGTCTTCGTGATGGTCGTCGTCGGCCTGGTCCGCACCGCCTTCGGCGACACCCCGGTCGCGGAGTCGGCGGGCTTCACCGTGCAGGGCGAGCAGCTCACGCAGGCGGCCGTCGTCCTCCTGCTGCTGCGCTCCTTCGCGAGCGGCTGCGCGGCGCTCACGGGCGTCGAGGCCATCTCGAACGGTGTGCCCGCGTTCCGCGCCCCGAAGGTCAAGAACGCCCAGCGCACCCTCGTCGCGATGGGCACGATCGCGATCGTGCTCTTCGTCGGCCTGACCGCCCTCGCCCTGCTCTCGAACGTGCACTACGCCGAGAACGCCTGCCATCTGGTGGGCTTCGCCGACTGCGCCACGACCCCGCAGCGCTCGGTGATCGCGCAGGTCGCCGCCGCCACGTTCGGCAACAACACGATCCTGTTCTTCATCATCCAGGCCGCGACGGCCGCCGTCCTGCTCCTCGCGGCGAACACCGCGTTCAACGGCTTCCCGCTGCTGGGCTCCGTGCTGGCCCGCGACGGCTACGCGCCCAAGTCGCTGAACACCCGCGGCGACCGCCTCATCTACTCCAACGGAGTGATCATCCTGGCGCTCGTCGCCGCGATCATCCTCCTCGTCTACCAGGCCTCGCTCACGAGCCTCGTGCAGCTGTACATCATCGGCGTCTTCGTCTCGTTCACGCTCGGGCAGTCGGGCATGGTCAAGCACTGGGTGCGGATGATCCGCAACGGCGAGGGCTCGCGCACCGTCTACACGAGCCTGGCCATCAACCTGTTCGGCGCGACGCTGACGTTCGCGGTGCTCGTCGTCGTCACGATCACGAAGTTCACCCACGGCGCCTGGCTCGTCTACCTGGTGATGCCGATCCTCGGTGTCCTGATGGCCGGCGTCTACCGCTATTACCGCGACGTCGAGAAGGAGATCGAGGTCGACCCGACCACGACCTTCGGCGCCAACGGCGACCACGCGATCGTGCTGGTGGGCCGGATGAACAAGCCCACGCTGAAGGCGCTCGACTACGCCATCGCGGCGCGGCACGAGACGCTGGAGGCGGTGCACTCCTCCATCGACGACGCGCAGACCGCGCAGCTGAAGGCCGACTGGGCGCAGATGGACATCGAGGTGCCGCTGCGCTGCGTGGCCTCGCCCTATCGCGACATCTCGTACCCGCTGATCAAGTACATCAAGGCCCACCGCCTCGAGCACGGCTCCGAGATCACCACGGTCTACATGCCGCAGTACATCGTCGGGCACTGGTGGGAGGCGTTCCTCCACAACCACAAGTCGCGGCGGATCCGCCAGAAGCTCCTGCTGGTGCACGGAGTGACGGTGGCGCTGGTGCCGTGGCTGCTCGACTCGTCCGAGCTGATCTACGGACGCCGCTCGCGGCCGATCCCCGGCCAGACGCGCCGCGGCGAGCCTGTGCGCCCGGTGACCCGCCGCCCGATCCCGCCCGCTTCCTCGCTCCCCCAGGGGGCCGCCGGCGAGGGCGCTCCGCGCATCCCGCAACGCCCGGCCTCGCAGAACCGGCCGCGCTCGAAGCGGCGCTGAGGCGGCGGGAGCTCCCGGCCGGCGGGGGCCCGGAAACGGGTAGAGGGCCCGCGGCGTGTGCCGCGAGCCCCCGATTTCCCCTTAGTGCCTTCCCCCGAAGGCGGCCCGCCCCAACGGGCCGTGTCCGACGCTATCGGTGGGCTATGCACCGGCGCATCCTCCTCGCGACGGATGCCCGTGCTCCCTTCAGACGACAGGCTCGTCCTCCGCCGTCTCAGACGACGGCCCCGCGCACCCCTCGGCCGGTGAGCCACCAGACCGCCGCGACGGCGACCGCGGCCGCCGCGCCGCCGCCCACGAGCAGGATCGCCGCCCGCACCACGTGGGCCCGGTAGGCGGCGTCGAGCGGATCGATGCCCGCCCCCGCCAGCACGATCCCGGCGGGCACCACCGCGGCCGCGAGCACCACGGCCGCGGCCGCGATGCGCACCGGCTGCCGGCCGTCGGAGCGGAGCTTCCGGGGACGGCGGCCGACGTACCAGACCACCGCGCCGATCCCGAGCCCGAGCAGCCCGAGCACGCCGCTCGCGTACTGCGCCCATCGGAAGCCGGGGAAGGGCCCGAGCTCCTGCTGCAGCAGCGGGATCGCCGAGACGAAGAGGCCGCCCCGGTGGGTGAAGCCGTCCCACATCACGTGGCTGGCGGCTCCGATGGCGATGCCGGCGGCCGCGAAGACGAGCACGCGGATCCATGCGGCGGCCCCGTGGGGCGGCGAGCGCCGGGGACGCAGGCGCGAGCGGACCAGCGCGGGCGCGAGGTCGCGCCAGGCCGGAGCGACGACCGCGCTCCACAGCGCGAGGCCGAGCATCCCGAGCAGCAGGTCGACGGTGACGACGCCGAGGAGGGAGTGGGTGGACTCGCGGGCGACGGCGATCGGGAGGTACATGCCGATGTCCGGGACCATCGCGCCGATGGCCACGGCCGCGGCGGGGATCCGGCCGTTCGAGAACGCGAGCGCGACGACGGCGTGGCTCGGCGTGAAGGGCATGACACGCACGCTATCCCGGCGACGCGACCGGCGAGTGTCCGCGTCGCGAAGCGCGCGTCACCGATCGCGGTCCGGCTCCTGGGCTCCGCTCCGGCGCGTCGGCCTCCCGGGGCCGGCGGTCAGCCCGAGGAACGTGATCCCCAGGACGAGGAACACCGGCCAGACCGGATTCCCGAGGACCGCGAAGACCGCTCCCGCCGCGAGGAACAGCGGACCCGTGACCGCGTTCCAGCGCCGGGACGCCTCCTCCGACGACATCCGACCCGAACCCTTCCCGTCCTGTGCGCGCGCCATCCCTCCACGCTAGATCGCCTCCGCGGAGCCCGCCTCCCCCGTCCGGCGGAGCCGCGCGCTCGGGGAGCTCCGAGCGCGGCGACCGTAGAATCGTCCGGAAGTCCGGCCCTCCGGGCCCAGCGGCGACGGATCGGAGCGGGTGTGCGGAAGGCGTTCGCGATCCTCCGCCTGGCCCTCGCCGGGCTGGGCGCGGTCGGACTCGTCGGCGACTTCTTCTACACCCTGGGCTTCCGCGCGTTCCAGATCGACAACTTCTTCGCCTACTTCACGACGCAGTCGAACATGGCCGGGGTCGTGGTGCTGGGCCTGTCCGGCCTGGTCGCCCTTGCGCGCGAGCGGGAGCCGCGCTGGCTCAGCACCGTGCGGGCGCTCGTGCTCACCTACATGGTCGTGTCGGGGATCGTCTTCGGGCTGATCGCGGTCGAGGCCAACAACCGAGGCGTGCGGGTCGACGTGCCCTGGTCGAGCGCGCTCCTGCACTTCGTGATCCCCACGCTCGCGATCCTCGACTGGATCCTCGGAGCCGGCCGCCGCCCGGTCGCCTGGCGCGGGGCGCTGACCGTGCTCGGCTTCCCGATCGTCTGGGGCGTCATCACCCTGGTCCGCGGGGCCCTCATCGGCTGGTACCCGTACTTCTTCCTCGACCCCGGCCAGGTCGACGGACCCGTGATGTTCGTGCTCTACGACGTGATCGTGCTGAGCCTGATCTCCGGCATCGCGGCGTTCGTCCTCGCGCTCAGCCGGGTGCGGCCACTCGGGGCGGCGCACGCGTCGGAGTGGCGGGGGCCGCTGGCGCGGCTCCGCGAGCTCGTCAGCCGGGGACGACGGCGAACGGCTCGAGCGCCGTCTGCGCGAGGGTGACCAGCTCGTCGTCGCTGAGGTCCTGCAGCGAGAGGGCCTGATCCGCTCCGACCAGCCCGACGAGCACCGCCTCGCCGGTCGACGGCTGAAGATTGAGCCACTCGGTGATGCCCGCCTCGGAGCCGACGAGCGACCAGCGCGCGGGGGCGTCGGCCTCCCAGAACGCCTCGTCGAAGCGCAGCCACAGCGTCTCGACGACGCCGGAGCCGAGGGCCGCGACGGCCGCGCGCTGCGCGAACGGGAGCGGCGGGTCGAAGGCGATCGCGTCCGTCTGGAGCACCCCGATCGGCACGGTGACCAGCACCCGGTCGGCTGTGAACGACTCGCCGGTGCCCAGGCGGATGCTGACGCCGGTCTCCGTGTAGCCGATGCCGCTCACCACGGCGCGCAGCGAGACCTCGACGTCGGCGAGCAAGGTGTCGACCAGCGGCGCGAGCCCGTCGGTCAGCAGCGCGTCGCCGGAGTCGTCGCTCAGCTCCTCCGCGGTCGTGGCGGCGGAGGCGTCGCCCAGTCCGTACCAGGAGGAGAGCTCCTCGGGAGCGGCGCCGGTGCGCAGCGCGGTCGTCCCGGCGAGGTGCGCCGCCACGCGGGCGGCGTCGCCGTCGCCGGAGCCCGGCTCGGCCTCGGCGGGATCGGGCGCTCCGGAGCCGGCGAACGACTCGGCGAGCGCCAGGTCCTCCGGCTGCTCCGCTCCCCACTCGAGAGCACGGGTCAGGGCGTCGGCACCCGTGGTGCCGGTGTCGAGAGCCGCGCCGTCGGCGTCGCTCGAGCGGACGTCGGCGAGGTCGACCGCGGTCGTGACCACGCCCGCGTCCGCGATGCTCTCGCGCAGGGCGGCTCCTGCGCCGGTAAGGGCCCATGCGCCGGTCTCGACGGCGATCGGCCAGCCGTCCGGAGTCGCGGTGGCGATGCGGCCGCCGGTGCGCTCGCGCGCCTCGACCACGGTGACGTCGAAGCCCGCGTCGGACAGGCGCCGCGCGGCGACCGCTCCGGCGAGACCGGCCCCGATGATCGCGATCCGCTCGCCCTCGTCGGCGACGGCGCTGATCTCGGCGGCCGCGCGGACCCCGGAGCTCCAGGCGCCCTGGAGCGTGCCGGGCGCCTCCGTGTCGGTGGCCTCGCCCGCGAGGAAGACGCGGTCGAGGACCGCGGTGCCCAGGTCGGTGCGGTGCTGCGGCGTCGCGCCGACGGGCAGGTAGGAGACGGAGCCGAGCGCGTACGGATCCTCGGCCCAGGCGGAGCGCACGAAGGCGGCCGGCGCGGGGACGGCGGTGGTGCTCGGCGTGGGCACGGGGGCCTTCGTGACCGAGCGGGTCGGCGTCGGACGCGACGGCGTGCAGCCCGCGAGGGCCAGGAGCCCGACTCCCGTGGCGGCTCCCGAGAGGAAGAGGCGGCGTCCGATCGTCATCCCGGACATCCTACGTTCTCGGCGTTCGGCCGGGGCGGCGCGGGCGGCGCGGTGCTGACGCCACCCGGGCACGCGGCCCGCTCGGAGGTGCGGGGTGACGGCGGGACGGCGAGCGGATAGCGTCGGGGCAGCGCGGACCGGTCCGCGGTGACGGGGGACGCGGCATGGACACGACACGGACGCGGACCGTGACGACGACGGCCGGGGCCCCTCCCCGCAGTCACCTCCACGCGGTACTGCTCGGCGCGCTGGGCATGATCGTGGTCCCGCTGCTCATCGTCCTCGCGACCACGGCCTGGTCCTCCCCCGGACCGGAGGAGTACGTCCGCATGGCGCTCGGCTCGGTGGTCGCGGCGGGCGTCTCGGTGGTCGGCGCCTGGTGGCTCGCCTTCGAGCGGCGCAGCGCCGGGGCACCCGGTCGCACCTGGTTCTGGGGCGTCGCCTGCCTCGTCACGGTCAACGCGGTCTCGACCGTCGGAGCCGCCGCCGACCGCCTCACCGGCCTGATCACGGGCTGAGCGGGTGGACGTCCAGGCGCGGTCACCGCGCTCGCCTCACTCCTCGGCGACCGCCCCGATGGTCCCGAATCCCTCCTCGAGTGAGCGGCAGCAGCATCGGCGCCGGTGATCGCCCCGACGAGACGACCGAGCGGCTCCGGCTGTTCCGTCCCGCCGAGAGCGATCTGGACGAGCTGTGGCGGCTGTACTCCGACGAGCGGATCGCGGCGGGCGACCCCCTCCTCCGGCACGACTCCGTCGAGCAGACCCGGGCGGTGCTCGCCCGCCGGACGGCGCAGTGGGAACGGGACGACCTCAGCAGCTGGGTCGTCCGGCTGCGGAGTCCCGAGGGCGGCGCGATCGGGATCGGCGGCTGCACCCTCCTCGCCGACACGGCCTGGAACGTCGCGTTCACCGTCCATCCGGACCACTGGGGCAGGGGGTACGCCCAGGAGGTCGCCTCCGCAGGCATCGCGCGGGCGCGGCGGCTCCGGCCGGAGCTCCCCGTGACCGCGGTCGTCGCGGAACGGAACGAGCGATCGCACCGGACGGTCGCTCGACTCGGGCTCGACCGGAGGTGGGCGGGCCCCGACGCGCACAGCCCCGACCCCGCGGCTCGCATCGTGCTCTACTCCGACCGCCTCCTCTCCGACGACGAGATCGGCCGCCTCACGAGCTGAGGGGCGCCGCGTGGCGCGGATTTCCGCCGGCAGCAGCAGAGCCGAGACGCCTGCGCGAGACCGCGACGTCACGTTCCGATGCGCATCCCGTCCCATCTTTCTTCCCGGCGGGCGGCGCTGCGCGCGAGTGGGTGGGTGGGCGGCGCGGCACTCGCGCTGACCCCTCTCGCGATCGCGCTCGGCTGGCGAGTCGGGGCAGGAAGGGCGCGGAGGTACTCGCCGGACCGGGCATTCGAAGCCCGTCTCCGCGAGGGGCGTTAGCGTCGTCGGATGGCGAGCATCACGTACCCCGCGCCCCTTCGCGTCGGAGGCCGGGTGGAGGTGCCCGCGCCCTCGATGGGAGTCCCCGCGCACCTGCACGACCGGCTGCAGGACGCCGCGCGCCGACTCGGCTCGGCGGGATACGACGTCCGGGTCCGGCCGCACGCCCTCCTCGGCGGACTCGCTCCGGCGTCCGCCGCGGATCGGGCGGCCGACCTGCACGACGCCTTCCGGAGCGGGGACGCGGTCCTTCCTCCATGGGGCGGCGAGCTCGCCGTCGAGCTGCTGGAGAGGCTCGACTGGCACGCCCTCGCGGAGGCCCGGCCCTGGTTCGTCGGCTGGTCGGACGTCTCGACGCTGCTCCTGCCCCTGACGACGACGACCGGGCTCGCGACGATCCACGGCGCCAATCTGATGGACGAGCCGTGGGAGCTGCCGGTCGGGTTCCACCGCTGGACGGAGGTCGCCGGCCTCGAGCCCGGAGCCGCGTTCACGCAGCACGCCGCGCCGCGACGCCGGAGCCGTCCGTGGGGTGCGTGGGCGGACGAGCCGCTCGACCGCGATCGGGCCTACGAGGAGCCGACCCGCTGGCGCTCGCTCGACGGGTCAGCGGACGCGGCGATGTCCGGCCGCTTGATCGGCGGATGCCTCGAGACGGTGTCCCTGCTCGCGGGCACGCCCTACGGCGACGTTCCGGGCTTCGCTCGCCGGCACGCGCCGGAGGGCACCGTCGTCTACCTGGAGGCGGCCGGGTCCGACTCCGTCTCGGTGCTCCGGATGCTCACCTCCCTCCGCCTCGCGGGCTGGTTCGAGCAGGCGACCGGCGTCCTGATCGGCCGGACCGCGGGCGCGTCCCTGCCCGAGCTGAGCCAGGAGGACGCGGTGCGGCGCGCACTCGGCGATCTCAGCGTGCCGGTGATCCTCGACGTCGACACCGGGCACCAGCCGCCGCAGATGCCCCTGGTCAACGGCGCGCTCGCCGAGATCGCGCTGAGCGGGCCGACGGCCTCGATCACGCAGAGGCTCGTGCCCTGACGGCGCGTGCGGAGAGATCCCGTCGAGCAGTGCCGCCGCCTCGAGGCAAGGCCGCCGCCGCCCCGGCCCTCCTCCGCCCGCCGAGCGCAAGGCCGAGCGGCGGGGAGGCGCCGAGTGGTAGACCTGGGGGCATGAGCAACGACATCCGCGCACTCGCCGAGGGCGAGAGCTACCTCGCCTTCTTCCAGGGCGGGCCGTTCGACGGCCAGACCGAGAACCGCGTCAGCACCGAGGGAGGCTACGAGAAGGAGGTCGACGTCTACGCCGCCGTCGACGGCCAGGAGACGCACCTCGTCTACAACGCCGTCTCCGCGAAGGAGGTCGGCGAGGCGGTCCACGTGACCTACTCGATCGACACTCCCGACTCCGACCCGATCGAGGACCCGGAGGACCGTGGCGGCGGATTCCAGTAGTCCGCACCACTCTTCGGATGCCGCTCCGGCGTCGCGCTCAGCGCGGCCGGGGCGGCATCGGCATGTGAGGACGCGCCACTCCGGGGACGACGCCTCCCGCCGCTCCTAGGATGATGGTTCCTCACTGTCTCGGCCGATTCAGGTCCGCGTTCCTCGGGAGCCGCCGTGTCCGATCCGCTGATCCACCCGATGCCCCTCCGCGGCGACTCCGCCCGGCACTGGCTGCGGGCCCGCCACGCCGAGGCCGGGCCCGACCCCGCCCTCGCCGTCACTGGGCAGGAAGCGGCCGCCGAGGGCGTGCTCCTTCGCCGGATCTGGCACACGGCCGGCACGATCGACTTCCGCCCGAGCCCCCGCGCCGACCCGGGGTCGGTGGTGCTCCTGCTCCCGCTCGAGGGCGCGTTCACCGTCGCCAGTCGGGAGGAGCGCGAGTTCGTCGGCCGCGGCACCCTCGCGGTGCTGCCCGCCCGATCGGGAGCGACGATCAGCACGAGCGCTCCCAGCTCCCGGCTCGTCCTGGTCGTGCGGCCCTCGGGCGACGCGGATCCGCCCGCCGGCCTCACCGTGGTCTCCTCCCCCGCGGCACCGGTGCTGGTCGCCGCCGCGAACGCCGTGCTCGACGCCGGGCTGCCCCTGAGCGCTGGGCTGCACGCGGCGCTGCAGGGGCTCGCCGCGGCCGTCGTTGCGGACTGACGGGAGCTGTCAACCCTCCCCGCCCCGGCCATCCGCTCGCAGGGACGTCCTCGAACATCGAGTGACGCCGATCGTCGGCGCCGGAAGGAGCACTCGCCATGGCCGAGATCACCGCCCACCACGGACTCTTCAAGGACACGGACCTGCACGTCGACGACACCGGCGGATCGGGCCGCCCCGTGGTCCTCATCCACGGCTGGCCCCTCTCGGGCGAGTCGTGGAAGGAGCAGGTCCCCGCGTTCGCCGAGGCCGGCTACCGCGTCGTCACCTACGACCGCCGCGGCTTCGGGCGCAGCGACAAGCCGCTCACCGGCTACAGCTACGACACGCTCACCGAGGACCTGCACACCCTCCTCACCGAGCTCGACCTGCAGGACGTCACCCTGGTCGGCTTCTCGATGGGCGGCGGCGAGGTCGCCCGCTACTTCACGAAGTACGGCGCCGATCGCCTGCACAGCGTCGTCTTCGCCTCGGCCGTCCCGCCGTACCTGATGAAGACGGACGACAACCCGGACGGCCCGCTCGAGAAGGCGCAGGCCGCGCAGATGACCGCGGGCCTCACGAAGAGCGAGGACGACTTCTACGACCAGTTCACCACCGACTTCTTCTCGGTCGACGGCGTGCTGAAGGTGACGGAGGAGCAGCGCCAGGAGGCGATCGCTCTGGCGAAGCAGTCGGCCAAGCACGCCGCCCTCGCCTGCATGACGGCGTTCGCGACCACCGACTTCCGCGAGGACCTGCCCAACGTGTCGGTGCCCGCGCTCGTCATCCACGGCGACGGCGACGGCACGGTTCCGTTCGAGGGCTCCGGCGCCCGCACCCACGCGGCGATCCCCGGCTCCGAGCTGCACGTCGTCCACGGCGCCCCGCACGGAGTGACCGTGAGCCACCCGGAGGAGTGGAACCGCGTCGTCCTGGAGTTCCTCGCGAAGTAGCGGCGGCACTCCCGCATGCTGGTCGAGCAGCCCCGCAGGGGCGTATCGAGACCCGTCGCACGGACACGGATCTCGATACGCGCCCTGTGCGCTGCTCGATCAGCAGGAACCGGTCACCCACGCGTGATGCTCGCTCAGCAGGAGCCGGAGCCCCCGCGTCAGCCCTTCTCCGCGCCCTCGGTCGTGTTCATGATCCGCCGCTGGAAGACGAAGAACAGCACGGCCACCGGGATCGACATCAGCACCGCGGCCGCGAGCTGCAGCGGGTACTGGTTGCCGGTGCCCAGCTGCTGCCCGCTCTGGAGGCGGCGCTGCGCTGGCTCCGCGACGACGGCGACCCGGACGGCGACGGGTTCCTCGAGTACGTCGACACCACGGGGCACGGGCTCGCCAACCAGGGCTGGAAGGACTCGGGCGACTCGATCCAGTGGCGCGACGGCACGCTCGCCGAGGGTCCGATCGCGCTCTGCGAGGTGCAGGCCTACGCCCACGAGGCCATGGCAGGCGGAGCGGCGCTGCTCGAGCACCTCGGCCGCGACGGCTCGGAGTGGCGCGAGGCGGCGTCGACGCTGAAGGCGCGCTTCGCGGAGGCGTTCTGGATCGACGACGCCGACGGCGGCTACCCGGCGATCGCGCTCGACGCGGCCGGGCGCCCGGTCGACACGATCACCAGCAACCTCGGCCACCTCCTCGGCACCGGCATCCTCTCCCCCGAGCACGCCGCCCGGGTCGCCGAGCTGCTGGTCTCCCCCGGGCTCGACTCGGGCTTCGGCCTGCGCACCCTGGACACCGGCTCGGGCGGCTACTGGCCGCTGTCGTACCACGGCGGCTCCGTCTGGGCCCACGACACCGCGATCGCCGTCACCGGGCTCGCCCGGGAGGGCTTCGGGGCGGAGGCGACGACCCTCTCGCGCGGACTGATCGCCGCGGCCGAGAGCTTCGGCTACCGGATGCCCGAGCTGCACTCGGGCGACCCCGCCGCCGAGGTGCACGCGCCGGTGCCGTACCCGGCGGCCTGCCGACCGCAGGCCTGGTCGGCGGCCGCCTCCGTCGCCGTGCTGTCGGTGGCGCTGGGGCTCGCTCCCGGAGGCGACACCCTGGTCGTCGCGCCGCTCTCGCCCGCGCTCGCCGGGCGGATCCGCGTGGACGGGATCCGCTACCGCGGCTCGGTAGTGCCGGTGGACTGGGACGGCAGGATCTGAGGCGCCGCGCCGCTCAGGGCGGACCGGCTCAGATCAGGCCGGCTCAGGGCAGGCGCGCTCAGGGCAGACGCGCCACGACCGCGCGCGCGATGCGCCGGCCCGAGCGGTTCGCCCCGATGGTGGAGGCCGTCGGGCCGTAGCCGGCGAAGAAGACGCGCGGATCCGTCAGCGAGGCGCCGTCGGCGACCGCGATGCCGCCCTCGCGCTCGCGCAGCCCGAGTGGAGCGAGGTGGCGCAGCTCCGGCCGGAAGCCCGTCGCCCAGATGATCGCGTCGGCGCGCGTGAAGGAGCCGTCCGGCCAGCGCACGCCCTCCTCCTCGATCGACGAGAACATCCCCCGCTCGTGCAGGAGCCCGCGCTCGATCCCGGCGACCACCCGGCGGGTGCGCTGCACGCCCGTGCCGCCGACGATGCTCGGGAGGGGCAGCCCGGCGCGGGCGGCGCGGTCCTGCTCGGCCACCGCCTCCACCGCCGACTCCATCGCCAGCTGCTCGCCGTCGTGGTAGACCACCGGTCGCCGCGTCGCCCACGTCAGCGAGCGCGCCACCCGCTCGAGCTCCAGCAGGAAGCCGATCGCCGAGGTGCCGCCGCCGACCACGAGCACCTGCTTCCCGGCGAAGTCCTCGGCGCGGACGTACTCGGTCGGGTCGATCTGCACGCCGCGGAAGCGGTCGCGCCCGGGGTAGTGCGGGACGAAGGGCGATCCCCAGGTGCCGGTCGCGTTGACGAGCAGGCTCGCGCGCTCGACCGCGCGGTCGGACTCGACGACGAGCGGCGACCCCGTGTCGTGCGGCGTCGCACTCGTGACGCGCCGCACCGACTCCGGACGGCGGATCTCGAGACCGAGCTCCTCCTCGTAGCGACCGTAGTACTCGCGGACCACGTCCCGTGCCGGTCGCCGGTGATCGGCCGTGCGGAACGAGAACCCCATCCGCTCCATGCCCGGGAGATCGTGCACGCGGTGCGCGGAGCCGAGCCGCAGGGCCTCCCAGCGGAACTGCCAGGCCCCGCCGGGCTCCGGACCGCGGTCGAGGACGATCAGGTCGCGCCCGGGGACGAGGCCGAGACGGCGCAGGTAGTAGGCCACGGACAGACCCGCCTGGCCCGCGCCGATCACCACGACGGGACGCGGTGGGGCGACGCTGTCCACGGTGCTCCTGACGCGGTCGAGGATGGGCGGCCGTCCGGCAGATCGAGGCCCGGGGTGGCGTGTCCCCCGTCTGCTAAACTACCGCGTAGATTTCAACTTTCCCTGTCTGCTCTTTTCCCCAGCCGGCTCACTGCCCGTCTGGCCTGTCATCGTGAGGGGGTCACCCATGGGGCGCGGCCGTCAGAAGGCGAAGAACACCAAGATCGCCCGTGAGCTGAAGTCGTTCAGCCCGGCGGTCGATTACAGCGCGCTCGAGCGCGAGCTCAGCCACCCGGACGAGCCGGACTACTCGAAGTGGATCGACGCCGAGGACGACGGCGACGACACGGACCTCGTCGAGGAGCCGCACCAGAAGCGTGCGTGACTCCTCCCGTGAATCGGGGCCGCTCCCTCGGGGCGGCCCCGTTTCGCGTGCGGACGGGATCCGGCGGGTGAGGAACCCGACCTGGAGTGCAGGTCGCTCGGCTGAACACGTTCTCCCGCTTTCCGCCACTGAGTGCAGAATGTCGGTGCCCCCTGGGACACTGACCGGATGAGCACTTCCCCGCCCGCACGGCTGCCCGTGTGGCAGTCGGAGCGTCGCGGGAACGACCTCGACGAGGCGCGCGACTTCTACGCCGGCTCGTACAACGGCTCCGGCTTCCGGGCCGAGCGCTCGGTCGTGCCGTTCGCGTTCCGCTACACGACGACCGGGCCCGGGCCCGTGAGCCTCCACTCCGCCTCCTTCCTCGGCCGGGTGCGCGGCACGGTGGCCCCGAGCGACGTCTACGTCGCCCTCTGGCTGACCGCGGGGCGCGCCTCCCTCGACCTGGGGCGCGACGAGCACCGCCTCGTCGTCGGACGCCCGGCCATGTTCCCGAGCGGCCGGCCCTTCGGCTTCGAGGCCCTCGAGTACCGCGACGCGCTCGTGCACTTCGAGGCCGCCCACCTCGAGGCGATCGCCGCCGAGCTGCACGGCACCGAGCCCGGCCCGCTGCGGTTCGCCCCCGTGGCGCGCGACACGACCGCCTGGTGGGCCGCGATCCGGCTCCTGCGCGACACCCTCGCCTCCCCGCACACGCCCACCGTGCTGCAGCGCGACGGCGTCGCCCGCATCGCCGCGCTCGCCGCCCTGCAGACCTTCGCCCACCGCATCGCCCCGCTGCCGGCCGTGCCGCCCTCGGTCAGCGCGCGGCGCCTCCGCCGGGCCGTGGAGTTCGTGCAGGCCAACGCCGACCTGCCCCTCGGAGTGGCCGACATCGCCGACGCGGCCGGGCTCACGGTCCGCGGCGTGCAGCTGGCGTTCCAGCGCGCCTTCGGCGAGACCCCGCGGCACTACCTGCGCGACGTCCGCCTCGAGCGCGCGCACGAGGAGCTCTCGGCCGGATCGATCGGCTCGCTGGTGGTCGGCGACGTCGCCGCACGCTGGGGGTTCATCAGCGGCGGCCGCTTCGCCCAGCACTACGCGACGCGGTTCGGCGAGCTCCCGAGCGAGACCCTCCGGCGCTAGTCCCGCCGATCCCCGACGGCGGTTCCGCCGAGGGGCGTTCGGGCGTACTGTCCGAGGACCGCCCGCTGCCCCGCGGGCCGCGTCGATGGAGCCGCGAATGTTCGAACCCGGAGGATCCGCGCGGCCTGTCGCGCGGGTCGGCTACGTCACCGCCGCCCTGCTGGTCGGCGCGATCCTGGTGGGCGGCGCGGTCGGCGCCGCCGTCGCCCTGGTCCTCTACCTGCCCGGCGTCCTCGCCGCCGACGGACCGCCCGGGCTGGTGAGCTTCGGCCTGCTCATGGGAGCGGCCTCCGGCGCGGGCATCGGAGTCGTCGGAGGCGCGGGAGCGGTCGCCGGCATGGTCGCGGTGCGCGTCGCGAGCCGCCGCGACGGCCCGTTCGTGCTCGGCACCAGCGCGGGCGCCGGCCTCGGCGTGCTGGTCGCCTCCGCGAACCTGCTCGTCAGCCGCGACGCCCCGACCTGGGCGACCGCCCTGCTCGCCACCGCGGCCGCCTGCGCGCTCTGCGCGGCGGGCTCGTGGCTGCTGACCCGGCACGAGCACTCCTGGGAGCGCGCGCACGCCGTACCGCGCTGATCCGCGGCGCCTCCGGGGATCAGCCCGCGTAGGACCCGACCAGGCGGACCGCTCCGCCGTCGACGCCCTTCGCGCCCTGCTCGAAGCCCTCGAACCCGCGCGCGGCCGTCGAGACGCGGCCCGCGACCCACGACGGGACGCCCGAGCGCTCGAGGCGCGCGATCATGCCGTCGGCCGCCTCCGCCGCGACCACGGCGAACATGCCGATGCCGAGGTTCCAGGTGCCCTCGGTGCTCTCGAGCGTCGCGCCGGACATCCCGGCGAGCGCGCGGAACACGTCGGACGGGCTCCAGCTCGCCCGCTCGACCTCGACCCAGGAGCCGCGCGGCAGCACCCGGGCGAGGTTCGCCGCGATCCCGCCGCCGGTGACGTGGCTGATGGAGTGGACGGCCGGGCCGAGCTCGGCGTCGTCGAGCAGGTCGAGGAGGGGCCGGGTGTAGAGGCGGGTCGGCTCCAGCAGCACCTCGCCGACCACGCCGCCCAGCTCCTCGGAGCGGTCGGTGAAGCCGATGCCGCGCTCGGCGAGGATGTGGCGCACGAGCGAGTAGCCGTTCGAGTGCAGTCCGGAGGAGGCCATCGCCACCACGACGTCGCCGTCGCGCACGCGGTCGGCGCCGCGCACCTGGTCCGCCTCGATCGCGCCGACCGCCGCGCCCGCCACGTCGTAGTCGTCGGGTCCGAGCAGGCCCGGGTGCTCGGCCGTCTCGCCGCCGACGAGCGCGGTGCCCGTCTCGGAGCAGGCGCGCGCGATGCCGGCGACGATGTCGGCGATGCGGGCCGGGACCACCTTGCCGCACGCGATGTAGTCGGTCATGAAGAACGGGCGGGCGCCGACCACGACGATGTCGTCGACGACCATGCCGACGAGGTCCTGCCCGATGGTGTCGTGCTTGTCGATCGCCTGGGCGAGCGCGACCTTGGTGCCGACGCCGTCGGTCGAGGTGGCAAGGAGGGGGGCACGGAAGTCGCGGAGGAAGGAGACGTCGTACAGGCCCGCGAAGCCGCCGACCCCGCCGAGGACCCGGCTGTCGTGCGTCGCCGACACCGCCGACTTCATCAGCTCGACGGCGAGGTCCCCCGCCGCCGTGTCGACTCCTGCGCGGGCGTAGCTGCTCGTCTCATCACTCACGCGACGACCCTACCGACTGCCCTCTCCCGCCGCGGCGCGGATCCGGGTCCGCCTCGCCGGCAGCTCCCGCTCCGCGCCCGCGGTCACGCGTCCCAGGCCACGTAGTGCAGCTCGGCGCGGTCGCGGCTGCGGTGGAGGTCGAGGTAGGACCGGGCGATGACCTCGGCCGCCGCGTCCGGGTGGCCGCCGTCGATGAGGGCGGTGATCGCCACGTGGGCGGCGTAGACGCCCCGGGGCTCGAGCGCGGAGTGGAGGTTGAGGACCCAGTTCCGCAGGCCCGCGGCGGCGATGTTGATGTTCGCCAGCGCCGCGTGCGGGGAGACGGAGCCGCCGCCGGTGGTGACGAGGATCGTCCCGCTGCCGGCGGCGATCATGTCCGGAACCACCTCGCCGACGGCGCGGAGCGCGCCGCCGAGGTAGAAGTCGATCTGCGGCTGCAGGTTCTCGGGCGTGACGTCCAGGACGCCGACCGGGGTGAGAGCGGAGTCGGCGGGGGAGAACTCGAGGACGTCGATCGGACCGAGGTCGGCACGGATCGCCCGCAGCGCGGCGGTCAGGGTCTCGGGCTGCGCGATGTCGGCGGCGAACCCCGTCGCCTCGATGCCCTCCTCGGCGAGGCGGGCGGCCAGGCCGTCCAGCTTCTCCTGGTTCCGCGAGACGAGGGCGACGGTGAAGCCGGCCCGGCCGAAGACGCGGGCGATCTCGAGGCCGAGGCCGGGGCCCGCGCCGATGACGGTGAGAAGGGGCATGGGAGGTCCTGTCGTCGTGCGCCCCGGGGCGCGATGAGCGGGGCTGCTAAGTTGAGGTCAGCCTCAAGACTCATTGGACCATAAGTTGAGTGGCACCTCAAGATCATCGGGAGGATCGCGTGGACGAGCAGAAGGTCCTGCGCCGGGACGCGCAGCGGAACGTCGAGAAGCTGCACGCCGCCGCCCTCGAGGTCTTCGGCTCCCGCGGCCTCGCCGCCCCCCTCGAGGACATCGCCCGTCACGCCGGCGTGAGCATCGGCACCCTCTACAACCGCGTCGGCTCCCGTGAGGAGCTCATCGACGCCGTCGTCCCGGCCGTCGCCGGCGAGAAGCTGAAGGGCCTGACCGAGCGCGCTCTCGCCGAGCGGTCCTCCCGCGGACGCCTGGAGCGCTTCGTCTCCGGGATGATCGACCTCCAGCTGGAGGACCCCGCCCTCAACGACGCGATGCTGCGCCGCTTCCCCGACGCAGTCGCCCTCATCGAGGCCTGCGACCGCTCGATCGAGCTCGGCCGGGATCTCGTCGAGGCCGCCCACCGCGACGGATCCCTCTCCCCCGACTTCACCCACGACGACCTGATGGCCCTGCTCTGGATGGCGGGCACGACCAGCCGCGAGTCCGCGGCTCCGCAGGGCTGGCGCCGCGTCCTGGACCGCAGCCTCGCCGGAGCCTGGACGGCTCCGAGCAGCTGAGCGGCCGCGCGGCTCCCCGACCGACCGCCCGGCCGATCCGCCGGTCGACGCCGCCCTGAGCACCCCCACGACCACGGATCCGCCCACGGCGAACCATTAGGGGATGAGTCCCCCGCGTGCCAGGATGGACCGTCAAACCCCCCTGCTATCCCCTTGGGAGCCCCTCCGGCATGTGCGGAATCGTTGGGATCGTGTCCTCCGGACCGGTCAACCAGTCCATCTACGACAGCCTCTCCCTCCTGCAGCACCGCGGCCAGGACTCGACCGGCATCGCGACCGCCGACGGCAGCACCCTGCACATCAAGAAGGCCGCGGGACAGGTCCGCGAGGCGTTCCGCACCCGCGACATGCGCTCGCTGCTCGGATCCATGGGCCTCGGCCACGTGCGCTACGCGACGAAGGGCAACGCCGAGCGCGAGGAGGAGGCCCAGCCGTTCTACGTGAACGCGCCGTACGGCATCATCCTCGTTCACAACGGCAACCTCACGAACACGCGCGAGCTCACCGAGGAGCTCTTCCGCATCGACCGCCGCCACCTCAACACCACCTCCGACACGGAGCTGCTGGTCAACGTGCTGGCGAACGAGCTGCAGGCCTCGATGTCGGGCCGCGACCTCGACGCCGACGAGGTGTTCGACGCCGTCGCCCGCGTGCACGAGCGCGTCGAGGGCTCCTACGCCACCATCGCGCTGATCGCCGGCGTCGGGCTGCTGGCCTTCCGCGACCCCTTCGGCATCCGCCCGCTCATCGTCGGCCGCCGCAGCAACACCGGCGCGCCGGACGACTGGGTCGTCGCCTCCGAGTCGCTCGTGCTCGAGGCGCAGGGCTTCGAGATCGTCCGCGACGTCGCTCCCGGCGAGGCGGTCTTCATCACCCCCGACGGCCGGATGGCCAGCCGCCAGTGCGCGAAGGATCCGCGACTCATCCCGTGCTCGTTCGAGTACGTCTACCTCGCCCGCCCCGACTCCGTGATGTCCGGCATCTCGGTCTACGAGGCGCGCCTGCGCCTGGGCGACCGGCTCGCCGACACGATCGCGCAGTACACCCCGGGCGGAGCTATCGACGTCGTCATGCCGATCCCCGACTCCTCCCGCCCCGCCGCGATGCAGGTCGCGCAGAAGCTCGGGATCGAGTACCGCGAGGGCTTCTACAAGAACCGCTACGTCGGCCGGACGTTCATCATGCCCGGGCAGGCGGTCCGCAAGAAGTCGGTGCGTCAGAAGCTCAACGCGATGTCGAGCGAGTTCACGGGCAAGAACGTCCTGATCGTCGACGACTCGATCGTCCGCGGCACCACCTCCAAGGAGATCGTCGACATGGCCCGCGCGGCCGGCGCGAACACGGTCACCTTCGCGTCCGCCGCGCCTCCCGTGCGCTACCCGCACGTGTACGGGATCAACATGCCCTCGCGCCAGGAGCTCGTGGCCCACAACCGCCGCATCCCCGAGATCTCGGAGGCGATCGGCGCCGACCAGCTGATCTACCAGGAGGTCGCCGACATGAAGGCGGCGATCCTCGAGGGCTCGGACGTCACCGACCTCGAGACCAGCTGCTTCACCGGCGAGTACGTCACGGGCACCGTCACCCCGGAGTACCTCGACTGGGTGGAGCGCACGCAGCTGAGCTGAGCTCTGCACAGCGCCGGGCGCGGCGCAACGGGTGCCGCGGATCCGTGCGCCGCTCCATGATCGGAGGGTGCGCGGCCCCGCGCGCATGCACCCGAGGAGTCCCCCGTGATCTACCGAATCCTTCCGTTCCTGCTCACCTTCGTGGCCAAGAAGATCTCGAAGTCGCAGAAGGCCAAGCGCGCCGCCGCCAAGCGCCCGACGTCCAGCGCGAGCAGCAGCCGCCGCTCCTCGTCGCGCCGGGGACGCTGACGCCGCGGTCCCGTCCGCGAGCGCGAGCCGCGGGCGGGACCCTCAGCGCAGGGCGGAGTGCAGCGGCCGCAGGGCGGCCCGCCTCCGCCGGCTAGACCCGGTCGGACCCCGTCTGCGGGTGGTCCTCGTCGGACGTCGTCCGCGCGTCGGGCAGGGCCTCCTCGGCCACGGGCTCCTCGGCCGCGTCCTCGCGCTCGACGATCCGCTCGGCGGTGGTCCGGACGACCTTCCGGCCGACGACCCGGTCGAGCAGCACCACGACGAGCCCCGCGAGAGCGCCGAACAGCGTCACGAAGAGCAGCAGGCTGAAGCCGAAGACCTGCCCGCGGGAGAAGCCCTGCGTCTCGGGCAGCGCGAAGGTCAGCACGAAGGCCGCGATCGCTCCGAGCCCGACGCCGAGGGTCAGGATGCGCCAGACGCGCGGGGAGCGGCGGACGTCGACCTCTTCGCGGGTGACCTCGGGGCGGGCGGGATCGCTCATGCCTCCATTCTCCCCCGTGCGGGCGAGGGCACGGCACCGTGATCGCTCAGAGCGCGTGCACCAGCCGGCCCGCCTGCGCGCGCAGCTCGCGGACGACGGTGCGGACCGAGAGCCGCTCCGCCCGGTCCGGCCGCATCAGCGCGACGATGTGCCGCACGGAGCTCACCCCGCGGAGCGGCTTCACCACCACTCCCGCGCCGCCCGCCGTGTAACGCGGGAGCACCGCGATGCCCAGGCCCGCCGCGACGAACGCCTCCGTCACGCGGGTCGACGCGAAGCGCTGCTCCACCCGCACCGCCTCGCCGGACGCGGTCTCGATGTCCTGCATCACGCGCTCGAACGGGAACCCGTCCGGGACGCCGATCCAGGTCTCGCCGACCAGATCCGCCGCCGAGACCGTCGCCCGGTCCGCGAGGCGGTGCCCGGCCGGCAGGCCGATGTCGAGAGGCTCGATCATCAGCTCCGCCATCGCGAGGCCGCGGCCGGCCCAGGCGCTTCTGCCGGTGGGCGAGTGGGCGAGCACGATGTCGAAGTCGGCGGTCAGGTCGGCGAACTCGTCGGTGCCGGGGTCCGCGTCCTCGCACTGCACGACGAGTCCTTCGACGCTGCGGAGCGCGACCAGCGCGTTCGGGAGGAGCATCTGGCCCGCAGTGGGGAAGGTCGCGATGGTGACCTCGCCGATCGGGTTGTTCTTGAACGTCTGCCAGACGGCGTCGGCCCGCTCGAGCGCGATCGCGATCTCGGTGGCGCTCCGGGCGAGCTCGCGTCCCGCCGCCGTGAGCACCACGCCGCGGCCGGAGCGCTCGATCAGCGGCACGCCGGCCTCGCGCTCGAGCACCTTGAGCTGCTGCGAGACCGCGGAGGGCGTGCGGTGCGTCGCCTCCGCCACGGCCGTGATCGAGCGGCGCATCGAGAGCTCGCGGAGCAGTTCCAGCCGTCGCACGTCCATGTAGAGAAACTACACGTCAGGGCAAGAACAGTTCGATTGTCCTACGGAACACGGGGCCGGACACTGGACGTTGTACACAGCATCCCGGCGGATGGATCAGAAGCCGCCGCAACGAAAGGCAGAACACTCATGAGCATCGCAATCCTCGTCGTCCTCAGTGGCCTCGCCGCGTGGGGCACGGTGTCGACGGTGCTCGTCGCCAGCCGCGACGGCTACCGTCAGGTCCCCGCGCAGCACTGAGCCCCGCCGCTCCGCGACAGCACCTCATCGCGTTCCGACGCCGTCTCCCGACCGGGAGGCGGCGTTCTCGCGTCTCCGGGGGCTGCTGCCGCTCCTCGGGGAGCGCCCCCCCGCCACGGCTCCCGGGGGTCGACCATCGGCTCGCCCGCACACGACGACGGGCCCCCGACCGGAGTCGAGGGCCCGTCGTGCGCGCGGTGCGGCTACTTCGCGGCGGTGCGGCGGCGCAGGCGCGCGACCGTCATGCCCAGACCGAGCAGCAGAGCGGCGATCCCGGCGGCGAACGCGGGGGTCGCGTCCACTCCGGTCTCGGCGAGGTGGTGCGAGCCGGCGACCGGAGCAGTGGTCGGCGTCGGCGCGGGGCCCGTGGTGGGCGGCGTGGTCGGCTCCGTGGTCGGTCCGGGAGTCGGGGTGCCCGCTCCGGCGCCGGCCGCGACGGCGAAGCCGACGCTGATCTCGGTGCCGGTGGTGTCGAGCACGAACGTCGCGGTGTGCGCGCCGCCCGCCAGACTCTCGTCGATCGGGACCGAGAACGAGGCGCGACCGGTCGAGTCGTCGGTGACGGCCCGGGTCGGGTCGATCGTCGCGGTGCCGACGACGGTGCCGTCGACGCTCGCGGTCACGGTGGTGTCGGCCGCGGCTCCGGTGCTGAACAGGAGCGAGGAGAGGTCGACGGTCATCGTGTCGCCGACCGCGTACTCGCCCGAGTCCGGGACGTTGTCGGTCAGGCCGATCGTGCGCTGCACGGGGTCGGGGCTGACGGTGCCGAGGTCCTGGATGTAGCCGACGAAGGCGTCCAGGTCGATGCGGCCGGAGTCGGCCGTGCCGGTGCCCTCGGTGAAGGTGCTGAAGCCGTCGCCGCCGCTCGCGAGGAAGCTGCTGGTCACGACGGTGAAGGTCGCGGCCGGGTCGATCGGCTCGTTCTGGAAGAACACCTGCGAGATGCGCGAGCCCTCGGGCGCCGTGGCGTCGAAGACGTAGGTGAGGTCCTTCGAGGTGGAGAGGTTCAGCTGCGGGTGGCTGGAGCTGCCCACCCACTGCTCCTCGAGCAGGTCGGAGATCTGCTCGCCGGTCAGCTGCAGGGTAACCAGTGTGTTCGCGAAGGGCTGGGCGTCGGAGGCCTCGGCGTAGGTGACCACGCCGTCCGCGTCGCCGGGCTGGTCCGGAGTCGCGGTGTAGGAGAGGTCGTCGCGCAGGCCGCCCGCGTTCGAGAAGGCGATCTGCGTGCCGAGCTCACGGGTGGCCCACAGCTGGGCGTCCGAGACGAGGTTGCCGAGGGTCGACTCCGAGCCGCGGTTGGTCGTGGTGCCGTCCGGGCGGTAGGCGCGCGAGATGTCCTCGGTGATGGTGCCGACCTTCACGCTGCCCTCGCGGACGGCGACGGCCTGGGCGTCGGCGACGATGGTCTCGACCTCGGGGTCGGGCTCGAAGGCGCCGACGACGATCGTCTTGGCCGGGTCGTCGGAGGTCGGGTCGTCGACGACCTTCGTCAGCGGCACGACCTCGCTGGTGAGCGACGTGAGCTGCTTGGTCGCCGGGTCGACGGTCAGGGACATGCGGCCGATGTTCTCGGCGTAGCTGCCGGTCTGCGACACGACGGTCGGGAAGGCCCGGCCCGCGTCGATGCCCGCGTCGTACTCCTGGTGGCTGTGGCCCGAGACGATCGCGTCGACGTTCGGGGCGACCGCGTCGACGATCGCGCCGAACTTGGGGTCCGCCTCCGGAGTGTTCAGCTCGGCCGCGTCGGCGTCGGCTCCCTCGTGCAGGAGCAGGACGACCACGTCGGCCTCGTCGTTGGCGGCGTCGCCGTCCTGGAGCTGCGCGGCGACCTCGTTGACGTTCTCGGCGATCGGCTCGACGGAGAGCGTCGAGATCGTGGCGGGGCTGACGAGCTTGCCGAGGTCCTCGGTGATCGCGCCGATGAAGGCGACGGAGACGCCGTCCTGCTCGGTGATCACGTACGGGGAGTAGGCGCGCTCGCCGGTCGCGGTGTCGTAGAGGTTCGCGTTCACGTAGGGGAACGCCGAGGCGTCCACGACGCGGCCGTCGACATCGGCGCGGCCCTGGTCGAACTCGTGGTTGCCCAGCGTGCTGACGTCGAGGCCCATCGCGTTGAGCGAGTCGAGCGTGGGGATGTCGCCCTGCACCTTCGACACGAAGGTCGAGGCGCCGATGTTGTCGCCGGCCGAGACGAACAGCGTGTTCGGGTTGGCGGCGCGGTAGGAGTCGACGGCACCGGCGAGCACTGCGGCTCCGGCGACGGCGCGGTCGGCGGCGAGCCGCCCGTGGAAGTCGTTGATCGAGAGGATGTCGATGGCGACATCGCCCTCGGCCGCCGCGGCGGGCGTGGCGCCGAGGAGGGCCGCTCCGGCGACGGCGCCGACGGCGGTCGCGGAGAGGAGTCGGGTGAGGCCGCGTCGGCCCGGGGAAGTACTGCGCATCGTGAAGGGGACTCCAAGCATCGAGCGGTGGATCCGGAGAGGATTCATGCCGCGTGAGGGGGTTATTCCCAGACAACCCGACGGCGGAGCCCAGGTCAAACGTTCTGACGACGGCTCGCCGCCGCGTTTACGAGAAGTTAACTCGCCGACGCTCAGCCGACGCGCAGGATGGGGAGGAACGGCGTGAGGTCCGCGCGCACTCCGGAGGCGTGGATCCGCCCGCTCGCGAGGCCCTCGCTCCACGGCAGGGAGCCGGTCGCGAGCGGCAGCCAGGTCGCCGCGTCCATCTCGATCACGTTCGGCGGAGTCCCGCGGGTGTGGCCCGGGCCCTCGACGCACTGGGCCGCGCCGAACGGCGGAACGCGCACCTCGACGCTGCGTCCGGGGACGTTCGTCTCGATGATCTGCAGGAGGAACCGCACCGCCGTCGCCGTCGTGTTCCGGTCCGCTCCTCCGGCGAGCGCCGCCCGCACCGCGGACTGCCCGCTCGCCTCGTCGATCCTGCCCTTGGCCATCCACCCATCCTGCCGCCGCCGCTCGCTCCCGGAGGCCTCCGCGGGGCTCCGCCCGGCGTGTCGGCGTCCGCAGCGCCGCCCTGCGGAGGAGGACGTCACAGGGACCAGCCCCGGCGCGGGGCGCCCTATCCTGTCAGGGTGAAGATCCTCGTCCTCGGTTCGGGTGCCCGTGAGCACGCCATCATCACGGCTCTCCTCGCGGAGGAGGAGCACCACGAGATCATCGCGGCGCCCGGCAACGCCGGCATCGCGCGCGACGTCGAGGTCATCCACTTCGACACGAACAGCCCCCGGCTGGTCAGCGACTTCGCGGTGGAGCAGGGCATCGAGCTCGTCGTCATCGGCCCCGAGGCGCCCCTGGTCGCCGGAGTCGCCGACGCGCTGCGCAAGCGCCGCATCCCCACCTTCGGCCCCGACCGGGCCGCCGCCGCACTCGAGGGCTCGAAGACCTTCGCGAAGCGCGTGATGGACATGGCCCGCGTGCCCACCGGCCGCGCGACCCGCGTCTCCACCCTGGTCGACGCCACCCGCGCCATCGACGAGTACGGACTCCCCTCGGTCGTCAAGGCCGACGGCCTCGCCGCGGGCAAGGGCGTCCTGGTGACGGAGTCGCGCAGCGCCGCGATCGCGCACGCCGAGTTCTGGCTGCAGTCCGGCGACGTCCTCATCGAGGAGTTCCTCGCCGGCCAGGAGGTCTCCCTCTTCCTCCTCTCCGACGGCCACGACGTCGTCCCCCTCTCCCCCGCGCAGGACTTCAAGCGCCTGAGCGACGGCGACGAGGGGCCGAACACCGGCGGCATGGGCGCCTACTCCCCGCTCCCCTGGCTCGCCGACCGCTGGGAGAGCGAGCGCGCCTTCGTCGACGAGGTGATCGACACGGTCGCCATCCCGACCATCCGCCAGCTCGAGCGCGAGCGCACCCCCTTCGTCGGACTCCTCTACTGCGGCCTCATCGTGACCGACGCGGGCCTGCGCGTGATCGAGTTCAACGCCCGCTTCGGAGACCCCGAGACCCAGGTCGTCCTCCCCCGCCTCGCCTCCCCGCTGTCCGCGCTGCTGCACGCGGCGGCCACCGGCGCGCTCGCCTCCGTCCCGTGGCCCGCGTTCACGGACGAGGTCGCCGTCACCGTCGTCCTCGCGAGCGAGGGCTACCCCGAGAACGCCGTCACCGGACGGACCATCACCGGACTCGACGCGGCAGCGGACGTCCCCGGCGTCACCATCGCCCACGCGGCGACCCAGCTGGTCGACGGGAGCTTCGTCGCCACCGGCGGCCGCGTGCTCAACGTCGTCGCGCGCGGCGCCGACTTCGCCGAGGCGCGGGAGCGGGCGTACCGCGCGCTCGACCTGATCCACCTCGACGGCGGGCTGTATCGGAGCGACATCGCGGCGAAGGTCGCGCAGTAGCGCGACCTCAGCGTGATGTCGGCCACGCCGCTCCCCGCGCGGCGTGGCGCAGTCGGCTGGGAGAGTGGCCGGGTCTCGGGGAGCGATCGGCGCGTCCGACACGCTCGGCACGCGTTCCGGTCGACGCCTCGAGGGTGGCCGGGGGTGGAGTGGACCCGCGCTCGGACTCGGACCTCCGCGACACGGGCTCGCGGCGGAGGTCGGTCGCCTCGCGGGGGGCGGGTCAGGCCAGGGTGCGGAGGGCCTCGGCGAGGTGGGGGTGCGCGAAGGTGAAGCCGGCGTCCTCGAGGCGGGCGGGCACGACCCAGCGGGACTTGAGCAGGAGCTCGGATTCGGTGCGGAGCAGGAGCGTCGCGGGCTCGAGGACGAAGCGCGGAGCCGGCACGCCGATCCGGCGGCCGACGGCGGCGCGGAGCAGCCGGGAGAGCTCGGTGTTGTCGCTCGGATTCGGCGACGCGAGGTTCACCGGCCCGTCGAGGGTCGACTCCTCGAGGAAGCGGATCGACCGGTGGACGTCCTCCACGTGGATCCAGCTGAAGTGCTGACGGCCGCGGGTGCGCCGGTGCTCGTGGTGCACGCCGGCCTCGCGGCGCGCGCGCGTCGAGGGCCACGGCCCGTCGAACTGCGGACCGCCGAGGCCGAGCCGCGCCAGCCGCAGCAGGATCGCCGTCGCCGGACCGTCTCCGAGCACGATGGACATCCGCAGCGCCACGCGCCGCACGCCGGGCGTCTCCCCGGCGAAGAACTCCGACTCCCACGCCCGCGCCACATCGACCGAGAAGCCCTCGCCGAGCACGCCCTCGTCCTCGGTGTTCGCCCGCTCCTCCTCGTGCCGGTAGATCGTGGCCGTGCTCGCGTTCATCCAGACCGGCGGAGGAGTCGCGGCCGCCGCGACCGCCCGGTGCAGCTCCGCGGTGGTCGCCACGCGCGAGCGGAGGATCTCGGCGCGGTTCGCCGCGGTGTACCGGCAGTCGACGCTCTTGCCGGCCAGGTTCACCAGGAGGCGCGCACCGTCGAGCACGCGGGTGATGCCGACGGTGTCGCCCCAGCGCGCGTCCGGCCCGGAGCGGCCGATCCTCCGCACCGTCCAGCCGTCGGCGGTGAAGCGGCGGGCGAGGTCCGTCCCGAGGAATCCGCTCGCACCGGCGAGGACGACGACGGGGTCAGCGGTGCTGCTCATCGCCCCATCGTGCCGCACGGCGCCGGAGTCACGGGGAGGACTCGTCGCAGGCGCGCTGCCGGGACGCGGAGTGGGTGGAGGCGGGCCTCGGTCAGCCGCCGAGCGACCCCGCACCGCGGAGCAGCCGCGCCGCGGCGAGCGCCCCGGCCAGCCGCTCGGCGAACCCCGGCGGCACCTCGGCGGGCAGCGCGTCGACCGGCCACCAGGCCACGTCGTCGCTCTCGTCGCTGACCGTCACGGGAGCGTCCGGATCGGCGATCGCGCCGTAGCCCACGTCCCAGTGTCGGGAGCAGCGGCCGAAGCCGTCGCCGAGCGCGTGCCGGTCGAGGTCGAGGGGCAGGACGCCGAGCGGCTGCAGCCGTGCCGCTCCGCTCTCCTCCCGCGCCTCGCGGAGGGCCGCGTCGGCCGTGGAGTCGTCGCCGGGCTCGACATGACCGCCGAGCTGCACCCAGAACCGGCCCTTGCGGTGGAAGCAGAGCAGCACCTGCGCCAGATTCGGCGAGAGCACGAAGCAGCTCGCCGTGACGTGCTCGGATCCGCCGTCGCGCTCGAGCGCCGACCCGCCGCGCTGCTCGAGGAACGCCAGGTACTCGTCCCGCAGGTCCGCGAGCGCGCCCGCGTCCCACTCCCGCAGCTCGCCCGCCAGCCGCGTCCCTCGCTCCCCCGTCACGCGAAGGACCCTACCTCCCCTCCGCGAGCTGCGACTCCGGTGCGCGGCACGGCGTGCGTGGCGTACCGGAGCGGCGTCTCGCGGAGGGAGGAGGGACGGGAGCGTCAGACGGCGAGGCCGGAGAGGCCCTCGCGGTCGACGCGGCGGTGGAAGCGCATGCCGGCGAGACCGCCGAGCACGGCGCCGACCAGCGCGACGACCAGGGCGGCGAGCGCCGTCACGACCGCCGCGGCCGTGGCGTCGCCGGCGTCCAGGGGGATCGTCGGGAAGCCGCTCACCGCGGAGAGCGCCTGGCTGCCGCCGGTGATCGCCGAGACGATGCCCACGACGATCGCGACGACGACCGCCCAGGCCCACACTCCGACGCCCTGCTTCGCTCCGCTGAAGCGGGCCATGCGGCCTGCCACGTAGCCGCCGCAGTAGTAGGCGACGAGGAGGATGACCAGCAGGGCGATCGCGCCCGCCCAGCCGAACGCGGCGGGGTCGGCCGCGAGGTCGCCGGTGACGTCCTGGGTGCCGATGACGGCGGCCCCGATCGCGGTGACGAGGGCGGTCAGGAGGACGGCGAGTCCGGTGGCGGCGAGCCAGCCGAAGAAGGCGCAGCCGATCTTGAAGCCGCCGAAGCGGTCGCGCTCGCGCTGGTGGATGTCCTTGCGCGCGGCCGCACGGGCCTGCTTCGCCTCGGCGGAGTCGGGGTCGACGGGCGCGCGGTGCTCGGGGACCGAGTGCGCGGAGTCGGAGCGGTCCGTCGAGGCGGAACGGTCCGAGGAGGCGGAACGGTCCGGAGTCGCGGAGCGGTCCGTCGCCGCAGCCGCTCCCGTATCCCCCGCGGAGTCGATGCGCGCCGTGCCGCCCGCCGCCGAGCCCTCTGCCCGTCGCGGCAGTCCGCCGTCAGCCGGATCCCTGTCTGTCGTGCTCATGTCGAACCTCCTGGCCGAGCGCCCCGAAGAAGGGCGACACGCTCAGTCAAGACCCAGGGAGCCCTCGGTGTCGCGGGCTTGACGACACGACGGAGCGGTCCGGGCGTCAACCCCCTGCGCCCCCTCCCTCCCACCCGCTTGCATGGAGGGACCGACCGACGACACGAGAGGGAGAGTCATGACTCCGGAATCCCCCGAGCAGACACCGCCCGGCACCGAGGCCGAGCTGACGCCGAAGGCCGACCACGGCGAGACCACCTACCGCGGCACCGGCCGCCTCAGCGGCAAGGTCGCCCTCATCACGGGCGGCGACAGCGGCATCGGCAAGGCCGTCGCGATCGCGTTCGCGCGCGAGGGCGCCGACGTGGCGATCTCGTACCTCGACGAGCACGACGACGCCGAGGACACCGCCAAGTGGGTCCGGGAGGCCGGCCGCGAGGCGCTGCTCCTCCCCGGCGACCTGCAGGACCCGGCGCACTGCCGCGCCGTCGTCACCGAGACCGTCGAGCGCTTCGGCCACCTCGAGGTGCTCGTCAGCAACGCCGCCTTCCAGATGAGCCGCGAGAGCGTCACCGACATCCCGGACGAGGAGTGGGACCGCACGATCGCGACGAACATCAGCGCCTACTTCCACCTCGTGAAGTCGGCGCTGCCCCACCTGAAGGAGGGCGCATCGATCATCGCGACGAGCTCGGTGCAGTCCGACCAGCCGTCGTACCAGCTGCTCCCCTACGCCGCCACGAAGTCGGCGATCCTCAGCCTCACCGCCTCGTTCGCGCAGGCGCTCGGCGAGAAGGGCATCCGCGCCAATTCCGTCGCGCCCGGCCCGATCTGGACGCCGCTCATCCCCTCGACCATGCCGGAGGAGGCCGTCGCCGAGTTCGGCGAGCAGGTCCCGCTGGGCCGCCCCGGGCAGCCGGCCGAGGTGGCCCCCGCCTACGTCCTCCTCGCCTCCGACGAGGCGAGCTACATCAGCGGGTCGACGATCGCCGTCACCGGCGGGAAGCCGATCCTCTGATCACGCTCCAGGGCACCGCTCACCCGCAGGATTCCGCGATAGGTTCCTGCGGGTGAGTGTGCACATCCGCAGCATCGAGACGGCGGTGCCGACCACGGTCCTGCGCCAGTCCGAGGTGCGCGACCTCTTCGCGTCCCAGCCCGCGATGACCCGGCTCGGGTCCCGCCTGATCGGCGCGGCCTTCGACGCGTCCGGCATCGACACCCGCAGCACGGTGGTCGACGAGCTCGACCGGGTCGAGCGGGAGGGCGCGAGCGTCTTCTACGACGCGGGGAGCGGCCTGGTGCTCGATCCGGGGACCGCCGCGCGCAACGCCGTCTACACCGAGCGCGCTCCCGAGCTCTTCACAGAGGCGGCCCGCCGCGCCCTCGCATCCGCGTCGATGACGGCCGAGGACGTCACCCACGTGGTGACCGTCTCCTGCACCGGCTTCTACGCTCCGGGGCCCGACTACCAGCTGGTCCGCCGCCTCGGCCTCGCGCCCTCGACGCAGCGCTTCCACCTCGGCTTCATGGGCTGCTACGGCGCCTTCCCCGGTCTGCGCGCCGCCCGCCAGTTCTGCGAGGCCGACCCGGAGGCGGTCGTCCTCGTCGTCGCGGTCGAGCTGTGCACCATCCACCTCACGAGCTCCAACGACCCGGAGCAGATCGTCGCGACCTCCGTCTTCGCCGACGGCGGTGCGGCGGCCGTCGTCACCGCCCGCGAGGCCGCGCCCGGCACCCCGGTGCTCGAGCTCGACGCGCTCGCCACGACGCTCACCGACGAGGGTGAGACCGAGATGGCGTGGACGATCGGCGACCACGGCTTCTCGATGCGGCTGAGCACCTACGTGCCCTCGATCATCGGAGCGAACATCGAGGCGGCCGTCGCCCCGCTGCTGGCCGGCGCCGAGGTCGAGCGGAGCGACGTGCGGCGCTGGGCGATCCACCCCGGCGGCCGCAGCATCCTCGACAAGGTGCAGGCCTCGCTCGCCCTCAGCGACGAGCAGCTGGCCCCGTCGCGCGAGGTGCTGCGGACCAACGGCAACATGTCGAGCGCGACCGTCCTCTTCATCCTGCGGCGCCTGCTGCACGGCGAGGCGGCCGACGGCGAGCGGATCGGCGCGATGGCGTTCGGGCCCGGCCTCACCGTCGAGCTCGCGCTGCTCACCAAGCGGGGCGGGGAGTGACTCCGCGAGCCCCTCTCGCGCCGGACCTGCGCCACCGCGAGGTCTCCGAGCAGGAGCTGATGGACGACCCGGACTGCGACCGCACCCTGCTCGACGCCACCTACGCCCGCTTCGGCACCGTGAACCGGCTGGTCTCGGGGTGGCGCGGCCTCTACCGCTCGCGCCTGCGTCCGCTGCTGCGGCCCGACGAGCCGTTCCGCCTGCTCGACATCGGCTCCGGAGGCGGCGACGTCGCCCGCTCCCTCGCCGGCTGGGCCCGCGAGGACGGCCTCCGCCTGGCGATCACCGCCGTCGATCCGGACGAGCGCGCCTCCACCTTCGCCACGTCGACGCCCGCGCCGCCCGGAGTCGAGTTCCGCCGCGCGAGCAGCGCCGACCTGGTCGCCGAGGGCGAGCACTTCGACCTGGTGACCTCCAACCACGTGCTGCACCACCTGTCGCCGGAATCACTCGCCGACCTGCTCGCCGACAGCGAGCGCCTGGCCCCGCGCGCACTGCACAACGACATCGAGCGCTCGCGGCTGGCCTACACGGCCTACCTGCTGGCCACGCGACCGATCGCGGCCGGCTCGTTCCTCCACTACGACGGGTCGCTGTCGGTGCGGCGCAGCTTCACCGCCGCCGAGCTGCGGGCTGTGGCGCCCGAGGGGTGGCGGGTCGAGCGCGCGGCGCCCTACCGGCTGCTGCTCGCGCGGGGCGAGGTGTGAGGACGCGGCGGAGGGTGAGCGCTTCCGGTCCGCTCTGGCTGCGCGCCGCCGCTGTCAGCTACTCCGCCAACTGCGCCCTCGGCACCGCCGTCGCCACCGGCGCTCTCCGCACGGGCCGCTGGCACTGGATCCATCACGCGCTCTACATCTGCACGTCGACGCTCACCGCTCTGGCCTGGGCGACGCTGCGACGGTCGGACACCCGCGCCGCGTCCGCGCTGGCTCCCGCCGCCGTCCCGCTGGCGGTGATCCCCTTCGCGGGGACGCACGGACGCCGGCACCCGGCGATCGCGCTGGCGGCGGCTCCGTTCGTGCTCGCCGCTCTCGGGCGGACGCGGCGACCGCAGCGGCGCCGAAGCGTGCTCCAGCGTCTGAGGGCCGGGTCAGCCCTGCGCTGACGCGCCCCGGCTTCTAGCGCGGGGGCTCGACGTCGCGGTCGGGGTCGGAGCGGTAGGAGCGCAGCGCCTGCCAGCCCGCGATCGCGAGGATCAGCGCGCCGCAGAGCATCGTCAGCAGGTTCGGCACCGAGAAGCCGCTGCCCACGACCGAGTTGATGCCCGCGCCGAGCACGAACACACCTCCGAGGAGGTAGAAGATGACCCTCGTCTTCACCGTTCCACCGCTTCCCTCGAGCCTGCACAGGACCCTCGATGGTACCGCGCGCGCCCCGGGCCGCCGCCGCTCCCCCTCTGCGCGATCGATCGGGGCAGGATCGAGGCATGGAGTTCCTCGATGTCGTCCGGCGCCGGAAGACCACCAACGGCGCGTTCCTGCCCGACCCCGTCTCCGAGGAGCACCAGCGGCTCCTGATGGAGGTGGCCGGCCGGGCGCCCTCGCAGCTCAACAGCCAGCCGTGGCGGTTCGTGCTCGTCGAGGAGCGCGAGACGATCGACCGGATCGCCGCGATCAGCGGCGAGAGCATGACCACCGCGATGTCGAACGGCACGTTCTTCGAGCGCTACAAGCCCTACTTCCGCTTCAGCAGCGAGGAGATGGAGCGGCGGCGCGACGGGATGCTGTTCGACAAGCTGCCGGCTCCGCTCCGCCCCTTCACGAAGCAGGTCTTCACGAAGCGCGGGCAGTTCCTGATGAACTCCCTCCGCGTCCCGCAGACGCTCGGCGAGGAGAACCGCCGGCTCGTCGCGGGATCGCCGCTGCTGCTCGGGGTGATGCTCGACCGCTCCGAGTACCGGCCGGGCGAGCTCTCCTCCTTCTACTCGGTGTTCAGCATGGGCGCCGCGATGGAGAACGTCTGGCTGAGCACGGTCGAGCTGGGGATGGGCATCCAGTTCGTGTCGTTCCCGATGGAGGTGCCGGGAGCATGGGCGCGGATCGAGTCGCTGCTCGCCGTGCCCGACGAGCTCGAGCTGATGGCGGTGTACCGGCTCGGCTACCTGCCTCCGGAGCAGCGGCGGCCGGCGATCGACTGGTCCTCGCACCAGCGGAAGCTTCCGTCGCAGTACGTCTTCCGCGGCACCTGCGCGACTCCGCAGGAGGGGTGGGACGCGCCGGCCTGGCCGTGACGGGATCCTGAGCGGCGCGGCCGGCAGCCGGAGGTGCCCGCGCTCGCTCCCGGGCCGGCCCCGGCCGACGGGAGATCCGCGACGGAGCATCGACTCTCGCTACATGCGTCGGCTAACGTGGCGCCCAGCACGCCCGGCAGTGCTACGTCCCGCCCGCGGGACTGTCAATGGGGGTCCGGCGTGTCTCCCGCCCGATTCCCCGCACCGGGGTCCGAGCGGATACCGTCCCCCGAGGAGCCGTCCGCCAGGGCCGGCCCGATGAACGAAGGGGGCCCGTGGCCACGCTCATCTACGGACCGCAGAACCTCGAGATCGAATTCGAGGAGCGCGTCCTCGCGCACCTGAAGGTCGCCGTCCTCTCGAAGCTGCGCCGCAACGAAGCCTTCTCGCTCTCGTGGATGGAGGACGCCTCCACCGGACACGGCCGGAGCTCCGTCTGGCTGCACCCGTCGGTGCCGCTGCACTTCCGCTTCACCGAGGCGCACCAGCCCAAGCTCAACCGCGCGTGGATCGAGCAGATGCTCAGCGTCGCCAGCATGCACGGCGAGCTCTCGGTCCTGCCGGAGCCCGAGGAGCAGCGCCAGGGCTCCTGAGCTCCGCTGCTCCTGGGCCCCGCTGCCCCCTGATCGCGCGGCCGTCAACCCCGTCCCCTCTGCGGGGGACGCGAAGTACCGTCGAGAAGACGTCCCCGGAACCATCGGCGGACGTCGACGGACGGAGACGACCATGACGGACACCGCGCGAGCAACCGGCCTGCCCACCCTCACCCCGGTGCGGACGCTCCGCAAGGAGCAGCCGATCGAGCCGCGCCGCGTGCCGGACTCCGTCTCCGTCGGCTCCCAGCCGGTCATCGGCTGCCGGATCGACGTGAGCGGCCGCTCCTTCGTCGTCGAGCTCGACATGGCCGGCATCTTCCTGCGCCAGGTGCGCCGGAGCCTGCGCGAGGGCGAGGGCGGCCTCGTGCTGCTGCGCCACGTCGACGGGATCGAGATGATCCCGTTCTCGCGCGCAACGCCGTTCGACGTCTCGGACATCGTCTGCCCCGAGGGCGTCGACCCCGCGGACGCCCGCTCTGCCCTGGGGCTCCGCGACCGCTGATCCGCGACGGGCGGGGTGCTCCGCCCCGCGCCCGCCGCTGAGCGGGGTCAGACGGGCAGCGACGCCTCGATCAGGTCGACGATCCGCGGGTCGTCGGGCTCGACCGTCGGGCGGAACCGGTGGACCGTGCCGTCGGCCGTGATCAGGAACTTCTCGAAGTTCCACTTCACCCGGCCGGCCTTGCCGTTCTCGTCCTCCGCCTTGGTGAGCTCCGCGTAGAGCGGGTGCGCCGAGCGGCCGTTGACGCGGACCTTCTCGAACATCGGGAAGGTGACCCCCCAGGTCGTCGAGCAGTACGCCTTGATCTTGTCCTCGTCGCTCAGCTCCTGGAGGAACTGGTTGCTCGGGAAGCCGAGGACTGTGAATCCGCGCTCCCCGTAGCTCTTCTGCAGGGCCTCGAGCTTCTCGTACTGCGGGGCGAGGCCGCAGCGGGAGGCGACGTTGACGATCAGCCGCACCGGCGGGTAGTCGGCGAGGGTCGACGTGGCGCCGTCGATCGTGGTGAGGGGGATGTCGGCGATCGTGTCGGGCACGGAGGGCTCCTTCGGACGTGGTGCGTCGACGCTACTCCCCGCCGCCGAGGGAACCCCGAGTCGTCGAGGGAGCCCGCTGCTGCGGGTTCCCGCGATGGTCCGGGGTTCCCTCGGCGCGCGCCTGCCTCCACCATGGGGGGATGGCCGCCTCGCAGCAGATCGTCTCGGTCGGCGGGCGGAGGCTGCGGCTGACGAACCTCGACAAGGTCGTCTACCCGGAGACGGGCTTCACCAAGGCCGACGTGCTCTCCTACTACGCCTCCGTCGCCTCCGCGATGCTGCCCCATCTCGCGCGCCGCCCGGTCACCCGGAAGCGCTGGGTCGACGGAGTGGGCACCGCCGAGCATCCGGGCGAGGTCTTCTTCGAGAAGAACCTCCCCTCCTCCGCCCCCTACTGGCTGAGCCGGACCCGGCTCGCGCACTCGTCGCGCGACGTCGAGTACCCGCTGGTCGACGACGTCGCCGGGCTCACCTGGCTGGCGCAGCAGGCGGCGCTCGAGCTGCACGTCCCCCAGTGGCGGGTGGGCTCCGACGGCGAGCGCCGTCCGCCCGACCGCCTCGTGCTCGACCTCGACCCGGGCGAGGGTGCCGGACTCGCCGAGTGCGCCGAGGTCGCGTTCCTCGCCCGCGACCTGCTGGAGGGGATGGGGCTGGCTCCGCTGCCGGTGACCAGCGGGAGCAAGGGGATCCACCTCTACTGCCCGCTGGACGCCTCCGCCTCCAGCGACCAGATCTCGGCGGTCGCGCACGAGCTGGCGCGCGCGCTCGAGTCGGACCACCGCGACCTCGTCGTCTCGGACATGAAGAAGACCCTGCGCGAGGGCAAGGTCCTCGTCGACTGGAGCCAGAACAGCGCGGCGAAGACGACCATCGCCCCCTACTCCCTCCGCGGGCGCCTCAGGCCGGCGGCCGCCGCGCCCCGCACGTGGGAGGAGCTGGGTGCCGACAACCTGCGCCACCTGTCGCCCGACGAGGTGGTGGAGCGGCTGCGGAGCGACGGCGACCTCCTCCGCCCGCTGCTCGCCGCCCGGGGTGCCGGGCTCGAGCCGACCCCGGAGCGGATGGCGGGCTTCGCCGCGACGGACGCCTCCTCCGACCGCCTGGCGACCTACCGCAGCATGCGCGACGCGTCGAGGACGCCGGAGCCGGTGCCCGAGGCGGGGTCCGCGGGCTCCTCCTCGGGCGACTCCTTCGTCATCCAGGAGCACCACGCGCGGCGCCTGCACTACGACTTCCGGCTCGAGCACGACGGCGTCCTGGTCAGCTGGGCGGTGCCGAAGGGCCCGCCGCTGGAGGGCGACCCCAACCGGCTCGCGGTGCAGACCGAGGACCACCCCCTCGAGTACGCGACCTTCGAGGGGACGATCCCGGCCGGCGAGTACGGCGGCGGCGAGGTGCGCATCTGGGACGAGGGCACCTACGCGCTCGAGAAGTGGCGCGAGGGGAAGGAGGTGATCGCGGTGCTGACCGGCCGCCCCGACGGCGGGCTCGGCGGCGAGCCCCGTCGCTACGCCCTGCTGCACACGGGCTCGAGGGAGGACGCCGAGAAGAACTGGCTCCTGCACCTGATGGCGCCGGGTCCCGCTCACGAGCACGGGACGCAGCGACGGGGCCGGGCGGCCGCGTCCGCCGCGTCGCCCGCTCCCCGCCCCGCACCCTCCGCAGACCGCCCGGCCGAGGACTCCGCTCCGCGCCGCCACCGCCCCATGCTCGCCACGGCCGGACGCCGCGGCGACGTGGACCCCGGGGCCGCGATCGAGATGAAGTGGGACGGCTACCGCGCTCTCGTGCGGGTGCAGGGCGGCACCGCGACCCTCACGAGCCGCAACGGCAACGACCTGACCGCGGCGTTCCCCGACCTGCTCGCCCCGCTCGCCGAGGCCGCCGCCGACGCCGTGCTCGACGGCGAGATCGTCGCCCTCGACGCTCGCGGGCGCCCCGACTTCGGCGCCCTGCAGACCCGCGGCGGGCTGACGAAGCCGCGCGAGATCGAGGCGGCCGCCCGGTCCACTCCGGTGCACCTGATGGTCTTCGACCTGCTCGAGCGCGCAGGAGAGGACCTGACCGGGAGCGACTACGACACCCGTCGCTCGGCACTGGTCGAGCTCGTCGACGAGAACGAGCGCGTGCACGTCCCGTCCGTGTTCGACGGCGACCTGGAGGAGGCGATGGCCACCAGCCGCACCCTCGGCCTCGAGGGCGTGGTCGCCAAGCGCCGCGACTCGCGCTACCAGGAGGGCAGCCGCTCGCGCGACTGGATCAAGCTCACCCACCACCGGCTGCAGGAGGTCGTGATCGTGGGCTGGCGCGAGGGCGAGGGCGGCCTCCAGGGGTCGGTCGGGGCGCTGCTGACCGCGATCCCCGGCGAGGACGGGCTCGCGTACTCGGGCCGTGTGGGCACCGGCTTCAGCGACCGCGAGCGCCGCGGACTGGTCGACCGCCTGGCCGAGCACGCCACCGAGGAGCCCGCCGTCTCCGTCCCTCCGCTCGAGTCGCGCGGCGTGCACTGGGTGTCGCCCGTCCTGGTCGGCGAGGTCCGCTACCGCGAGCGCACCGCCTCCGGCACCCTCCGCCAGCCGGTCTGGCGCGGCTGGCGCGCCGACAAGGCCGCCGAGGACGTCCGCGTGGAGGAGCCGGGCAGCTGACCCTCCGGTCTTCCGACTGCGAGGCCCGGCATCGCCGCTCGCGCCGCCGATCCGCTGCGGCCCCGGGTACCTCAGTCCAGGCGCACCCCGCGCAGCAGGAGGAGGGTCGCGCCGACCGCGGCACCGGTGCCGATGAGGACACCGCCCGCTCCGGCCGCTGCCGCGAGGACGCCGAGGAGGCTGGGCAGGGCGATCAGCCCGAGGCGGTTCCCGGCCAGGCGCAGCGCGAGGGCGCGGCCGTGGCGGTCGGCGGGGGTCCGCTCGATCAGCCACGACATCGTGATGGGCTGGCCGATCCCGAGGCCCAGGCCGAGGGCGGCGACCGCGACGAAGAGGAGCACGGTCGGCGCGGGCAGGGCGATCAGCACCAGGCAGAGCGCCGAGATCAGGATGCCGCCCACCATCACCCGGGTGCGCCCGAGCCGGGCGGTGGCCGCGCCGAGGAGGAGCCGCGAGGCCATCGACGCGAGCGCGCGCACGGTGAGCAGGGCTCCGACGACGCCGGCCGGGAGCCCGCGCTCGGCGCCGAGGGCGGGGAGGTAGACGACGGTCAGGTCGACGGCGGCGACGACGGTCGCGCTGGTCAGCAGGGCGCGCGCGAGGCCCGGCACCCGGAGGAGACCGAGCGTCGAGCCCGGAGCCGCCGCCCCTTCCGCCGCGGGTCCGCGCGGGGACGGGCTGCGGATCCCCGCCGTCGAGACGAGCAGCAGCACCGCGAGGATCCCGCCCACGAGGAACAGCGGCGCCGGGTCGGGCCGCACCGAGCCGCCCGCGAGCACCGGGATGAATGCGGGCCCGATCGCCTGCCCGAGCGACGCGGCGAACGTGTAGTAGCCGAAGCGGCTGTCGAGCCGCGTCCCTCCGGTGCCGCCCGCGACGACGGTCTGCTGCCCGACCACGCAGCCCAGGTGCCCCGCGCCGAGCAGGGCGATGCCGAGGAGCAGCCCCGCGACGCTCCCGCCCGCCAGGAGCAGCACCGCGGCCGCTCCCACCGCGACGAGCGAGCCGACGGCCATCACGGCCCGGGCGCCGACCCGGTCGACCAGCCCGCCCACCGGCAGCGCGATCAGCAGCGGCACCAGCGCGAACGAGGCGCCGAGCGCCCCGAGCGCCCAGGCCGGCACGTCGAGCCGGATCGCCTGGTAGACGGCGGCCGGCCGGAGCAGGAACGCGACGGCCTGGATGAGCACGGCGTGCGCGAGCAGGGACGGAGTCGCCAGGCGGTTCCGCACGCGCGCTCCTTCCCGCGGCGCTCGGCCGAGCACCCGCTCCCCCATCCTCCTCCCGGTGCCGCCGCCGAGTCGCCCGGAAAGGATCGTCCTGCCCCCTCGAGAACGGGCCTTCTCGTGCGACTCAGCCCCGCGGCGGCGGCGAGGGGAGCGCGTGCGCGGGCAGGGTGCCGAGGCGGTGCCGGCCGCGGAGGAGGAACCAGGCCAGGCCGATCCCGACGACCGCGGCGATCACGACGACCGCGCTCCAGCGCAGCTCCTCCCCGTAGACCTCGACGCGCGGCCACGCGAGGTCGACCGTCATCGCCGCGCCCCAGAGCACCGCGACGACGTTCACCGGCAGGCCCGCGCGGCCGAGCGAGAAGCGCCCGGGCGCGGCTGCGGGCCACCGGCCGCGGAGCCGGGCGACCAGCAGCGGCACCGTCACCAGCAGGTAGGCGAGGTAGATCAGGATGACCGCCACGCTCGTCACGGCCGTGAAGATCGCCGGCGTCCCGATGTTCACGACCAGGATCAGCACCGCGAGCACCCCCACGACCAGCGCCGGCGCCACCGGTGTCGCGCGCCGCGGGTCGACGCGGGCGAGCACGCGGCTGCCGGGCAGGGCGTTGTCGCGGGCCATCGCGAAGATCAGTCGGATGGCCGCGGTGTGGACCGCCAGCGCGCACACCGTGATCGCGACGACCACGCAGAGCAGGAGGACCGTTCCGAGGGGGCCCCCGAGCACCTGCAGTACGATCCGCTGCAGCCCGCCCGACGCCTGCCCGAGCGCCGGGTCGGCGAGGTCGGGCGCCGAGAGGATGCCCAGGAGCAGGATGAGGCCGCCGAGGACGAAGGAGGCGGTCACCGCCCGCAGGATCGCCGTCGGCGCGGTCCGGCGCGGGTCGACCGTCTCCTCGCCGAGCGAGCCCGCGGTGTCGAACCCGTACATGACGTACGCCGACGCGATCGCGGCGATGAGGAACGCGCCGGCGTACCCGCCCGGCGTGCTCCCGCCGTAGCCGCTGGTGTCGAGGAGCACGGTCGGCGGATGCACCACGTTCACCGCGAGCACCGCCACCAGCAGCACCGCCGCGACGAGCTCGATCAGCACGCCGACGCTGTTGATCCGGGCCATCAGGCGCACGCCGCGCGCGTTGACCGCGGTGGTGAACGCGATCAACAGCGCTCCCCAGACCACCGCGCTCACCCCCGCGGAGCCGCCGAGCTGGAACCCGCTCCAGATCTGCGGGAGCGTCGCCTGGTACGCCAGCACGACGGCCGCGAGCGTGACCACGGACGCGGTGGCCATCAGCCAGCCCGCCAGCCAGCTCACCGTCGGCCCGGCCACGCGCTTGCTCCAGTTGTAGACGGAGCCGGCGACCGGGTAGCGGGCGGCGAGCTCGGCGAAGCACAGGGCCACCATGAGCTGCCCGGCGAACACGATCGGCCAGGACCACCAGTAGGCGGGACCGCCGAGAGCGAAGCCGAAGGAGAAGAGCTGGAACGTGCCGGTCAGGATCGAGATGTAGCTCACGCCCGCGGCGAAGCTGCCGAAGCGGCCGATCCCGCGGGTGAGGGAGGGGCGGTACCCGAACTCAGCGGTCCCGTCGTCGACGTCCTCGGTGGTGCTCATCGGGCTCCCCCTCGCGGGCGCGCTCGTCGCACCGAGGTCAGGATGCCAGCCGCCGCCCGGCCGCACGACTCCCCCGTCCCGGGCGTCCGCCGGCGGGTGCTCAGCGCTCGCCCCGCTCCCGGTGCACAGGACCCGGGCGGCCCACGTGGACGGGAATGGCGTCAGCCGTGCGCCGCGAGCCGGGTGCGCTGGGGCACCAGGAGCTCGAGCAGCTCCTCGACCCCGTCGACCCGCTGCGGCTCGACCGGGTGCCCGGGTCCGCACGGCTTGTAGGCGGGCGGATCCACGTTCAGGACGTGCCCGACGGGCCGCCCCTTCTCCCAGACCGTGAGGAGGAAGGCGCCGTCCCGCTCGTCGGGGGCGCCGATCTCGAAGACCCGGCCGCGCACGATGGCGCACTGCGGCTCCTTGCGCGCGAGGCGCACCCAGAAGGGATGGTCTCCGGTCATCGTGCCCGTCCTCCCCGGCCGACCCGCGGCCGTGCCCGTAGCGGTCGACCGGTGATCGTGTCGTCGGCGACCCGCAGGGCCACGGTACGTCCGCCTCCCCTCAGCCGATCAGGGGGTTCACTGCGGAGCCTCGCAGTGGTAGCGGACGCCGGTCGCATCCGGGTCCGCACCACGGGGAACCACTCACTGCTCGTAGGAGTCCTCGTAGTCGGCACCACTGGTCAGCTCGCCGTCGCCGGGCTGCACGGGATGCTCGCCGGTGAGCGCGTCGATCCGCTCGCGCAGCCGTGCCACCTCCGCCGCGTTGTCCGGCTCGGGCAGGTCGCTCGGCGTGGTCTCGACGATGAGGGCGGCCGCGGCGTTCACGAGGAAAGTGGCGTCGACCGTCCCGCCGTCCGCGCCGATCCCCGTGTACTCGACGGTGTCGGCCGCGCCCTTCGAGGCGAGGGCGACGGCGTACTCGACGAGTGCGTCGGCCGCCTCGTCCCCCACCAGGATCGTCTTGTCGGCGAAGAGGATGTGCTTCATGCCGCCCATGCTCGGCAGCGCCGGCTGCGTGGAGGGAGGAGGTTGACAGAGGACCGCCGCTGACGGAAGACCTGGACAGATCGAGCAGAGAATGGCAGACCGGGTTGTCGGATCCGTCCGGTCTGCGGAAGGGTGGAGGCAACGGCGGGCGTCTGCCGGCCGGAGATCAGGGGCTGGAGACGCCGATGGGGAAGCTGCACTACGACGGGACCGTCGAGATCGACTTCGAGGACCGCGTGCTCGCGCACCTGCAGATCGTCATCACCGCGAAGCTGCGCCGCAACGAGTCGTTCCTGCTCAGCTGGCGCGACGACCACAGCATGGGCGACGGCCGCAGCGCGATCTGGATCCACCCCTCCCACTCGCTCCGCTACAAGTACTTCGGCGGCCGGATGCCCCGCATCAACCCCGCCTGGATCTCCGCGCTCACCGACCTCGCGAACTCCGCAGGCGGGCTGTACGTGATCTCGGAACCCGCCGAACCGGTGCGTCCCCCGGCGAAGGGCGACCAGCTGTGAAGCGCATCGACCTGATCTACAACGGCACCGCCTACACCGTCAACAACAGGAGCCTCGACGAGTTCCGCGCCGCGGTCGAGGCCGCCCTGGCCTCCCCGACCCCGCAGTGGCTGACCGTCAACTACGGCGAGGGTCGCGCGAACCCGGCGCTCCTCCTCATCACGCCGTACACCCCGCTGTCGATCATCACGAACGACTTCGACGAGCTCAACGCAGAGTACGAGTAGCGGCGGACCTCGGGGAGGTCAACCACGTCGTCCGGTCGATCCGCGCCCCGTACCGTCGGGCAGGACCTCGTCGACGTCGTGCGCGGACCCCGCACGGCGACACCCGATCGACACCGCCCGCGCCCCGGCGCGCAGAACAACGGCCGCGGACACCCGGCCAGGAGCCGTGATGACAGATCCCGCCTTCGCCGTCCTCGACGACCTCATCGCCGCCCTCGAGCGTCCCGGCTCGATCGACCCCGGCCTGAGCCGCTCCGTCGCCGTGCAGGCCGCCGTCCTCCGGCTCCCGTCGCCCCGCACCGCGCACCGTCCGCGCCCGACGAGCCGCTTCACGGGCCGTCGGCTTTTGCGCCCGGGCAGCGCAGCCAGGCGGACTCCCGCGCGTCACCGCGTCGTGGTCCCCGCCGGTCCGGCGGAGCGTCGCTCCGAGCGGAGCCGACGGCTGAAATGGGCGCGGTGACCGACTCCGACGCTCTCTGCGACCCGTATCTGCGCGGGTATCCGATCGACGGCGTCGCGATCTCCACGCTCGGCAGCCCCTTCGGCGGCGAGACCGTCGCCGCGAGCGACAGCACCGCGAGCCGGCTGGACGAGATCCAGATCGACCTCGGCGAGGGCCCGTGCTGGGAGGCGATCCGCGCTGCCGGCCCCGTCTCGGTGCCGGACACCGGCGCGGAGGAGCGCTGGCCGCTCTTCACCGAGGCGATCGGCCCCACGGCGGTGCGCGCGGTCTTCGCCTTCCCGCTCTCGATCGCGGGGCTCTCGATCGGCGCGGTCGACCTCTACTCCCGCCGCCCCACGTCGCTCAGCGACTCCCTCCTCGGCCGGATCAGCGCCTCGACCACCGCGACGGCGCTGCTGGTGCTGGCCGCGGTGCTGCGCGACAACGAGGTCGAGGAGAGCACGAATCCGCGCTCGCGACGCGTGGTGCACCAGGCGACCGGCATGATCATCGCGCGCTACGGCAGCACGGCCGAGGAGGCGCAGCTGCTGCTGCGCGCCCACGCCTTCGCCCAGCAGCGCTCCGTCGTCGATGTCGCCTCCGGCATCGTGGCCCGGCACGACGGGTTCCCCGACCGCCCTCTCACCGCCCAGGACGACACATGGTGACGAACTCCCGCGAGCGCAGCGTCATCCAGACGTTCGTCGCCCTCTCCGACACACTGGTCGACGACTACGACGTCGTCGACTTCACCCAGACCCTCGTGGAGAGCAGCGCGACCCTCTTCGACGCCGTCTCGGCGGGGCTCGTCCTCGCCGACTCCACCGGCTCCCTCGAGGTGCTCGCCTCCACGGACGAGGACACCCGGCTGATCGAGCTGCTTCAGCTCGACAGCGGGTCGGGCCCGTGCATCCAGTGCTTCGAGACCGGGCGGCCGGTGATCGTCGAGGACGCCCGCGCCGTGGGCGAGGAGTGGGCGGAGTTCCGGACGCTGGCGGTCGAGCTCGACGTGCTCTCGGCGCACTGCGTGCCGATGCGGTCGGCGGGGACGACGATCGGCTCCCTCAACCTCTTCCAGGCCCGGCCGGGGCGGCTCGATCCTGACGACATCGCGGTCGTGCAGGCGTTCGCCGACGTCGCGACGATCGGGATCCTGCACCAGCGCGCGCTCCAGCAGAGCACGGTCACCCAGGAGCAGCTGCAGCACGCCCTCGACAGCCGGGTGCTGATCGAGCAGGCGAAGGGGATCCTCGCCTACGCCCACCGCACCACGGTCGAGCAGGCCTTCGAGGTGCTGCGGGTCCGCGCGCGAGCGACGTCGACCCCGATCACGACGCTCGCCCAGGAGATCATCCGCGACTACCGGCGCTGACGCTCCGCGCCAGCGGAGCAGGAGCGAGGCGGATCCGCGCCGGCGGCGCCGCGGCTCGGAGCTCAGTACTCGTTCTCGAGCTCCCACGTCGCGCGGGGGTCGACGTCCGAGGCGGGCACCGGACCGCCGGCGCCGTCGAGCGCGTCGAGGCGCTCGAGGATCTCGTCGCTCGACTCCGCCGCTGCGCTGCCGCTGCCCGCGACCACCAGGGGGACGCCGAGCCCGACGGTGAGCGTCACGACGGAGGAGGGGGCCGAGTCGTCGGCGACGCTGACCGTGCTCATCCGATGCTGCTGCGCGAGCGCGAGCGAGTAGCGGACGACGGCGTCGGCGGTCGCGTCGTCGAGGGAGAGGGAGCCACCGGTGTGGAAGAGCGTCGTCATGGTCAAGTCCTCGCAGGGCAGGCGGATGGGCATGGTTCCGTCACCGGGGGCCAGGATGCGGTGCGCTCACGCTACGCCCCGGGCGCTCGCGGGTGCAGGTCTTGCGCCGAGGCGCGCCCCTGTCGCATGGTTCGCTCCCGACGCCGGAGCAATTCCGCCATGGCTCTGAGGCGGCTCACATGTTAACGTGAACACACGCGTCGGTCCCCTCGGCTCGACGCATCCCTCCCCCGAAGGAAAGGTCTCGACGATGAGACGACGCTCCCCGGAGCCCCCTGCCGCCGCGCCTCGGCGCCGCGTGCGATCCCTCTTCCTCTCCGCTCTCGCCTGCACGAGCGTCGCCCTCACCGGCGCTCTCGTCCCCGTCTCGGCGCAGGCCGTCGACGTCCCGGCGCCCACCGCGCACTACGACATGTCGCACGCCGGCTCGGCCCTGCTCGACATCTCGGGCAACGGACGCAACGCCACCCTGACCGGCCTCACCGACGCGTCCTTCGCGAACGCCGGCGGCGACCAGGTCGCCCGGTTCAAGAACGACGGCTACGCGAGCCTCCCCCAGGGCCTGGTCACCGGAGCCGACAACGCCTTCGCCGTCGAGTACACGGTGAAGACGCAGACCACCGCCAACCAGTTCGGCTGGGTCATCGGCGACGGCGTCGGCCCGTGGAACACCACGCAGCTCGGCAACCACGTCTTCGTGAACCCGCGCAACCCCGACGGCTCGCCCAGCGGACAGGTCCTCGCGGGCATCCGCGTCAAGGAGCCCACCAGCAACGGCGAGACCCGCATGCCGTTCGGCGGCACGCTCAACCCCGGATTCACGACGCTCACGCTCGTCGGCACCGGCACCGGCTCGAACACCGTCCTCACGCTCTACCGCGACGGCACGCAGATCTCGACGGCGAACACGGCGAAGTCGATGGCGAGCATCGTCCCGACCGGATCCACGCTCGGCTACCTCGGGCGCTCGCTCTACACCGGAGACGCCCTGGTGACCGCCGACGTCACCGACGTGAAGTTCTGGGACACCTCCCTCACCGCCGAGCAGGTCGCCTCGAGCATGCCGACCGCCGACGCGAAGGCGTCCGCGACCTCCGCCCTGCTGCGCTCGGACATCCAGCCCGTCCTGCTGGCCGGCAACCCGTCGCTGACCCAGGTCTCCTCGAACCTGACGCTGCCCGCCTCCAGCAGCGGCGTCCCGCTCACCTGGACCTCCTCGAACAGCGCGGTCGTCTCGACCACCGGCGTCGTCTCGCGCACGATCGCGCAGAACACCCCGGTGACTCTGACGGCGACCACCGCTCAGGGCGCGACGATCGCCTTCGACGTCGTCGTGCTCGCCCCGAGCATCAACGACGACCTCGACGCGCTGAAGCTCGCCACGCGCACGACCGAGAACCTCCCCCTCGCGGTGAAGGGCGCCAAGAACGGCACCGACATCACCTGGACCTCGTCCGACCCGGCGCTCGTCACCCCGACGAACACGTCCTACGCCGCTCCGGCGGTCGGCGCGGCCGACCCGTACCGCGGCGGCGGCGTCGTCACCCGGCCGGCCTACGGCTCCGGCGACAGGACCGTCACCCTCACCGCGAAGGCGACGCTCAACGGAGTCACCGAGACGCGCGCCTTCACCCTGACCGTCGCCGAGCTCGGCCGCACCGCTCCCGACGCGGGCTACGCCTCGGCGTACTTCAAGTCGGACGGCGACGAGAAGATCTACCAGGCCGCGACCTCGGGCAACGACTTCTTCACCTTCTCGCCGGTCAACGGCGGCAAGGCGGTCATCACCTCGACGACCGACACGAAGGGCCTGCGCGACCCGTTCATCCTCCGCTCGCACAACGGCGACAAGTACTACATGGTCGCCACCGATCTCTGCATCTCCTGCGGCACGAACTGGGGCGACGCCCAGTCCACGGGCAGCCTGAAGATCGAGGTCTGGGAGTCGACCGACCTGGTGCAGTGGACCCGCACCAACGGCGCCGACACCGGCATCACGGTCAACCAGCCGGCCGCCGGCATGACCTGGGCGCCCGAGGCGTACTGGGACGACGCGCTGCAGTCCTACGTCGTGTTCTTCTCCTCGCGCCTCTACTCCGACGCGACGAAGACCAACAACGACAAGCTCTACTCCCGTGTCTTCTCGGTGATCACCCGCGACTTCCGCACCTTCACCGCTCCCCCCGCCACCTGGCAGGACACGGGCTACGCGCGGATCGACTCCACGATCACGAAGATCGGCGACTACTACTACCGCTTCACCAAGAACGAGGAGGGCGGCGCCGCCGGCATCCTGGAGGCCGGGAAGGACATCTTCCTCGAGAAGTCGAAGGTCCTGACCGCCGGGACGACCTCCTCGAACTGGAGCGCCGACCCGAACACCACCTGGCAGCTCACCGACACCCGGATGACCTCGCTCGAGACCGGCCAGGCCGGCGAGGGACCCGAGATCATCAAGCTGAACGCGGGCGACCCGAACGACACCACCGGCACGGGCGACGGCTACGCCTTCCTCGTCGACAACTACGGCGACGGCGGCTACAAGGCCTTCCTCACCTCCGGAGCGGCGATCGCCGGCAGCTCGCAGACGAACCGCCTCTCGCAGTCGGCCGACTGGAACGTCTCGCCCAAGAGCCGCGCCGGCCTCCCGACCAGCCCGCGGCACGGCGCGTTCGTGAGCGTCCCGCAGACGGTCCTCACCGCCATGAAGAACTGGACCGGCGTCACCGCCGTCGACTCCACCACGACCCTCACCGCCGACGGCCGCACCGTCACGGCGACGGTCGTAGCGGCCGACAAGGGCGACGTCGTCGGCTCGGTCACCTTCACCGGCGGCTCGTGGACCTCGACCGTCCCGCTCTCCGGCGGCTCCGCGAGCGTCTCGGTCCCGGCGGGCGTGACCGGTGTCACGGCCTCCTACACCGGGTACGCGGACAAGCTGGTGCGCACGTCGGTCTCGGCCGCCGTCCCGCTGGACACCCTCGAGCTCGCCCCCGCCGCCACGACGCGCTGCGTCGCCGGCAAGGTCGTGCTCACGGTGACCGTGAAGAACACCGACACCGCTGCCGCGGACGTCACGATCACCTCGGCCTACGGCTCGAAGTCGTTCACCGCGATCGCACCCGGATCGTCCGCCTCCGCCGCCTTCACCACCCGCCTGGCCTCGATGCCGGCCGGCACGGTGACGGTGACCGGATCGGCGACCGGCCAGCCCGCGTTCACCGCGACGGTCCCCGTGGCCGCCGCGCGCTGCTGAGGCACTGACGACGAAGGGCCCCCTCCTGCGCTCGCGCGGAAGGGGGCCCTTCGTCGTTCCCGGGTCAGACGGTGGGAGCGAGGAGGTCCGCGTGGTGGACGGCCGCCACGTTCGGGTGGGCCCGGAGCCGGTAGCGCAGCGCGTTCTCGCCGTAGGTCTCGAGGATCGGCGCGTTCGTCGGATCGACCGAGAGACCGGACTTGAGCTCCTCGGGCAGCGGGAGCGAGGGCATGGTCGCCGAGAGCGCGGGATTGAAGAAGAACGGGATCGAGATCCGGTCCGTCCCGATCAGCGGCGAGATGACGCGGTGCAGCGTGGCCTTGAGGTAGCCGCCGGTGGCGAGCTCCAGCATCTCGCCGATGTTGACGACGAACGCGCCCTCCATGGCCGGCGCCTCGATCCACGAGCCGTCGTGCTCGACCTGCAGGCCGCCCTTGCCGGGCTCCACCAGCAGCAGCGTCAGCACGCCGCCGTCGCGGTGCGCGCCCACGCCCTGCTTGGGCTCCGGGTCGGAGGTGCCCGGGTAGCGGACGACCTTCACCAGCGAGAACGGCCGCTCGGCGAACGCCTCGTCGAACACGTCCTCCGGGGCGTCGAGCGCGACGGCCCAGGTGCGCAGCAGCCGGATCGCGACCGCGGCGAGCTCCGCGTGCCAGCGCTCGAAGACCTCGCGGAACTCCGGCAGCGCCTCGGGCCAGAGGTTCGGCCCCTCGAGGCGCTCGTAGTCGGCGACGCCGGGCCCGGCGGGAACGGCCGGTCGGTCGATGCCGATGTCGACCTGCTCGCGGTAGTCGACGTCGCCGTTGGTGAGCTCGGCGCCGAAGCGGGTGTAGCCGCGGAACTGCGGGCTGAGGGTGTTCTCGATCGCGAGCTTCTCCTCCTCCGGCAGGTCGAAGAAGCGGCGGGAGACGGCGACGACGTCGTCGAGGAGGTCCTGGGGCACGCCGTGGCCGATGAGGTAGAAGAAGCCCACGTCGTGCGTGGTCTCCCGGAGGTCGCGGCGGAAGGCGGCGGCCTCCGCCTCCCCCCGGTCGAGGCGGGACAGGTCGAGGATCGGCAGGGAATCGGTCATGCACCGACTCTCGCGCACGGACCTGCACAGCAGTCGATTGTTACGACAACCAAAACGGCGGGCCCCGCCACGGCGCGGAAGAGGTTCCTCCGCTCCGCGACCGGGCCCGCCGTGAGCGCCGAGTGTTACGGCGTGGGCATGCCGCCGTTGACGTGCAGCGTCTCGCCGACGACGTAGCTCGACTCCGGGGAGGCGAGGAACACGTAGGCGGGAGCGAGCTCGGCCGGCTGGCCCCAGCGTCCGAGCGGCGTCTGCGAGCCGACCTCGGGCAGCTTGTCGGACGGCTGGCCGCCCGCGGTCTGCAGCGGCGTCCAGATCGGGCCCGGGGCGACGACGTTCACGCGGATCCCCTTGGGCGCGAGCTGCTGCGCGAGCGCCTTCGAGAACGTGTTGATCGTGGCCTTCGTGCTGGCGTAGTCGACCAGCATCGGCGACGGCTGGTAGGCCTGGATCGACGAGGTGCTGATGATCGCGGAGCCCGGGGCGAGGTGCGGCACGGCCGCCTTCGTCATCCAGAACATCGCGTAGACGTTGGTCTTGAAGGTCTCGTCGAACTGCTCGTCCGAGAGCTCGAGGAAGTCCTCGACGTGCTGCTGCTTGCCCGCGTTGTTGACGAGGATGTCGAGTCCGCCCAGGCCCTCGACGGCCTTCGCGACGGCGCCCACCGCGAAGTCGTGGTCGGTGATGTCACCGGGGATGGCGACGGCGGTGCGTCCGGCCTCCTCGATCAGCGCGACGACCTTCTTCGCGTCCGACTCCTCCTCGGGGAGGTAGACGATCGCGACGTCGGCGCCCTCGCGGGCGTAGGCGATGGCGACGGCCGCGCCGATGCCCGAGTCGCCTCCGGTGACGAGCGCCCTGCGCCCGGTCAGGCGGCCGGAGCCGCGGTAGCTCGACTCGCCGCGGTCGGCGGGGTCGTCCATCTTCGAGTCGAGGCCGGAGCCCTCCTGGTACTGGGCCTCCGTGTCGATGTCGGCGAACATCGCGGTCGGGTCTTGGAACGTGTACTGGTCGTTCTGCGGAGTCTGGTCGTTCTGCGAAGTCATGTCTCGACGCTAGGCGCGCGGGATCGGCGGCCGCGCGTGCTTGACAGCCTCGATCCGCCAGGACACAGGAGGTCTTCAGGAGCCGCGGAGCCCCCCGGATCGGGGAGAATGGTGCGGTGACCCGCGACGACTCCCTGTCCTTCGACACCACGGCGCCGCTGCCCGGCTGGCAGCACGCCTACTCCGGCAAGGTGCGCGACCTCTACACCCCCGACGACGCCGACCCCGTGCTCGGCGCCGACCGCATGCTCGTCGTCGCCAGCGACCGGGTCAGCGCGTACGACGCCGTCCTCGAGCCCGGGATCCCCGGCAAGGGCGAGCTGCTGACCACGCTCTCCCTCTGGTGGTTCGCGCAGCTCTCCGACGTCCCCAACCATCTGATCCCGGGCGCGATCCCCGAGGCGGTCCGCGGCCGGTCGATGCTGGTGAAGACGCTCGACATGTTCCCGATCGAGTGCGTCGTGCGCGGCTACCTCTCCGGCAGCGGCTGGAAGGAGTACCGGGAGACGGGCTCCGTCTGCGGCGTCCCGCTCCCCGAGGGCCTCCAGGACGGCGACGCGCTCCCCGAGCCGATCTACACCCCCGCGTGGAAGGCCCCGCAGGGCGAGCACGACGAGAACATCACCTTCGAGCGCACGGTCGAGATCGTCGGGGAGGAGGCCGCGGAGGCGCTGCGCACCCTCTCGCTCGCGGTCTTCCGCGAGGCGTCCACCATCGCCCTGGCCCGCGGCGTGCTGCTGGCCGATACGAAGTTCGAGTTCGGGGTCGACCGCGGGACCGGAGTCGTCACCCTCGGCGATGAGGTCCTCACGAGCGACTCCTCCCGCTACTGGGACGCCGACGACTACGACGCCGGCATCCGCGGCCGCTCGTTCGACAAGCAGATCGTGCGCGACTGGCTCTCCGACAACTGGGACGGCCAGGGCCTCCCGCCGACCCTCCCGTCCGAGATCGTCGAGCGCACGGCCGCGCGCTACCGCGAGCTCATCGAGCGCCTCACGCGCTGAGGCACCGGAACGACCTGTGGACGATCACCACCCTCGCGTCCGGCTGGAGGCCCGCGGCGAGGATCCGGACGAGGCGCGGCACAGCCTCGCGCGGCTCTACAACGGCGACGAGTGGCGCGCCGCCACCACCGCGGCCGACTTCAGCTACCGCTACGCCGCCATCGGCGACGGCGGGATGACCCTCCGCACCTCGCGGATGTCCGGGCGCCTCGCGGGCGGCGTGGGCGACTCGGACGACGTCGTCGTGCAGTGGATCGTGGGCGGCTCCGGCCGGATCGACGTCGGCCGCGCCTCGATCGCGATGGAGGAGAACCGTCCCGTCCTCTTCCCCGTCGGCCGGCCGTTCGCCTTCGACTACGTCGACTTCGACCAGCGCCTGGTGCACCTCGACCGGGGAGTGGTCGACCGGGTCGCCGCCGAGCGCGGCCTCGTCGGGTCCCTCGTCTTCGACTCCGAGCACCGCCCCGACGCCGCGGCGATCCGCCGCTGGCGCACGGCCGTCGCCGACTCCGCCCGCGCGCTGCGCAGCGAGCGCGTCGAGCCGCTGCTCTGGGACGAGCTCACCCGCGCCACGGCCTCCGCGCTGCTCGACCTCTACCCTCCGGAGTCCGCTCCGGTCCCGCCCGAGCTCCTCGCCCCCCGGAACGCACGGATCCGCACGGCCGTCGAGTACGTGCACGCCCACTGCAGCGAGCCGATCGGCCCCGCCGAGATGGCGGCGGCGTCGGGCCTGACCGTCCGGGGCCTGCAGTCCGCGTTCCAGCGGGTGCTCGGGATGCGCCCGATCGCCTACCTGCGCCTGGTGCGGCTCGACCGCGCCCGAGTGGAGCTGGCGGCGAGCCCGCCCCACGGGACGACGGTCGCCGCCGTCGCCCGGCACTGGGGCTTCGGGAACGCGGGCCGCTTCAGCGCGGCCTACGCGGAGCGGTTCGGCGAGTCGCCGAGCGCCACCCTGCAGAGCTGATCAGTCGACGAGCTCGGGCGGCGGCTGCCCCTCGAGGATGCGGCTGAGGCCGTCGAGCAGCACCGCGACGGTCGCGGCCTCCGACTCGGGCACCTTCGCGACCATCGCGCGGATCTGCTCGTAGGTCGGGTCGTCGGTGCCGACGATGGCCTTCTGCGCGCGTTCCGTCAGGCAGAGGATGCGGCCGCGGCCGTCGGACGGGTCGGGAGTGCGGTCCACGTAGCCGGCGCGGGCGAGGCGGTCGACGAGGAGGGAGACGGCCGCCGTCGTGATCGACAGGGCCGCGGACAGGTCGACGGCGCGGACGATCTCGTCGCGCCGCTCCCCAACCCCGATCAGCCGCAGGGCCGCGAGATCCGTGGCGCCGATGCCCAGGCGCCGCTCCACGCGGCCGTCGTAGTCGCGCTCCGCCGTGCGCAATCGCGCGAGCAGAGCGAACAGGTCTGGCCGAGCGTCCATCGAGGTGCACCTTCCGAGCGGCAGGCGCCCCGGACGGGAACTCGCTGCCCCTATCGAACCACTTCTCCGGCGATCGGACGGCGTGTGTCCCGAAAGCGCAGTCGGCGCCGAGACTGTTAGTCAACCGACTTAGCAATACCTAGTGTCGACGGTGCGGCACGCCTTCCGTGCGCCGCCGACGGTGAGGAGGTGCGCGCGATGGGACGACTGCTCTACGGCGCACCCGCCAGCTCGCACTCCTTCGAGGACCGCGCCCTGGCCCACCTCCAGACCGTGATCACCTCGCGGTTCCGCCGCGGCGAGGGCTTCCTCCTGACGATCGAGGACGCCGAGGGCCGCCGGTCCGAACTGTGGCTCCACCCCGGCATCCCCACCCGCTACGAGTACGACGGCACCGCCGCGATCGAGCTGAACCCGCACTGGCTGCGCGAGCTCTCGAACGCCTCGAACGGCCGCCTCGGCCTCCACCTCCTCCCCGAAACCTCGTCGCCCGACGACCTCTCCGTGAAGAAGATCCCCGCATGAGCGACCACAACGGCACACTGTTCCGGCGCGGAGGCACCGTCCGCTTCGTCCGCTGGATCTCCTCCCGCGACGGCGGCTGGGCCCCCGAGATCGTCCAGGGGCGCTACCTCGAGCGCGACGACCGCGGCTGGCTGGTCGAGATCGAGGGCACCCCGACGGTGCTCGCGAAGGACGACTGGGCCGTCTACCGCTGACCGGCTCTGCGCTCGGCGTACTGTTGAGCAGGTGCGTTCTCGTGATCGCCGCGGCATCACCTCGGCTCCCCTCCTCCTGACGACCATCGGAACGACGAGCCTCGTCTTCCTCTGCGCGTTCGAGTCGCTCGCCGTGACGACGATCATGCCGATCGTCAGCGCCGACCTCGACGGTCGCGCCCTCTACCCCCTGGCCTTCGCGGCGACGCTCGCCGCCGCCGTGGTCGGGATGGTCGCGGCCGGATCCTCCGCCGACCGCCGCGGCCCGACGCCGTCGCTCGTGGTCGCGATCCTGCTCTTCACCCTGGGTCTCGTCGCCGCGGGCGCCGCGCAGGCGATGCCGGTCTTCGTGGCGGCCCGCCTGCTGCAGGGGCTGGGCAGCGGAGGGATCACCGTCACCCTCTACGTGCTCGTCGCGCGGGTCTACCCGAGCGAGCTGCATCCGAGGATCTTCGGCGCCTTCGCCGCGGCCTGGGTCGTGCCGTCGCTGGTGGGGCCGCTGGTGGCCGGAGTCGTCGCCGAGCTCGTGAGCTGGCACTGGGTCTTCTTCGGAGTCGTCGCCCTGGTGGCCCTCGCGAGCGCTGCGATCGCGCCGACGCTCCGCTCGCTGGAGCCGCGCGAGCGCCTCCCCTTCGACCGCCGGGCAGTGGGCCGCATCGCCCGCGCCGTGGTCGTCTCGGCCGGAGTCGTCGTGCTGAGCACGAGCGCCGAGCTCGCGCCCGATCTCGCCGGGCTCCTGGCCGCGGCCGCCGTGGTGGTCGTGGTCGTGGCGGTTCGCGCGCTCCTGCCCGCCGGCACGCTGCGCGCCCGGGGCGTCCTGCCGTCGGTGATCCTCCTCCGCGCCCTCGTCGCCGCGGCGTTCTTCGGCACCGAGGTCTACCTGCCGCTGCTGCTCTCGGAGCAGTACGGCCTGCCGCCCTGGCTCTCGGGCGCCATGCTCACCGCGGGCGCCGTCTCCTGGGCTCTCGGCTCGAACATCCAGGGACGCCCGGGCACCCGCCTCAGCCACGGCGGAGCGATGCGGCTCGGCACGTCGCTCGTGCTCGCCGGCATCGGAGTCGTGCTGCTCGTCACGGTGCTCGCCCTCAGCCCGATCGTCGCGGGCGTGGGCTGGTTCCTGGCCGGCGGCGGCATGGGCACGATGTTCCCGCGGATGGGGACGATGACGCTCGCGCTCTCCGCTCCGGGCCGGGAGGGCTTCAACAGCTCGGCCCTGCAGATCGCCGACTCGACCGGCGCCTCGGTCTCCCTCGCGCTGACGGGCCTTCTCGCGGCGGCGGTCACCGGGCTGATCGGGGCCGGGACCGGGGTCTTCGCCGCGACCTTCTCGTACGCCGCGCTGATCGCGATCGTCGCGGTCGGTCTGGCCGGCCGGCTCGACGGGCTCCTGCGCCGCGAGGGACGCCGGGAGCCCGCCGAGCAGGCTCAGCTGTAGAGCGACTCCGGCACGTCGAGGCCGTAGATCGCGCGGCCGGACGACCAGATCACCGAGCAGGCGGCCCGGAGCAGATCGGTCGCGTCGTCGCCGGCGTCCACGATCACCACGGAGTCGCCGTCGAGGCGGACCTTGGCGCCGCGGACGGCGTGCGTGCCGTTCCGCGAGACCGTCGTCGCCGGGTAGGGCAGGTGCAGCTCGCGCAGGTCGCCGAGGATGTACGTCGGCCGGAGCTTGGGCTCCGCGGCGAGGAGCTGCTTGGCCCGGTCGATCCCGGTGAGCACGTGGGCGCTCTCCATGTCGGCGCGGTTCGCGCCGGCGATGTCGGTGTCGAGCCGGTCGCCGAGGAACAGCGGGTTCGTCGAGCCGAAGCGCGCGGTCGCCGCGTCGAAGATGGCCCGCTCGGGCTTGCCCGCGACGACCGGGAGCCGGCCGACCGCGGTGTGCACGGCCGAGACGAGGGTCCCGTTGCCCGGGGCGATGCCGCGCGCGACGGGGATCGTCCAGTCGGTGTTCGTCGCGACCCACGGGATCCCCGTGTGGAGCGCGAACGAGGCCTCGGCCAGCTGCTCCCAGCCGACCGTGGGCGCGAAGCCCTGGATGACCGCCGCCGGCGAGTCCTCCGCGCTGCGCGTCACGGTGAACCCGGCGCGCTCGACCTCGGAGGTGAGGCCCTCCGCCCCGACGACGAGGATCGTCGAGCCGGCCGGCACCAGGTCGGCGAGCAGCACGACCGCTGCCTGCGGGGAGGTGACGACGTCCTCGGGCCGGACGCTCAGCCCCAGCTCGGAGAGGTGCCCGGCGACGGAGGCGTCCGTGCGGGAGGCGTTGTTGGTGATGTAGCCGACCCGCAGCGTCTCGGCCGCGCGGTTGAGGCTCTCCACCGCGAAGGGGATCGCGTCAGCGCCCTTGTAGACGACCCCGTCGAGGTCGGCCAGGACGGAGTCGCGGCCGTCGAGCGGAGTGGGCTCAGTCCTGCTGCTGCGGAACATCGGCGTCCTCCTCGGTGGTGTCGGCGGATTCGACCGACTCGTCGGCGGTCGGGTCAGCCGAGTCGAGAGCTTCATCCGGGTCCGTCTCGGCGAGATCGTCCGACTCGAGGGACTCGTCCGCGAAGGTCGGCTCGTCCGTGTCGACGACGTCGGCCTCGGCGTCAGCGGTCGCATCGGCGTCGTCCGCGTCCGCGTCGTCGTCGTCGGCGATCTCCTCGGAGACGGTCCGGTGGACCTCGTCCTCGTCCGCGTCGTCGACGGCGGTCGGGCCGTCCTCGTCGTCCAGGTAGTCGTCCGCGTCGTCGACCGCGGTCCCTTCCTCAACGCGATCGGGAGCGGACTCGGCCTCCGCCGACTCGTGCTCCTCCTCGATCACCTCGATCGTCTCGTCGTCACCGCCGCCCTCGGCCGCGAAGACGGCCTGCGCCGCGATGTCAGCGCGACGCTGCCACTCGGCCGCCTCCTCGGAGCGGCCGACCTCCTCGAGGACGAGCGAGTAGGCGGCGAAGAGATCCGGGCTGTACGAGAACGCGCGGTCCGGGTCCAGCTGCGGGATCTCGAGCTCCATGAGAGCGAGCTCCGCCTGCCCGAGGTCGAGGCGGGCGCCGGACATGGCGATGGCCAGCGACACCTGCGCGCCGGGGCTCAGCGTGGTGCGGTCGATCGACCGACCCAGCTCGAGCGCCTTGTCGGGCCGGCCCACGCCGCGCTCGGAGTCGACCATCAGCGGCACCTGCTCGTCCGAGCCGGAGATCCGACGGAAGGTCCGCAGCTCGCGCAGCGCCAGGGCGAAGTCGCCCGTCGCGTACGCCGAGATGGCCAGCGACTCGCGGACAACGGCGATGCGTCCCGCGCGGCGGGCCGCCGAGAGCACGTGGCGGTGCGCCAGCTCGGGGTCCTCCTCGAGGAGGCGGCCGGCCATCACCAGGTGACGGGCGACCCATTCGGCGTTGTCCTTCGAGAGCGTGCGCAGCTCGTTGCGGGCGACCTTGTCGAGGTCCTTGGCCTGCACGTCGTCCGGAAGGTCCGGGTCGTCGTGGCGCGGACGCACCGACTGGAGGGAGCGCCGCTCGCGCTCCTCCTCGGTGAGCTCCGGCTCCTCGCGGGGGCCGCCGCGTCCGCCGCCGAAGCCCTCGCGTCCGCGTCCGCCGCCCTGGCGGTCTCCGCCGCCCCGACGATCGTCCGACCACGGCCTGCTTCCCCCATCGCGCGATCCACCGCGGAACGGCGGACGCGAGTCCCCGTCACGCTGCGGACGAGAGTCGCCACCACCAGGGTAGGAAGGGCGGGAGTCACCATCACGCTGCGGACGCGAATCTCCACCGCCACGGTAAGGAGGACGGGAGTCCCCGTCACGCTGGGGACGCGACTCGCCACCGCGATAGGGAGGCCGAGAGTCACCGTCCCGCTGCGGACGCGAGTCGCCACCGCGATAGGGAGGACGCGAGTCCCCATCGCGCTGTGGACGGGAATCCCCACCCCCGCGGTAAGGAGGACGAGAGCCGCTGTCACGCTGCGGACGCGAGTCGCCGCCACCGCGGTACGGAGGACGCGAGTCACCATCACGCTGCGGACGCGAGTCGCCGTCACCGCGATAGGGAGAACGAGACTCACCATCGCGCTGTGGACGGGAATCCCCACCACCACGGTAAGGAGGACGAGAGTCGCCGTCTCGCTGCGGACGAGAGTCGCCACCGCGATAAGGAGGACGAGAGTCCCCATCGCGCTGCGGACGGGAATCCCCACCACCACGGTAAGGAGGACGCGAGTCACCATCACGCTGCGGACGAGAGTCCCCACCGCCACGGTAAGGAGGACGGGAGTCCCCGTCGCGCTGCGGACGGGAATCGCCACCACCACGGTAAGGAGGACGCGAGTCACCACCACGCTGCGGACGCGAATCCCCACCTCCACGGTAAGGAGGACGGGAGTCCCCATCACGCTGCGAACGGGAGTCCCCATCACGCTGCGGACGCGAGTCCCCACCACCACGGTACGAAGGACGAGAGTCCCCGTCGCGCTGCGGACGGGAATCGCCACCGCCACGGTACGGAGGACGCGAGTCACCATCACGCTGCGAACGGGAGTCGCCACCGCCACGATAGGGAGGACGAGCATCACCGTCGCGGCGGGGGCGGGAGTCGCCCGAGCCGCCGCGATCGTTCGAGGAGCGGCCGGGGCCGCCGGCGCGAGGCGGCCGCTCGTCACGACGTCCGGAGTCCCGGTCGTTGCGGTCGGATCCTGAGTCGTCCATGCGTTCCTCGCCTGTCGTGGTGATGCTCTGTGGAGTTGACCCGCCCGAGGGCGGGGAGGACGGCCGTAACCGTCGCACCACCCTAACCCGCACCGCGCTCCAGTGAGCAGCGGGGATCCGAGGTGCTGGTTAAACAGCGATGGCCACCCATTTCTGGGTGGCCATCGTGAATGGTGTCCGGCGGTGTCCTACTCTCCCACAGGGTCCCCCCTGCAGTACCATCGGC
>NZ_PSWJ01000016.1:0-85331 GCF_002932775.1 Rathayibacter sp. AY1B8 | reverse complement strand
GGCGGTGCTCGCGACCCCCGCGCCGACCCCCGGCGCTCCGCTGACCCGCCGCGAGGCCCGCGAGCGCGAGGGCCGCATCCGGCCCGCCGCACCCGCGCAGCCCTCGGCTCCCGCCCCGGTGCACCCCGCCCCGGAGGGATCGTTCTCGTCCCGCCGCGACCGCCGCGAAGCGGAGGGGCACCGGCTCCGCACCGCGCCCGCCCGCCGCGGGGCCTCCTTCTTCCGCCCGTCCCCGCGCACGCTGGCGCTCGCCGTCTCCGGCGGGCTCGTCGTCGTGGCCGTCGCGTCGAGCCTGAGCCTCACCGTCGGCACCGGCTCCTCGGCCGAGTCGGCCACCGCGACGCCCTCCGCTGCTCCGACCTCGACCAGCGTCGCCGTGCTCCCCGCGACCACCGCCTCCGCCCGGGTCGTCCTCAGCTCCGTCTCCACCACCTCCGGCACCGTCGCCGGCGGCACGAGCGTGACGCTCGAGGGATCGAACCTGGACTCGGTCGCCACCGTGCGCTTCGGCGAGGCCGAGGGCAGCGTCGCGGTCGACAACCCCGACCAGATCACGGTCACCGCCCCTCCGGCCGACGGAGAGGCAGCGGGCGAGGTCCCGGTCGCCTTCTTCGACGCCGACGGTCAGGCCATCACGTTCGACGCGGTCACCGACTCCGCCGCGGCGGTCACCGTCGACGGGACCCCGGCCGACGCGGTGCAGCCGGCCGTCGACACGTCGGGCGCCGCGGAGGGCACGACGGCCGAGGCCTCGACCGACCTCGCCGCCCCGACCGCGACCGCCACTCCCAGCCCCGCCGCGACCGGCGTGCTCGCCAGCACGAAGGTCGTCGCCTCGGCGATCACCTTCGCCTACACGCCCGACCCGGCGATCGAGGCCGCGAAGGCCCAGGCCGCGCTGGACGCGAGCCGCCTGGCCTCGCAGCTCGACTACCTCTCCACCTACTGGAACGACTACAACTCGGCCCAGTACGGCGTGATCTCGGGCAACGACTGCGTCAATTTCACCTCGCAGTCGCTGATCGCCCGCGGCTGGGAGATGGACGGCGAGTGGAGCTACTCCTCCTCCGGCGGCTACAGCTCCGCCTGGGCGTCGTCGACAGCGTTCAACGCCTACCTCGCCGCGCACCCCGAGCGCGCGACCGCCATCCCCGACTCCGAGCGGAGCCGGGTGAAGCCGGGCGACATCGTCCAGTTCGACTGGGACGGCTCGGGCGACTGGGACCACACGGGCGTCGTGACCAGCGTCGACGGCGACAGGATCCTCTACTCCTCGCACACCGCCGACAACCACGACCAGAGCATCGACGCGGCCTCCGCCGGCCGGATCATGTTCTGGGGCGTCTGACGCTCGACGCACCCGCTCCACGCACGACGACGGGGCCGCCACCGCTGATGCGGTGACGGCCCCGTCGAGGTTCCGGTCAGATCACTTCTTGAAGACGTCCTTGACGTCCTCGCCGACCTTCTTGGTGTGGGCCTTGGTCTGGTCGGCCTGGCCCTCGGCCTCGAGGCGCTCGTTGTCCGTCAGCTTGCCGACGGCCTCCTTGGCCTTGCCGACCAGGTTCTCGGCTGCGTTGCGGATCTTGTCGTCTGCACCCATGAGGGGCTCCTTCTGTTCGGTGTGACCATCCGCCGGCGGGTGCCGGGGAAGCTGCGGGACCGGGGTCAGGCGACCCGGTCCTCCTTGGAGAAGCCGGCCCGGGCGCTCGAGGCGACCTCGAGCAGGACCGGCAGGCGGGCGCCGAGGAGAGTGTCGAGAGCGTCGACCTCCTGGTGCACGGCGTCGACCACGGTGCGGGGCGAGACGCCGCCGCGGGGGAGGACGCGCACCTTCAGCGCCGTCTCGGAGCCGTGGCGGTAGGCCGCGACCGTGACGTCGAGGAGCTCCGTCCGGCCCGCGAGGGCCGTCTCGAGGACGTCCTCCGCGAAGCCGGTCGCGATCTCGATCCCCCCGGCGGGCGCGCCCTCGGCCTCGTCGCGGAGGACGGTGCCGGTGCGGCCGTGACCGTGGGCGAAGGCCATCACCAGCGCGAGGACGATGCCGAGGAGGCAGATCCCGACGACGGCGTAGAGCGGCCAGAGGACGGCGGCATCGCTCCAGGCGGTGCCCTCCTCGGGGGAGAGGCGCGACACCAGGGCCGCGCCCTCGCCGTCGGCGAAGGAGAGGACGGAGTCGCGGACCGGCTGCGAGACGGCGATCAGGACGGCTCCGGCGCTGACCAGCGCGAGCACGAGGCCCACGACGAGCAGGACGAGCCGGTTGACGAAGCGGTTGCTCGTGGTCATCAGATCCTCCCGGAGGTCGAGACGCGGACGGTGGAGAGCGGGGCGGGCTTCGCGCCGATGCGGACGAGCTCCTCGTCGACGGCGCTCTGCACGGCGTCGCGGTCGACCGCGATGCCGGAGGCGGGGGTCACCTCGACCAGTGCGGTGCGCCGGCCGAGCGAGGCGCGGGTGTCCTCGCGGCGGGAGTGGGCGGCCGTGCGGGCTGCGCGGGCCAGGGAGGAGGCGATCACGCCGTCGTCCACGACCACGGCGAGGCGGTCGTCGTCCACGGTGTGGCGGGCCCGGGCTCCTGGTGCCAGTGCGAGCACCAGAAGGACCAGAGCGAGGACGCCCGCGCCGACGGCCACGCCGATGAGGGCGGGGTTCGCCAGCGACGCGACTCCGACGATCGCGCCCAGCAGGGCGGACGGTGCGGCGAGCAGGGGCGCGGCGCCGAGGATCGCGAGCACCGCCTCCGTGCCGACGTAGGCCGCGACCAGGGCGATGAGCACCAGGACGACGATCTGCGCGGCGGAGCGGGACTTGTGGGTCTCGCGACGGAGGTAGCGGCTGTAGCGGGTGTCGGGCGCCGACGGTGCGGGGCTCATGCGACTCTCCTCGTGCTTCGGGTGCGGGTGCCCGTGACCCGGATGTCGATCCGGCTGACGGTGCGCCCGGTCAGCGCCTCCATGCGGGAGGCGATGCGGGTGCGGTCGCCGTGCAGGCGCTCGAGCAGGGAGCCGCCGGCCGGGGCGGTGCCCGGCTCGACGACGACCGGCGCGGTCACCGCGAGGGCGAGGCCGCCCCGGTCGTCGGAGAGGCGGACGCGGATCGCGGAGACCTCCACGCCCAGCTCCTCGTGGACGATCGCCACGGCGGCGCGCTCGATGGAGCGGACGGTGATGGTGACGGTGCCCGCCACCGGCGATGCGGGACGCGTGTCGAGAGCGGTCACGGTGGGCTCCTAGCGGGAGGTGGTGCGGCCGCGGAACACGTCCACGAGGCTGCGCACGTCGAGGGTGCCGTCGGCGATGCGGGCGATCACGACGCCGAGGGCCATGAAGAGGGCGGTCAGGACGAAGCCCCAGAAGCCGAACATCAGGGCCGCGAAGGCGAGGATCGCGCCGATCACGACACCGAGCACGGTGCTGCGGCCGCCGGGGGCGGTGGGCGCGGGTCGCTGGAAGTCGCTCATCGGACGCGGCTCTCGGTGGCCTCGTCGTCCTTGTCGTCGCCGGGGATGTGCACGTCGACGACGGCGACGTTGATCTCGGAGACGGCCATGCCGACGAGCTCGGTGATGGCCTCGGAGACGGCGGCGCGGACGGAGTCGGCGACCTTCTGCATCGGCACGGGGTACTCGACGACGATGGTCACGTCGGCCGCGACCTGGGTCTCGCCGACCTCGACGCTCACGCCCTGGGCGTGGTCGGCGCCGCCGACGGCCTGGCGGATCGCGCCGAAGGCGCGGGCGGCGTTGTTGCCGAGGGCGAAGACGCCGGGCACTTGACGGGCCGCGATGCCGGCGACCTTGGCCACGACGCTGTCGTCGATGACCGTGGTGCCCTGAGCGGTGCCGGAGGTCCGCGAGCCGCCGAGGGTCGTGACCGTGTCGACGGAGGTCTTGTCGACGCGGGTGGTGGAGGGGGTGCGCGTGGTGTCGCTCATGAGGTCTCCTGGACGTCTCATCGGCTGCCGTTGCTGAGCAGACCGGGGTCGAAGGCCCGGCGGGAATCCGGTCGGGCTGTGCTTTCATGAGTGAGACGGAGCCCGGACGGCGTTCGTCACGGTGCTCGGCGGACTTTTTCCTGAGCGTCACCTGTAAGGCGGCCCGAGGCCGCGTGAGCGGAGAGGGAGGAGGCGCCGTGCCCGGACTGGAAGCGGCGAGCGACGCGCTGCTCGCCGAGCGCTCCGCCGAGGGCGACGTGCGCGCCTTCGAGGTGCTCGTCAAGCGGCACCAGTCGATCCTCCGCGCCTACGCCTGGCGCCTCACCGGCTCGCAGGCCGACGCCTCCGACGCCGTGCAGAACGCGCTGATCACGGTCTGGGCGCAGCTCCCGCAGCTCAAGGAGCCGGCGAGCGTGCGCAGCTGGATGATGCGGATCGTCAGCCGCTCCAGCGTCGACCTGCTGCGCCAGCGCCGCCCGACCGACGACGTCGACGCCGTGGAGCATCCCCCGGCCCGAGAGCCCGGCCCGTTCGAGGCCGCCGAGCAGAGCGACGCCATGCGGGCTCTCGCGCACGCCCTGTCCGAGCTGCCGGAGTCGCAGCGGCAGTGCTGGGTGCTGCGCGAGGTCGGCGGGGAGTCGTACAACGAGATCGCCGATCACCTCGGTCTCACGGTGACCGCCGTGCGGGGCAAGCTGGCCCGCGCGCGCGAGTCGCTGGTCGTGGCGATGGAGGACTGGCGATGAGGGAGCAGACGCGATGAACGCGGACCAGGGTCCCGGCGACGGGCCGGAGCGCGCGGGGGAGCACGACGTCGTGCTGCCGCCCGCGCTCGAGCAGGAGGCGGACGCGACGGAGCAGGAGGGCGACGGCATCGGCATCGACGAGCTGAGCGACTACCTCGACCGCGGGCGCACGCCGTACGACCCCGCCATCGAGGAGTCGCCGGAGCACCGGCGCACTCTGCGCGCCCTCGAGCGCGTGCGCGCCCTCTCCGGCGCGCTCATCGACGACGACGCCGCACGCCTGCCCGCGCCGGAGGAGAGCTGGTTCGGCTCGATCCTCACCCAGGTCCGCCGCGAGTCGCGGGCCGGACGCGACATCCCGCTGGCGAGCGTCCAGCCCGACGTGGCGCTCACGATCACCGAGGGAGCGGTCCGCGGACTCGTGCGCGAGGCGGGGGACAGCGTCGCCGGCGTGCTGGTCGGCCGCTGCCGCCTGGTCGGCGACATCGCCGAGCCGGGCGCGGAGGTCGTGGTGGAGCTGACGATCTCGGTCTTCTGGGGGGTGCCGATCGCCGAGGCGGCCCAGCAGGTGCGCGAGCGCGTGCACTCGCGGCTGCTGACCCAGACCGAGCTGCGGGTGTCGAGGATCGACGTCCGCGTGGAGGACGTCTACGTCCCCGGGACGGAGGAGTCGTGAGCGGCCTCGAGTCGGCGGCCCCGGTCGATCCGGTGTCCGCGCTCGTTGCGGAGTTGCGCGCCCTGGACGGCGTCGCGACCCTGATGCCGGCCAGGCCCGAGGTGCGCGACGTGCTCGCGCACGCGGCGACGGCGCTGAGCGCGACCGGGATCGTGGTCGAGCCGCTGGGCACCGCGAGCGGCGGCACGTTCGCCGATCCGGTTCTGGTCCGCGTCGCGGGGGACGAGGTGTCCGTGGCCGTCGACCTCTGCGTGACCGCGGAGGCGTCCGCGCCGGACGTGGCGCGCGCGATCGGAGCCGCGGTGCGCGAGTGGTGCGTCCGGGTGCATCCGGAGCTGCGGCCGCGGGTGACCGTCCGGGTCGCCGCGATCGACTAGCCGGATCGGGGAGCGGGCGCGGCTGTCCGCCGGGCGGGACGCCCCGCCGTGAGGAGCGGAGCCGGGCCGAGCGCTCTCGTGCTTCTCCGGAGTGCACCGTGCCGACCGGAGCGACGGTGCTGCAGGGCGCCCGAGGTCGGTGTCCGCTCCGTCCTCCCTGAGGAGCTTCCCGCTCAGGCGAGCCTCCCCGAAGAGCTTCCCCCTCAGGCGCGCTCGGCGAGGAACGCGTCCGTCTCGGCCGCCGTCGGCGCGGACACCGCCGCTCCGGCGCGTGTGACCGAGATCGCCGCGGCCGCGCTCGCCCAGCGGGTGAGGGCGACCAGCTGCTCCGGATTGTCGAGCCGTGCTCCCGTGGCGGCGAGCCGGGCCGAGAAGGCGCCGCAGAAGGTGTCGCCGGCGCCGGTGGTGTCCACGGCCTCCACCCGGAAGGCCGGGGTGCGCTCCGGCTCGCGGTCGCGGACCGCCACGACGACGCCGTCGGAGCCGAGGGTGACCAGCACGAGCGGCACCAGCGCGGTGAGGGCAGCGGCGAGCGCGTCGTCGTCGGCGGCGGTGATGCCGCGATCGGCGGCGAGCTCGCGGGCCTCGTGCTCGTTGACGATCAGCACGTCGAGCACCGCCAGGAGCTCCTCCGGCAGCGGTCCGATCGGAGCGGCGTTCAGGATCGACACCGTGCCGCCGGCGCGCGCGGCGCGGGCCGCTTCCGTCACCGTCGCTGTCGGGATCTCGAGCTGGAGGAGCAGGGCGTCGGCCGCCGCCACCAGGGCCGACTCCTCGGCGGTCAACCCGACCAGGGCGGCGTTCGCTCCGGAGTCGACGACGATCGCGTTCTCCCCGCGCTCGTCCACGGTGATCTGCGCGGTGCCGGTGCGGACGTCGCCGCGGCGGGCGCGCAGCTCCAGCGGCTCCTCGCCGAGGACCGCGGCGAGCCGGTCTCCCGCCGAGTCGCGTCCGAGGCTCGTGACGAAGACGGTGCCGGGCTCGGTCCGTGCGGCCGCGACGGCCTGGTTGAGGCCCTTGCCGCCCGGGAAGGTGCTCGCATCGAGGGCGAGCACCGTCTCTCCGGGAGCGGGGATGCGGGCGACCCGGTGGACGTGGTCGAGGTTGGCGCTTCCGAGCACGAGGAGGGGCATGCCCTCGACGTTAGAGCACGCGCAAGGGGGTCCGCCGCGGGCTCGGCCGCACCTACGGTGGAGGCATGGAAACTCGAATCCTCGGACGCACCGGCGCCCCCGTCTCCGTCGTCGGCCTCGGAACCTGGCAGCTCGGTGCCGACTGGGGGGACGTCGCCGAGACCGACGCCCTCGCCGTGCTCGACGCAGCGGTGGAGTCGGGGGTGACCCTCTTCGACACCGCCGACGTCTACGGCGACGGCCGCAGCGAGCGGACGATCGGCGCCTACCGCGCGGCGCACCCCGACGCGCAGGTCTTCGTCGCCACCAAGATGGGCCGTCGCGCGGAGCAGATCCCCGCCAACTACGTGCTCGACAACTTCCGCGCCTGGACCGACCGCTCGCGCGCCAACCTCGGCGTCGACACCCTCGATCTGGTGCAGCTGCACTGCCCGCCCACCTCCGTCTACTCCGACGACGCCGTCTACGACGCCCTCGACACCCTCGTCGCCGAGGGCGCGATCGCCGCCTACGGCGTCTCGGTCGAGCGCACGGAGGAGGCGCTGACCGCCATCGCCCGCCCGAACGTCGCGAGCGTCCAGATCATCCTGAACGCGTTCCGCCTCAAGCCGCTCGACGAGGTGCTGCCCGCCGCCCGCGAGGCCGGCGTCGGCATCCTCGCGCGCGTCCCGCTCGCCTCGGGCCTGCTCAGCGGCCGCTACACGACCGAGACCGTGTTCGCGCCGGAGGACCACCGCAGCTACAACCGCGACGGCTCCGCCTTCGACGTCGGCGAGACCTTCTCGGGCGTCGACTTCGCGACCGGCGTGGAGGCCGCGCAGGAGTTCTCCCGCCTCGCCGACGACCACGGCCTCGCCCCCGCGGCGGCCGCACTCGCCTGGATCATCCAGCAGGAGGGCGTCACCTCGGTGATCCCCGGCGCCCGCTCGCCCGAGCAGGCCCGCGCCAACGCGGCCGCCGCCTCCGCCGCGCCCCTCGGCCCCGCCTTCATGGAGGCCGTGAACGCCCTCTACGACACCCACTTCCGCCCCACCGTCCACCCGCGCTGGTAGCCGGCCCTTTCCTCACCGCCGCTGAGTCGCCCGAGAAGGCTCGTCCTCCTGGGCGGGAACGAGCCTTCTCGGGCGACTGAGCGCAGCGCCTAGGAGTTCAGCGCCGCGTCCACGATCGTGCGCGCCTCGGCCTGGACCTCGTGCAGGTGGTCGAGGCCGCGGAAGCTCTCGGCGTAGATCTTGTAGACGTCCTCGGTGCCGGAGGGGCGCGCGGCGAACCAGGCGTCCTCCGTGACGACCTTGACGCCTCCGACGGCCGCGCCGTTGCCGGGCGCCTTCGAGAGCTTCGCGGTGATCTCGGACCCTGCGAGGGTCGTCGCCGCGATCGCGTCGCCGTCCAGCTTGCCGAGGGCCGCCTTCTGCGCCTTCGTCGCCACCGCGTCCACGCGCTCGTAGACCGGGTCGCCGAAGCGCTCGGTCAGCTCGCGGTAGAGCGCCGACGGGCTCTTCCCGGTGACCGCCACGATCTCGGAGGCGAGCAGCGCGAGGAGGATGCCGTCCTTGTCGGTGGTCCAGACGGTGCCGTCGAAGCGGAGGAACGAGGCGCCCGCGGACTCCTCGCCCCCGAAGCCGACCGAGCCGTCGACCAGCCCGGGGACGAACCACTTGAAGCCCACCGGGACCTCCCAGAGGCGCCGGCCCAGCGACTCCGCGACCCGGTCGATGATCGAGGAGGAGACCAGTGTCTTGCCGATCGCCGCGTCCTCGCGCCAGCCGGTGCGGTGGCGGTAGAGGTAGTCGATCGCGACGGCCAGGTAGTGGTTGGGGTTCATCAGCCCGCCGTCGGGGGTGACGATGCCGTGCCGGTCCGCGTCGGCGTCGTTGCCGGTGAGGATGTCGAAGTCGCCGGCGCGCGCGACCACCGAGGCCATCGCGCTGGGGGAGGACGGGTCCATCCGGATCTTGCCGTCCCAGTCGAGGGTCATGAAGCCCCAGGCCGGGTCGACCTCCCCGTTCACCACGGTCAGGTCGAGGCCGTGCATCTCGGCGATCAGCTGCCAGTAGTGCACGGAGGCGCCGCCGAGGGGGTCGGCCCCGATCCGCACGCCGGCCTTCCGGATCGCGTCGAGGTCGATGATGTTCGCCAGGTCCGCGACGTAGTGCGTGCGGTAGTCGTAGGTCTCGACCGCGGAGGGCTCGGCCGAGGTCACGCCGCGGTTGCCGTCGGCGATGAGCTCGTTGGCCCGGTCGGCGATCCAGGTCGTCGCGTCGGAGTCGGCGGGGCCGCCGTGCGGCGGGTTGTACTTGAAGCCGCCGTCGCGGGGCGGGTTGTGCGAGGGGGTGACCACGATGCCGTCGGCCCGGTCGGTGTGCGCGGGGTCGTTGTTGTAGCGGAGGATCGCGTGGCTGAGCGCCGGGGTCGGCACGAAGTCGTCGAACTCGTCCACGAGCACGCGGACCTGGTTGCCCACCAGGACCTCGAGGGCGGTGGTGAGGGCCGGGCGGGAGAGCCCGTGCGTGTCGGCGCCGATGAACAGCGGGCCGGTGATGCCCTGCTCCGTCCGGTACTCGACGATCGCCTGGGTGACGGCGGCGATGTGGTCCTCGTTGAAGGCCGTGTCGAACGAGGATCCGCGGTGGCCCGAGGTTCCGAACACCACCTTCTGAGCCGGGTCGGAGACGTCCGGCTTCTTCTCGTAGTACGCCCTCACGAGGGCCTCGACGTCGATGAGATCGGAGGCCTGTGCCGGCTTCCCTGCGCGATCGGTCATGCGGTCCATAGTGGCAGTTCGGCCCCCTCCAGGGGTACCGCGGCTGGCTAGGCTTGCGCCATGCCCGACAGCGCCCCCGAGACCCGTGCCTACAGCTATCTCGGGCCCAGCGGCACGTTCACGGAGGCGGCCCTCGCGCAGGTCCCGGAGGCGCGCGGACAGCTGTGGCGCAGCGTCGCGAACGTGGGGGAGGCGCTGAGCGATCTGGTCACCGGCCGCAGCGACGGCGCGGTGATCGCGATCGAGAACTCGGTCGAGGGCGGAGTGACGGCCGCGCAGGACGCGCTGGCGCGGATCCCGGGGCTGCGCATCGTCGGCGAGTACCTGGTGCCGGTGTCGTTCATCCTGGTCGGCCGCCCGGGGACGAGCCTCGAGGAGGTGTGCACCGTCGCCGCGCACCCCGTCGCCTACGGACAGTGCCGGGTGTGGCTCGACCGCGAGATCCCCAGCCACGAGCACCTGCCGGCCTCCAGCAACGTCCAGGCCACCGTCGACCTGCTGGGCGGATCTCCCGCGGACGCGGCCATCGCCCCTCCCGGGATCGTCGCCCACCACGACGTCGCGGTGCTGGCGGAGCGGATCGGCGACAACCCGAACGCCGTCACGCGCTTCGTGCACGTCTCGCGCTCGCACGCGCTGCCCGAGCCGACCGGCGCCGACAAGACCAGCGTGATCGCCGAGCTCCCGGCCGACCAGCCGGGCGCCCTGCTCGACATGCTCGAGCAGTTCGCGACCCGCGGGGTGAACCTGAGCATGATCCAGTCGCGGCCGATCGGCGACGCCCTCGGCCGGTACCGGTTCGTCATCGACCTCGACGGGCACGTCCAGGACGAGCGGGTCGCCGACGCGCTGATGGGGCTGCGGCGCTTCAGCCCGAAGGTGATCTTCCTCGGCTCGTATCCGCGCGCTGACCGCCGCCCGGTCACCTCCGTGCGACGCTACGACGACGAGGTGTTCCTCGAGGCCCGCGACTGGCTGCGAGGGATCCTCTCCCACGAGCCGGAGGTCGACGATGACCGGGGACGACGATGACGGGTCGCGACGATGACTGACGACGACGAACGGGTCGACCCGCGCTACGACCCGGCCTTCCAGCGCGGGTTCTCGGGACCGGTGGAGCGTCTGAGAGGCGACGAGCGGGCGTTCGCCAGGCCCGGCACGGGTGCCGCCCCCGGCGCTTCCGCCGCCACGTCCGGAGCCGCCGCTCGTCCCGCGCCCCCGGAGTCGCGCGTGGTCCGCCCCGGCTCCTCGTCCGTGCCGGGACCGCGCCGCATCATGGCCCTGCCCGACATCGCCGGAGCCGCCGAGGGCCGGCGGTCGCACCGCCTCGGCGCCGAGACCGCGCCCGCACCCCTGCCGGAGCCGGCTGCCGACCCCGCTCCCGCGGCTCCCGCCGAGCCCGTGCGCGAGGCGCCCCTGCTGCGGAACCCGTGGCTCCTCGTGCTCCTGCTCGCCGGCCTCGCGGGGACCCTGATCGGCCTCGCGCTCCTCTACACCGGCTACTCCTCGCCGCCTCCGCCCTACTACGGCGACTCCGACGTGCCCTCGCCCGCGTGGATCCAGCGGCAGCTCCTCTACTACTCCTGCATCCCCCTGCTGGGCTGCCTGCCGGCGTCGCTGCTGCTGGCGGTCGGAGTGGCCGCGCTGCGGTGGCGCGGCGTCGTCGTGCGGCCCCGCGCCGAGGAGCCGCGCGAGTCCGCGCAGCTCCTCGAGGCCGAGGCTCAGACTCCGGACGCGCCGAAGAGCAGGCCGAGGAGGTAGGTCACCAGGGCCGCGCCGTAGCCGATCCCGAGCTGGCGCAGCGCCCGGGCCAGCGGCGGGGCGCCCGAGAGCAGCCCGACGACCGCGCCGGTGGCGAGCAGGGCGATGCCCACGAGTACGCAGGCGACGACCACCGCGGCGAGGCCCGTCAGGCCGAGCAGGTAGGGCAGCACCGGGATGATCGCGCCCGAGGCGAAGAAGCAGAAGCTCGACAGCGCCGCGCCCATGCCCGTGCCGATCGACTCGTGCTCGTCGACGTCGGGGTCTCCTGCGGGACCGCCCAGCGTGATGGGGGAGGTGACGGCGCCGCCGCGCAGGCCCGTGAAGACGGAGGCGGCACGCGCGTCGGCCTGCTCCTGGGTCATCCCGCGAGCGCGGTAGACCAGGGCGAGCTCGTTCGCGTCGACGTCCAGGTCGGGGACGATGCGGTTCGCGTCGAGGTCCGGGCTGGAGGCCGAGAGCAGCTCGCGCTGCGAGCGCACCGAGACGAACTCGCCCGCGCCCATCGAGAGGGCGCCGGCGAGCAGGCCCGCGATGCCCGTGAACAGGACGACCCCCGTCCCGACTCCGCTCGCTCCCACTCCGAGCACGAGGGCGAGGTTCGAGACCAGGCCGTCGTTCGCTCCGAAGACCGCCGCGCGGAACGTCCCGGAGAGGCGGTTGCGACCGCGCTCCGCAAGCCCGCGGACGACCTCGCCGTGGATCCGCTCGTCGGCGGCCATCGCCTCGGTGGCGTCGTCGTCGTCGGCGTAGGGGGAGCGGGCCTCGGCGCGCTGGATCAGGGCGAGGACGAACACGGAGCCGAAGCGGCGGGTGAGGAAGCCCAGGAAGCGCGTGCGGAGGTCCGGGCGGGGCGCGGGCTCCGCCGCGGAGCCGAGCAGCTCGCGCCAGTGCTCCTCGTGGCGTCCCTCGGCCACGGCGAGCGCGAGCAGGATCTCCCGCTCCTCGCCGGAGCGGCGGCCGGCGAGGTCGCGGTACACGGAGGCCTCGGCGAGCTCGTCGGCGAGGTAGCGGCGCCAGCGGCGCACCTGGTCGGGACTGGGGGTGGGGGCGGTGGTCGCCATGCGATCTCCTGGCTCAGGTCCGCCGACCCGCGCGAGAGGACCGGTCAGGACGTGCGTCGACTGACCGAAGGTCTCGTTCGCCCCGGCCGGAGCCGGGGTGGAGCGCCGGGCCCGGATCGTCCCGGACCAGCATGTCGACGCGCCTCGTCGTCCGCTCGGCGGACGGTGGGAACTACTCCCCTTCGCGGGGACCACCGTAGCCGAGATCGGAGGAGAACGCCCGGCCGATCCGCGGGCCGTCGGGCGGACGTCCGCCCGGCCCGGAGCCGGAGCGTCGTCGAGGACGCTTGCGCCGGGTCAGAGCGAGGCGGTCGCCCGGGCGGCGCGGCGGGCCTGGCGCTCGTGCTCGGCGTCCAGGAGCGTGCGCGTGGCGGGGACCGCCAGGAACTCGACCAGGGTGTCCGTCTCCTCGACGATGCGCTCGGCGCGGTCGAGCGGGTCGGTGCGCAGGAGGCGGCGGGCGGCGGACGCGACGTGCGCCGGCTTCGCCGCCAGGGCGCGCAGGCGCTCGTCGACGCGGCCGGCGAGGTCGGCGCGCGGCACGACCTCGGTCACGAGCTGCCACTCCAGCGCCTCGGACGCGCGGACCGGGCGGCCGGACAGCACGAAGTCCAGCGCGCGGCGGCGGCCGACGACGCGGGGGAGCGCGGCGGTGACTCCGACGTCCGGGACGAGCCCGACGTCGCCGTACGCGCTGAGGAAGAGGGCGGCGGGAGTCGCTATCACGATGTCGGCGGCCAGAGCGAAGGCGATGCCGGCGCCGGCGACCATGCCGTCGATCGCGCAGACGACGACGGCGCGGCTGTCCTCGAGCAGGCGGATGACCTGGGCGGTCGTGGTCGCGACGTCGCGCAGGTAGTGGTCCGGGTGCTCGGACCCCATGATCGCCGAGATGTCGCCGCCCGTGCAGAACGCGCGGCCGGCCGCGGCGATCACGATGACGGAGCAGCCGGCGTCGGCGTCGAGGTCGGCGACGGTGCTCAGCAGCAGTCGCGCGGTGCCGAGGTCGATCGCGTTGAGGGCGTCGGGGCGGTTGAGGGTGATCCGGGCGACGGAGCCGTCGCGCTCGAGGACGACGCCGGGGGTCGCGTCGATGAGGGGGGTGGCGTGCATGGAAGAGCCTTCAGGGGAGCAGGGGTGTCGAACGCGGGGGGACGTTCTCGGGGGACGACTCAGATTCGCAGCCGTCCGCGCGATCGGATGCCTCCTCGCGGCCGATGCTCAGCCGGCCCCGGGGGTACGCGCGGGCGGCGGCCCGTCCCGGCCCTCCTCTACACTGCTGGGGTGATTGATCCCGTACTTCTGCGCGAGAACCCGGACGTCCTGAAGCGCTCGCAGGAGGCGCGCGGCGACTCCGTCGAGCTGGTCGACGAGGCGCTCGAGGCCGACCGCGTGCGCCGTGCGGCGATCACCGAGGCGGAGCGGCTCCGAGCCGAGCAGAACGCCTTCGGCAAGACCGTCGCCAAGGCTCCGAAGGACGAGAAGGCGGCGCTCGTCGCCGAGGCCCAGCGCCTCGCCGCCGCCGCCAAGCAGGCACAGCAGGAGGCGTCCGAGGCCGACGACGCCTTCACCGTGCTGGTGAAGCGCATCGCCAACCCGATCATCGAGGGCGTCCCCGCGGGCGGCGAGGAGTCGTTCGAGCTCGTCAGGACGGTCGGCGAGCGCCCCGTCTTCGACTTCGCCCCGCGCGACCACCTCGAGCTCGGCGAGCTGCTGGACGGCATCGACATGCAGCGCGGCGCGAAGGTCAGCGGCGCGCGCTTCTACTTCCTCAAGGGCCTGGTCGCCCGCCTCGAGATCGCCCTGATGAACCTGGGCCTCGAGAAGGCGCTCGCCGCCGGCTTCACCCCGCTGATCACGCCCACCCTCGTGCGCCCCGAGATCATGGACGGCACCGGCTTCCTCGGCGAGCACGACGACGAGGTGTACCGCCTCCGCGACGACGACCTCTACCTCACCGGCACCAGCGAGGTCGCCCTCGCCGGCTACCACGCCGACGAGATCCTCGACCTCTCCGGCGGCGCGAAGCGCTACGCGGGCTGGAGCACCTGCTACCGCCGCGAGGCGGGCTCGGGCGGACGGGACACCCGCGGCATCATCCGCGTGCACCAGTTCAGCAAGCTCGAGATGTTCGTCTACACCCTCCCCGAGGACGCCGAGGCGGAGCACGCGCGCCTGCTCTCCTACCAGGAGGACGTCCTGCAGAGCCTCGGCCTGCACTACCGCGTCATCGACACGGCGGCCGGCGACCTCGGCCAGAGCGCGGCGCGCAAGTTCGACGTGGAGGCGTGGGTCCCCACGCAGGAGACCTACCGCGAGCTGACCTCGACCTCGAACTGCACCACGTTCCAGGCCCGCCGCCTCGACACCCGCTACCGCACCGAGTCGGGGAGGACGGCTCCGGTCGCCACCCTCAACGGCACGCTCGCGACCACCCGCTGGATCGTCGCCCTCCTCGAGACCCACCAGCGGGCGGACGGCTCGGTGCTCGTCCCCGAGGCGCTGCGGCCCCACCTCGGCGGCCTCGAGGTGCTCGAGCCCGTCGCATGAGCGCGGCCCGCGCCTCCGGCCGCCGCCTCGTCGCCCTCGACATCGACGGCACCGTCATGCACGAGGACGGCACCATCACCCGCGCGGTGACGGACGCGATCACCCGCGTGGCCGCCCAGGGCGACGAGGTGATGCTCGCCACCGGGCGCTCGCCCTCCTCCACCCTGCCGGTCGTCGAGCGCCTCGGGATCTCGCCCGAGTACGTGATCTGCTGCAACGGAGCGGTCACGCTCCGCCGCGACGCGTCCGGCGCCTACGTCCCCGAGACGGTCGAGACCTTCGACCCGACGGAGGTCCTCGAGACCATCCGCCGCTCCCTCCCCGACGCGCACTACGCCGTCGAGGACGCGGACGGCGCCTTCTTCTACACCGAGGCGTTCCCGGGCGGCGCCGTGATGGGTGCCGAGACGACCCACGTCCCCTTCGAGGAGCTGCTCGGCCGGCTGTGCACCCGCGTCGTCGTGATCTCGCCCGAGACCGGCATCGAGGAGTTCACCTCGCTGGTCGAGGAGATGGGCCTGCACCAGGTCAGCTACGCGATCGGCTGGACCGCCTGGCTCGACATCGCCCCGCACGGCGTCAACAAGTCCACCGCGCTCGAGGTCGTCCGCGAGGAGCTGGGCATCGAGCGGAGCGACGTGGTCGCGCTGGGCGACGGCCGCAACGACATCGAGATGCTCACCTGGGCCGCCGCCGAGGGCGCAGGGCTCGCGATGGGGCAGGCGCCCGACGAGGTGCGGGCCGTGGCCTCCGCCGTTATCCCGTCGGTCCACCAGGACGGCGTGGCGGTCGCGCTCTCGGCGCTGCGCTGATCACGGTCCCGCGCGCTCGGCGGTTACTATCGGGTGTCGCTCCTGCGGGAGCGGCCGGGAGGGCTGTCCGAGCGGCCGATGGAGCCAGTCTTGAAAACTGGTGGGCGGAAACGTCTCGTGGGTTCGAATCCCACGCCCTCCGCTCCGGAAAATACCCGGTCAATCGGCGGTTCCCTCGGCGGCGGTCGCTAGGGCCGCGACCTGATCGGCACTCGTTCGTGCCACCTGCGTGCCATAAGGGCTCCCCGGCACTTCCGTCAGAGCCGCGTCGATACCCGCTGCAATCACCTGTCCGCGCTCGGCGCCGACGTGCTGGTCGATCAGCGCCGCCTTGGCCGTTCGGTGCCCGGCGCGGTCCAAGATCTCGCGCAGCGTCGCACCCGCCTGAGCCGCAGCGGTGAGGCCGCCGTGCCGCACATCGTGGGGGTGGTACTGCTGGAGGTTCAGGGCCTTGGTCGCCTTCCGCCGCTGCCACTGCAACTGGCTGCGCGACACCGGACGGTCATCCGGGCGAGCGAACAGGGGAGCCTTGCCGAAGGTCGCCGGCCGGGATCCCAGGTGCTTCCGCATGATGCCCACCACGGTGGCGGGCAGAGTCACCGTGCGTGCCTCGCCCGTCTTCGTCGGCGTGGTCGCATCCCGGCCTCCAATCGTGATCGTCTACCACTCGACCACGAGCGTCCCGACTCCAGGTCCAGGTCGCGGTGCTCCAAGGCGATCAGCTCTCCGATCCGCAGGTGCGCGCCGAACGCCAGCGCGAGCATCGGGCGGAAGTCGGCCGGGTGCTCGGCGACGATCCGGGCGAAGGTCGCAGGCTCCAGGTGAGTACGCTCCGGGCTCTGCGCCACACCAGCACCGACGATGCGGCGGGGGTTCTCCGAGATCAGCCGGTCGTCGGCTGCCGTGGCCAGATCGCCCGCAGCAGCGCGTAGGACTGGCTACGCTGCTCCGCGAGCTTCAGCGGATCGAGCCGGAGCAGAGCAGATGAGTGCCACGCTCCAGGACGTTCGCCACCGCGCCGCCATCTCGGTGGAAGAGGCGGGAGAGGTAATCGGCATCGGCCGTGCCTCCGCCTACGCCACCGTCCGCAACGGTGAGCTGCCCTCCATTCGGATCAGCCGACGCCTCGTAGTGCCGGTACCGCCATGCTCGCGCTGCTCGGCGAGGGCGCGCCCAGCTAGGACTGAGAGTGGGTGCGAAGCTCGTCGGCGCGGCGAACGGTTTCGCCGCTACCCGGTCAAGCACCACGAGATGCGCGTACTGCTCTGGATGGCTCACACCGCACGCGATACCGATACGCCCCCTCGCTACTTCGGCTCACGAGAGACGACAGCTCTGGCACCCGGGTACATGCTTCCCGATCAGCCAAACCCGACCGACCCCGAGGCTGCTGTGAAGAACGCGGAGCGTGAGCGAGGGTTTCAGCGCGTCAAGGTCGCGGTGAGCGGCCTGGTGAAACTCGGCGCGATAGCCCGCCTGCACTCCGGCCGAGACGGTCGTAGCGCCGAATTCGAGATCACCCTGGGTACCATGCCGAAGCCAGCGCGAGGGTGAGGCGGACGGCCCAGCATTACGCCTCACGTACCCCCCCCAAAAAAACAGGTTAGGAACCACTAGGAGAAGTCGGGAGGAGAGCGCTGACCAGGCCAAGCACCTCACGTGCACCTGTGGATGGATCAGCCGGAAAAGCGATGACCGCCACCACCACGCGCGACACCGCCGAGACGCCCCGAGAGAGGCACGCCGCATGATCCACGACCAGCTCGCCCCCCCCGGAGCACGATCCCGTCGCCCTCCCGGCGCTCGCAGCCACTGCCATTGCGGAATGCCAGTTCCAGCGCTCTGAGTGGACCGGCCAGGACGACGGGAACGACGACGAGGACGACGCCCATGTCCTTGCCCAGCTCAACCTCCAGCCCGCCACCGTCGCCTTCCTCGACCGGGTGAGCCGCCTGCTTCAGGAGCGTCCGGATGACCGCGCCGCTCTTGACTCGCTCACCCGCCAACACCTCGCCGGTCTGGCATCAAGCTCCCCGGCTCCGCCAGCTTCCACGCCGCCCCTGGCGCGGATCACCAGGCCTCTGAGCCACTCGAAAAGTGACCATCCATGAACCACGCTTATGCCACCACTATCGCCACCCTCCGCCGCAAAATTGCGAAGGCTGAGATCTTCACTGACCGCGTCATGATCCTCGAGGCCGTCGGCCGCCGCAGCCAGGAGATGGCGAGCGACGCCCGCAAGGAGTTTGAAGCGGTGATCCCGCCCGTGAGGACCGACCTCAGTGACGGGCAAGCTGACTTCCAAGACCGCCGACGAGCTGGGACCGGCCACGGGTCTGCTGGCTCTCTTCGGGCGCGAGGTCGCCGCGGGCCAGCCGTCGTTCCGGTCCTCCTGGAGGAGAACGAGCCCACGCTGCGCGCCGTCGCCGGAGCGGTGCGAACGGTCGCCGGTCGCTGTCAGCCTCGGAACGGGGCGGTGGCGCTCGCGTGGCCACCGTCGATAGAGTCCGAGTATGGACGACCAGAGATCTCAGCCCGTCATCGTCAGCTATATCCCGCTCGACGGGGTCGGCGCTCGCGTCTCAGGAAGCATCGCTGGCGAAGACCAGGGCCTGGGCGAGCTTCGCGAAATCCGCGACAGTATTGAGGAGGACTTGCGGCGGACCGCAGCCGCCATGGATGTCGACGAGACGAAGGATCTGGCGATCGCCATCCGTGGTGCGCTCCTCAGCCTCGACAAGATCACGTTCCACCTCGAGCGGCTGCACGTCGGCCTCTACCGCGGCAACGTTAACTACCCGGAAAATCCTCACGACTACTGATCGGTCCGACGATGTTCGCACCCGCAGCTAAGCGAGCAGCCACACGGCGCATCGGTCGCACCACCAGCCCACTCACTGGCCGGCCTCGCGAGGCTTGGCCGGGGGCAGGTGATTGTGGCGTGCCGGGGTGTCCAGGTTGTCCGTCACGCCGCCATGCTACGAAAGCTCTCGCGTGCGCACGCGAATTACGCATGCAGTGACCCCCTCGAATTTTCCATCGTTCTCGATGCGAGGGTCACGACGAGGTACCTTAGTTGACGAGATTGGGGCGCTTGCGATTAGAACGGGCTAATATCTAAGCCGGAAACGAGCTCGAGAGAATCGGGGCGAGCATCCGCCCAGCTAACGCGCACAATTGATGGGGTACCGTCGGGTCCGGTTACCTCAATCTTCGTGATGGTCCCGACTGCGGATTTGCCGTTCAGAACAGACCACCCCAAAGGATCAGGAGAATCCTTCTCCCCACCCGAACGCGTGACGTTGCTTCGAGCGTCTTCTTGGATCCGGTCCCAAGTTGCCGCGTTCAGGTCCGAAATCCTGGTCTTTCCGAGCATCGCCCCCCGCTCAGCGATGAACTCGCGGCCCTTCCGCACCTTGTCTGATTCAGACTGCACTGTTTCTTCGCTGCGGCGCATGCCCCGCAGGAGTGTGAGCATCTCGTCAACCTTGTCTTCGACGGTGCGTTCTCGGGTGGGAGCCTTCGATTTTGTAGCGCGCAGAGCGGTGAGCTCCGCCTCGACACCAGACTTGAACGTGGGCCAGCGCAGATCGAATGCATCGACTAGATCTAAGTCACTAAGTGGCTCTGGTAGCTCACCATTGATAGTTTTCATCAGCTTCCGCATGTCTTCGACGTCGTCGAATTCGGTCAGCTGTAGGTTTTTCAATGGCCCAGAGTAGTCGGCCTTTTTGATGTTCACCAGCACGGGAAGCAGGCGCTGAGTTTCAAACTTTGTCAGCATCGCGCCGCTCTCAAAGTTCAGCCAGGTCTCGTTCTGGTTCTCGGCCGTGATGAACACAACGCCGACCTTCGCTGCCTGAAGTTCCGTCGTGATGGTGCCGAACCATGCTTCGCCCTTGGTGGTCTCCGTCGACATGAACGGATCGCGGCACTGCTGAATGACCTTGGGTAGCCACACTCGAAACAGGTCGGCGACGGCGCGACTTTGGGGCTTGGACCAGCTGATGAAGACCTTCACAGGTACAGCCTAGAGGCGAGCCACGACACTGCCCGGGCGGACACAGCAGGGCGGGACGAGGCGAAATCCACCCCGCTGTGCTGTCCGTACTACTCGGGCTGATCATCAAGATCCACTTTGTTCAGCCGCTTCACGCGTCGGAACACCGCCCTGCCGGATAGCTTTACCGGTTCGAGCGGCCCTACCGAGGGCCCGAAGGTGGCTCAGGCGCTCCGGGAGCAGGCATTCGGGCTGCTTGCTCAGGTGATCGGGTCAGGCGCACAGATCGCCTCACAACGCGACACCGAAACCGAGGTGGAGCCGGCCTGAGTCAACACGATGCGCCCGCCCCCGTGCTCGGCGTTGATGGCGCGATTGTCCCGCTGCTGAATGCGAAGGACCGCGCCTGATACGAGGAGGCGTTCGGCGGCGGTATCCCTTCGTCGCTCCAGGCCGACTTCAGCAACAAGGAGCAGGCCGCCCGCCAGGCCGACCAGCAGCGCATCGTCGGGACCTTCCAGACCCGCGAGGCGATGAGTAACGCACGATGCCCCCGAGTCGATGAACCCTGGAGGCGACGCTGTACGCGACCACCACCGCGACGCTAGCCCCGCTCCCCACAGTGCAGCCAAGAGGAGGACGCATGCCTTGTATCCCGGCGCGTTGCGAGCGGCATGTGGGCGAGGTCTACCCGCTGCGTTGCATCGACTGTGACGCCGCCCAGCCGGACGAGCCCGAGCGCCCCCGCCTTGAGCGTCTATAGATCGACGGAGTGCACCCAGCATCGCTGGTACTACGTGCTGTGCGAAGGCTGCTGGCGCGCGGCCCGTGCAACGGCTGCCTGTGAGGCTGGCATCTAGGCTCGCCGCCATGACACGTGATCCCGTCGTGATTCCGAGCGTCATCGCGTCCGGTGGGTCCGGCTTGTATGAACCGCCGAGGTGGTCGGACGGGTGGCAGGCGGACATCGAACCACGCAAGGTCGTCGCGCTCTGGTGGTGCCTGCGCGCGGCTGAGATCGGGGTGAATCGAGCTGTCCGGGAGTCGGATGCTTTTTACGGTTTGGACGTCTGCTGTCGAGGCGGTGTGGTGGACCGTCGCGCTGGACGACGGCCTAAAAGAAGCGTGCGGGGCGCGGTACGCACGCCTGGTCGAGTACAGCCAGGAGGACCGAGTCCTCAAGGGGGTGCGGTGGCTGTGGCGCAGTCACGCGCACGAGGTGATGGTCACAGCGACGGGCGGTCCGGTAGTCGACTTCTACGGGCGGGACCGCGCGCGGAAGGGCGGTCCGCCGTTCTGCTTTTCGCCGAACACGAGGTGGAAGGCCTCAGAGGACGTGTACGCGCTGAACGATCAGCAGCCGAAGCCGCGGCCCTTATATGCGGAGCACGTCGGCCACCGCGGGCTGGAGGACCCGCTCATGGATTGCATCCGTTGGCTTGCTGAGGTGGTTGAGGCTTCGGGGCTGCATCAGCCTGACCCTCCCAGTGATCCGACCGTGCTTGGGTGAGCCGGCTCTGTGTCGCTGGAGGTCAAGCGCCGAGCTGACGAGCCGCCGCGTTCTGCCCTCCAATTGCGTAGCACACCACCGAGCCCGACCCTGTTCGGCGTCCGTCCGCCAGAACGTCCGTGGCGAGGGTCGAACTGAAGCGCCGACGTGGGAAGCATCCCCGCCAACCGTTCCGCCAACCAGGACGAGTCGGAGCCGATGGCGGCCCGGTCTTGGCCTGCTATGTCCCACCCATCGCCCGGTGGTCACCATGTGGTCACGGGTGCGCCCGCTCGCCGTGCAGGGCTGTTCTCGAGTATGCCCTCGCGTGGTCCCAAGGTGGCACTCCGGCGGCCGACTTCGCCCGGTCGATTGCCAAAATGCGCCTGTGGGCGCGAGCGCGCGCGAGGATATCTCGTCAGGCTGGCCATCCGGGCTCTGCTTTACTTGCGGACTATGACAGAGCCGTTCCCCGAGGGATGCCCTCCGGATGGCGCGGAAGCGATGGACAGCACGTTCTACCGTCTCGCAAATCGTGGTCTGGGCGTGGGGGACGTGGCGGGGAGCGACTCCTGGCTGCGGCCCTACGAGACGAAGAACGGCGCTCTCTACAAGAAGCCCGAAGACCCCGAGGCGCATGGCCTTTCGCTCTACGCTGACCTTGAGGAGCTGGGCACGGCCCGCGACCTCACCCCCTGGATGGCCAGAAAGTCGGTGGCTGAGGTTACGATCACGCCAGCGGACGGGTGGCTCAGAAACACCCCCATCGAGCTGGGGGAGTCCCACCACGACTGGTGGACGGAACCCTTCGACCTCATCCCGAGCGCGCTGGTCATCGAGGCGAAGAGAGAAGCATCCTGATGGACTTCACTACTCTCGACCTCTTCGGCGCACCGTTCGTCCTGGAAGAGACGTACGTCTACTACGACGGCCCCAAGACGTTCGCGCTCCGCTCGCTGGTCCTCCCGATCGTCTACATCGTAAACACGGTTGACGAAGACGATGAAGAGGGCTCCGTGCTGTGCCTGGCGGTGGCCGTGGGAGAAGCCCGATTCCTCGCCATCCGCTCCGGTCTTGTGCCGTTCCGCGAGGCATTCGACGGCGCGGACGACGGGACCCTCTTCCTTGTGGAGTGGGGCTTGGCTGACGACAACGAGTCCTACTGGAGCCGCGTCAAAGCGATTGGCGCGGAGACGCTAGATCGGTCTTGGCTTCCTGCTGCCCACGCTCGGCTGAACCTGCCGACCCAGACAGTGGAGCCGTATCGGGAAGATGCGTTGCTGGCGCTGTCAGAGGCTCAGAACCGAAGCGTCATCGCGCTGGAGGTCGAATCGTCGCGCTCCAACGTCACCTCTCTTCCGGCGAAGAACTCCGGGATGCTCCAGGTCGCCTTCCACAAGGAGTTTGAGGCCTTGGCACGCGAGGTGTTCCCTGGCAGCCCACTGGTCCGCGACATGTTCCCTGCCGTGCTTGACCTCCAGGCCGCCTCGTTCGTCGTCATCATGGCGGTGGAGACGCGTGCCCGCCTCTTCGAACCGGTGGACGTGTCCGCGGCGGTCTTCGATCGGCTGGGCCAACTCGTCGGCGCCGTCGGCTCCGGCGATACCGCTTCCTTCATCGAGGTAATGAAGAGGCACACACCGCGCGTGCGCAACCGATTCCGCGAGATGCTGGATGCGCTGGTTCCTGTAGATAGCGGGCTGGCGCTATCGACTTCGGTGGCGCACTCTCGAACGGTCGCGCGCTCTTCCGCGACCGCGAACCAGGTGGCGGAAGCGTTGCAAGCTCTGGAAAGCGAGCAGCCGCAAATCGTCACCATTCCAGTTGCGCGCGGTGTGCTCATGGGTCTGAACGTCCGTCTTCGCACCTTCGAAGTTCACGACCAGGCGACCACGACGCGATACCGCGGACGCATGACCGATGACGCGGTGCAGGAGGCCAACAACTTGACTGTGGGCGATGAGGGGTACGTCTCTGCGCAGATTCGAGCGGAAGTTCCCTTCGCTCAGGATGAGCGGGTGGGCGCCCACTACTGGCTGGAGAGCATCAGCGCTTACACGGGACCGGCGGTCTAGTTCGCCTCTGGGCTAACTTGCCCGAGGCGGGCGGCGTCTCGGGCTCGATGGCCGGTCGCTAGCCAACTCCGAGCCAGCCAGTCCTTCTCCAGCATGCGGAGAGTCGATGGCGTTTCGGGTTGAGGCGAACTGACGCTAGCGGTAGCACGCTCGCTGGAGCGGTCCGCAGCGCGAAAAAATGCACGCGCGCGAGGGACGTTACCATGCCGTCCGCGTGCCATTAGTAGCCGATACGGGCCACAATCTGATGGCACGGGACGACACGACAAGCCTGACGATCCCTGCAAATCCGCGCCAATCGTGGCATGGCAGAACTTGGTCCACCTGACTTGAAAACTGGTGGGCGGAAACGTCTCGTGGGTTCGAATCCCACGCCCTCCGCCACGCCGTCCGCCACGGAGTCCCGTTCTTCGCGTCGCTTCCCGCCGGCGCCGTCCGACGCCCGTCCTGGCGCGCGACGACGGAGGCCTGCCCGCTCTCCTTCGGAACGCGCCAGCCCTCTGTATAGGATTGCGCGACGCCGGGGATCGACGCCCGGCCCTCACCTCCGCACCACTGACGCCTCGACACCGGGAGACGGATGCGCCGCACGGGCCCTTCGACAGAGACTCGCGACACTCCGCGCACGCCGCGCCCCTTCGTGCGGCACGGCCGCCAGAAGCGGCACACCCTCGCGCGGACCCTGGTGAAGGGAGCCGCCCTCGTGGGCGGTGTCGGTGTGGTCGCCTCGGTGTCGGTGGTCGCGATCGCGGCGACGCTGATCGTCCAGTCCGTGCAGCCCTCGGTCGACCTGCACCCGGGCGCGGCCGGCTCCAGCGTCGAGGCCGGAGGCGCCCCGGAGATCGGCGCACTGGAGGGCGGCTTCAACGTCCTCGTCGTCGGCAGCGACTCGCGGAAGGGCCAGGGCGACGCCTACGGCGACCCCGATGAGGAGACGAGCGTCCTCAACGACGTCAACATGCTGATGCACGTCTCGGCCGACCACAGCAACGCGACGGTCGTGAGCTTCCCCCGCGACATGTACGTCGACATCCCGGAGTGCGTGAACGCCGCCACGGGTGAGACGATCCCCGCCCGGTACGACACCAAGATCAACGAGGCGATGGGCAGCGACGTCAGCCTCGGCTGCGTGGCAGGGGTCGTCGAGGACCTCATGGGCGTCCGGGTCGACTACGGCGCGGTCGTGCAGTTCAACGGCGTGATCGAGATGTCGAACGCGGTCGGCGGAGTCGACGTCTGCGTCGCGACCGAGATCGCGGACCCCTACACGAACACCTACCTCGAGCCGGGTGTGCACTCGCTCGAGGGCATGGCGGCGCTGCAGTTCCTCCGCAGCCGCCACGGCATCGGCGACGGCAGCGACCTGACCCGCATCAGCAACCAGCAGGTCTTCCTCTCGGCGCTCGTGCGCCGGATCAAGAGCGCGGACACCCTCCTCAACCCGGTCGCGCTCTACGGGCTCGCAAAGGCGGCGCTCGGCAACATGACGCTCTCGACCGGCCTCGACAACGTGAACACGATGGTCCAGATGGGACTCGCGCTGAAGGACGTCGACCTCGCGGACGTCGTCTTCGCGCAGTACCCGACCGGGGCGACTCCGAGCGGAGTGGAGCCGGACCGCGCCGCGGGCGACGTCCTGGCGAGCGCCCTGCAGACCGATCAGCCGATCGCCATCACCGGCGGCACGGGCGCCGGCGCGACCGTGGAGGGCGAGGCGGCGGCCCCGGCCGACACCGCCGCTCCGTCGGGCCCGGCGACCGCGGATCCGCTGGCGACGGCCGAGGCGGCACCCGGCACTCCTGCACCCGGCACTCCTGCAGCGACTCCCGAGGACGGATCCAAGGTTGCCCTGCCAGAATCGGTCACCGGCCAGAGCGCCGACCAGCAGACCTGCTCGGTCGGCTTCTTCGGCTGAGCCGAGGGCGGGCGGCACCACGGGTGCTCTCCACCTCGCGCGCTGACTCCGGGACGACACGCGTCCCGCAGCCGAGAGAGAGTACGACCCGATGAGCGAACGCGCGTCCACCCGGACCACAGCAGCACGGCACGGCCGCCTGCGCCGCCCGAGCGGCGTGCGCTTCGCCGCGCGGATCCTCGCAGCCTGCGTGGGCGTCGGCGTGCTCAGCGCGGTCTGCATCGTGGCGATCGCCGCCTCGCTGATCGCCGGGAGCGCGCGTCCGTCCGTCGACCTAGGGATCGACTCGGGCGGAGGCGACGTGCCCGAGATCGGGGCGATCGAGGGCGGCGTCAACATCCTGCTCGCCGGCAGCGACAGCGCCGACGGATCGGCCGCCGGGGCCTACGGCGAGCGTGCCGAGAACCTCAACGACGTCACGATGCTCATGCACATCTCGGCCGACCACTCGACCGTGGAGGTCGTCAGCTTCCCCCGCGACCTCTACGTCCCGATCCCCTCCTGCACCGACCCGGCCACCGGCGCCGTCTCGGACGCGGTGGACTCGGCGAAGATCAACACCTCGCTCGAGGCCGGCGGGCTGGCGTGCACCGTGCAGACGGTCGAGCAGCTGACCGGGCTCGAGATCCCCTACGCGGCGCTCATCCAGTTCGAGGGCGTCATCGAGATGTCGAACGCGGTCGGCGGAGTGGACGTCTGCGTCGCCACCCCGATCCAGGACGAGTACACGGGGCTGAACCTCGACGCGGGCACGCACACGCTCGTCGGCGCCGAGGCGCTGGCGTTCCTCCGCACCCGGCACGGCGTCGGCGACGGCAGCGACCTCACCCGCATCTCGAGCCAGCAGGTGTACCTCTCATCGCTGGTGCGCAAGGTGAAGAGCGCGTCGACGCTCTCGAACCCGGTGAACCTCTACGGCCTCGCGAAGGCGGCCGTCTCGAACATGCAGCTCTCCACCTCGCTCGAGAACGTGAACACCCTCGTGTCGATCGGCCTCGCGGTGAAGGACGTCGACCTCGCGAACGTGGTCTTCGCGCAGTACCCGACCTTCATCGACGGCAACGGCGTGTACCCCAGCGAGGACGCGGCGGCGGCGCTGAACGCGGCGCTCCTCGCCGACCAGCCGATCGCGCTGAGCGGCACCACCGGCGGCGGCTCGCAGTCGACGGGGGAGGAGCCCGGGGCGACCGGCGCTCCGGCGGCCACGGAGTCGCCGGCCACCGACGCCCCCGCGACCGACGCCCCCGCGACGAGCGCACCCGACGGGCCGGTCACCCTCCCGAGCGACGTCTCCGGGCAGACCGCGCAGCAGGAGACCTGCACGATCGGCCGGCCCCTGTCGGACCAGTAGGCGGCTTCCCGCCTTCCCGCGGAGGGGCGGGCGCCCGTGTCGCGAGGCCCTCGCGGGTGCGGTTATGATGGTCGTCGTGCGTCCGCCAGCGGGCGCTCGGGAGTCGTCGCATAGTCCGGTCGAGTGCACCACCCTGCTAAGGTGGAGAACCCTTTATTGGGTTCCGTGGGTTCAAATCCCACCGACTCCGCATCGTCCGAAGGCCCCGCTCAGGCGGGGCCTTCGTCGTTCCCGGCGGTGCCTGTGCCTGCCGCAGTACCGGCGTCTCCCGGCGGTGCCGGTGTCGCCGCAGTGCCGGGGTCTCGCGGTGCCGGAGCCTTCCGGCCGGTACTCCGCCGCTCGCGCGCGGCGTCGGCGGCCGATGCGACCCGGCGCCTCAGCCGGCCGGGATCCGCCGCCGATCCGCCGGGCGGGTGCGCTCCCGGAGCGGCTACCCTGATCGGATGCCCAGCCCGATCCTCGACGCCCTGTCCGCCCCTCCCGCGCGGAGGGACGTCGCCTCGATCCGGGGTGCTCTCGCCGAGGTCGCGATCGGCGACTCGGTGCGCGTCCTCGTCCGCTCCCCGCGCTACGGCCTCTACGGGATCGAGGGGGTCGTCCGCCAGGCCGTCGGCGGCGAGCTCGTCGTCGCGGACGTCTTCCTCGGCACGGGGACCGAGATCCAGAGCATCGCCCTGGCTCCGGACGCCGACGAGGTCGGCGGGGAGCGCTCGGCCGAGGGGCTCGAGCACGGGGACCCGGTGCGCGTGGCGTTCTCGACTCCGGCGCTCGGGTCGTTCACGATCACGGGTCCGCTGACGGCCGGCGGCCGCGACGGGTTCCTCCTCGTCGGCAGCTGGATCGTCGCGGACGGCGGCGAGCCAGGCCGCCACGTCGACCGCATCGAGCGCCTGACGGACGTCGGCGTGCACGAGAAGCACGTCCCCGGGCGCCGCTCCGCGGTCGAGGAGTAGCCCCTCAGCTCTGGCAGTGCGGGCACCAGTAGGTGACCCGCAGCTGCAGCTCGTCGTCGCCGAGCTCACCGCGCTCGATCGGAGTGCCGCAGCGCCGGCACGGCTTGCGGTCGCGGCCGTAGACCCAGAGCTGCTGGCCCGGGCGCAGGTTGCCGGTCGTCGTGCGCTCGATCCGCTCGCGGTTCACGGTGATGAGCCGCTTCGCGAGCGCGATGGTGCGCACGAGGTCGCCGCTCCCGCCGACCGGGCGCGTGGGCAGCACGCCGCGCAGGAAGCACAGCTCGGCGCGGTAAACGTTGCCGAGTCCGGCCATGATCCGCTGGTCGAGCAGCACGAGCCCGATCGGCCGCCCCGGATCGGCGGACAGGCGTCGCAGCGCCTCGTCCGCGTCCCAGTCGGCGCCGAGCAGATCGGGGCCGAGATAGCCGACCACGTCCTCCTCGGCCGAGCGCGGGACGATCTCGAGGAGCCCGAGCTCGAAGCCGACCGCCTGCCAGTCCTCGGTCTCGAGGACGATCCGGGCCTGGAACGCCGGCCGGTGCCACTTCGGCCGCTCGCCCTCGCCGCGGGCGTAGAGGTGCCAGCTCCCCTCCATCTTGAGGTGGGAGTGGATCAGCGCGTCGCCGACCCGCATCAGCAGGTGCTTGCCGCGGGGGACGACCTCGTCGATCGTCTCGCCGGTGAGGTCGACCGTCGCGTACTTCGGCACGCGGACGTCGCACCGGGTCAGGACCTCGCCGTCCAGCGCCTCGGCGAGGTTGTGGGCGGATCGGTAGACGGTGTCACCCTCGGGCACGCGGGCTCCCTCCGGCGCTCACGAGCGCATCCTCAGGCCGCGCGGATTCGCGACGAAGCCGGCGGCGACGAGGGCGTCGCCGAAGGGCGTGCCGAGCGCGAAGACGCCGTCGATCTTCTCGACGGTCAGCTTCTCGACCCCGCGGGAGCGGACGAGCTGCGAGAGGGCGCCGGCCGCGTCGGCGAGGGCCGCCTCGTCGGCGGTGAAGGTGAGGGCGGTCTTGCCGCCGCGCTCGAGGTAGACCGCGAGCGCTCCGTCGACGACGGCGACCAGCGCGCCGGCCTTCCGACCGGGGCGGTGCCCCTCGCCCTGCGGCCACGGCAGAGCGGCGCCGAACGGATTGGCGGGGTCGGTCGCCGCCAGCGCGAGCACCGGTCGTGAGCGCTCCTGCGCCTCGTCCTGCGGGGCGAACGTGCGGAGCCGGTCGACGCTGCCGGCGGTGCCGAACTGTGCTGCTCCCAGCTTCTCGATGAAGTAGCCCCTCCGGGCGCGGCCCTGCTGCTCGAAGCCGCTCAGCACCTTGTAGGCGAGGGCGAAGCCGCCCAGGACGCCCTCGGCCTGCACGGAGCCGCGGGTGACGATCCCGTACCGCTCGAGCAGCGTCTCGCCGAGCGCGTGCCCGCGGATCGTCGCGTCCGACTCCGCGAGCGGCACGATCGACCAGCGGCCGCCGGCGGTCGGCGGCCCCACGCGGGTGGCCATCGTGGGGCGGGCGGTCATCCGGCCCCGGGGCGCGCGGGCGCGGGCGGGGGCGCGCGGCTGGCGGTGGGCGCCGCCGGTCGAGCCGACGAGGGTGCGCAGCGGCGCCAGGGTGTCGTTCGTGACGAGCCCGGCCCAGACCAGCTCCCACAGGGCCTCGACGAGGCCCGCGTCGTCGGTGGAGCCGACCGCGTCGGAGAGCTGGCGGAAGAAGTAGCCGCCGCCCGAGCCGAGCACGCCGACGATCTCCTGCTGGAGCTCGGTCAGGGTCACGGACTCGGCGGCGGGGACGGGGAGGGTCAGCCCTGCCGTGTCGGCGAGATGGAGGCTCACCCAGCCGTCGTTGCCGGGCAGGGTGCCCGCGCCGGCCCAGAGGACCTCGCCGGTCGCGGTGAGCTCGTCGAGCATCGCGGGGGAGTAGTCGCGCACCCGGGCGGGCAGGATCAGCGACTCCCAGGCGGACGCGGGGATGGGCGCGCCGGCCAGCTGGTCGATCACGGAGGCCACGCCGTCGATGCCGCGGAGCGAGCCGCCGACGTGCTGCCAGGCGGGGAGGAAGCGGGCGTACGCGGCCGCGTCCACCGGCTCCACCTCCTTGCGGAGTGCGGCGAGAGAGCGGCTGCGCAGGCGGCGCAGCACCTCGGCATCGCACCACTCGGTCCCGGTGCCGGTGGGGCGGAACTCGCCCTCCGAGACGCGGCGCTCGCCCGCGAGGCGGCGCAGGGTGTCGGTGACGACCGCGACTCCGAGGCCCAGGCGGGTGGCGACGGCGGCGGCGGTGAAGGGGCCGTGGGTGCGCGCGTAGCGGGCGACGAGGTCGCCGAGCGGATCGCGGACCGGGTCGATGAAGGCGACGGGGACGCCGATCGGCAGGGGCACGCCGAGAGCGTCGCGGAGCCGGGAGGCGTCCTCCATCGCGGCGTACCGCTGCTCACCGCCGAGGCCCACGGGCAGGACGCGCTTGGCCTTCACGAGCGCGGCCACGTCGGCCTCGAGCACCGCGCGCTCGATCGCGGGCGCCTTCGCGACGTCCGCCGAGGCGACCGATTCGTCGACCAGGCGCTCCCCGAGCTCGTCGAGCGTCAGCGGGCCGAGCAGCCGGAGCAGGTCGGCGGCGCCCTCGAGCCCGCGGAGGCGGCGCTCGGGCTCGACGCGCTGCAGCTCGCGCTCGATCTGCGCGAGGACGGCCGGGTCGAGCAGCTCGCGCAGCTCCGCCCGGCCGAGCAGCTCGCCGAGGAGCGTCGCGTCGACCGAGAGCGCCGCGGCACGGCGCTCGGCGAGCGGGCTGTCGCCCTCGTACATGAAGGCGGCGACGTAGCCGAAGAGCATGGACCGCGCGAACGGACTGGCGGTCGGCGTCTCGACCTCGAGGATCCGCAGCTCGCGCCCGTCCAGCCGCGCGGCGAGCCGGAGCAGCGCGGGCAGGTCGTAGACGTCCTGGAGGCACTCGCGGACGGTCTCGAGGATGATCGGGAAGGTCGGGTAGGTGCGGGCGACGTCGAGCAGCTGCGCCGCCCGCTGCCGCTGCTGCCAGAGCGGGGAGCGCTTGCCCGGGTTGTACCTCGGGAGCAGGAGCGCCCGCGCCGCGCACTCGCGGAACCGGGCGGCGAAGAGGGCGGAGCCGCCGACCTCGCTCGTGACCAGCTGCTCCAGCTCCTCGCGCTCGAACAGGAACAGCTCGGAGCCCGGCGGCTCCGACTCCGTGTCGGGGATCCGCACGACGATGCCGTCGTCCCCGGCCATGGCCGCTCCGTCGACGCCGTGCCGCTCGCGGACGCGAGCGCCGATGGCGAGCGCCCATGGCGAGTGCACCTGCATCCCGTACGGGGAGTGCAGCACCAGCCGCCAGTCGCCCAGCTCGTCGCGGAAGCGCTCGAGCACGAGGGTGCGGTCGTCCGGGATCTGCCCTGTGGCCAGGCGCTGCTCGTCGAGGAAGGAGAGGAGGTTGTTGGTCGCGTACTCGTCGAGCCCGGCCGCCGTGCAGCGCTCGCGGGCCGTCTCGGGGGCGGCGGCGCCCACCTCGCGGGTGAACGCCCCGATCGCCTCGCCGAGCTCGGCGGGGCGCCCCTGCGAGTCGCCCTTCCAGAACGGGAGGCGCCCTGGCTCGCCGAACGCCGGCGTCACGATCACGCGGTCGTAGGTGATCTCCTGGATGCGCCAGCTGGTGGCTCCGAGCGCGAAGACGTCGCCGACGCGGGACTCGTAGACCATCTCCTCGTCGAGCTCTCCGACGCGGTTGCCGGTCGAGCCCGGCTCGCCGACCATGAACACGCCGAAGAGCCCGCGGTCGGGGATGGTGCCGCCGCTGGTGACGGCGAGGCGCTGGGCGCCGGGCCGGCCGGTGAGCGTGTTCGCGTCGCGGTCCCAGACGAGCCGCGGCCGCAGCTCCGCGAACTGGTCGGAGGGGTAGCGGCCCGAGAGGAGGTCGAGGGTCGCCTCGTAGGCGGAGCGGGGCAGGGACACGAAGGGGGCGCTGCGGCGGACGGTGTCGAACCAGTCGTCCACGTCGAGGCTCTCGAGGGCGGTCGCGGCGACGGTCTGCTGCGCGAGGATGTCGAGCGGGTTCGCGGGGACGGCGATCGCCTCGATCAGGCCCGAGCGCATCCGCTCCGTCGTCACGGCGGAGTGGAGAAGGTCGGCCCGGTGCTTGGGGTAGAAGGACCCGCGCGAGACCTCGCCGACCTGGTGGCCGGCTCGACCCACGCGCTGCAGGGCGCTCGCGACAGAGGGCGGCGTCTCGACCTGGACGACGAGGTCGACCGCGCCCATGTCGATCCCCAGCTCGAGGCTCGAGGTCGCGACCACGCAGCGCAGGCGGCCGGACTTCAGGTCGTCCTCGATGATCGCGCGCTGCTCCTTGCTCACCGAGCCGTGGTGGGCGCGGGCGAGCAGCGGCTCCTCGTCGGGCGCGGACTGCCCGCTGCCGCTCGTGCCCCCGGCCGCTCCCATCGCCTCGGCCGGGGAGCGGCGGACGGAGGAGGAGGCCGCCTCGGCGAGCAGGGCCCCGACGGCGACGGGCTCGCCCGCCTCGCGCGCCCGCTCCGCGGCGAGCTCGCGGCGCTCGGCGTAGATCTCGTTGAGCCGGGCGGTCAGCCGCTCGGCGAGGCGGCGGGAGTTCGCGAAGACGATGGAGGAGGTGTGCGCGAGGACCCGGTCGACGATCGACTCCTCGACGTGCGGCCAGATCGACCCGCTCTGCGGACCGGTGGCCCCCATCGTCGATCCGTCCTGCGGAGCCGCCGTCCCCAGCTCGGACATGTCCTCGACCGGGACGACGACGCTGAGGTCCCACTGCTTCTCGGACGCCGGAGCCACGATCGCGACCGGGGAGCGGCCGGCGAGGAACCGGGCCACCTCCTCGCGCGGACGCACCGTCGCCGAGAGGCCGATGCGCTGCACCGGCTTCGGGAGCAGGGCGTCGAGCCGCTCGAGGGAGACGGCGAGGTGCGCCCCGCGCTTGGTCGACGCGACCGCGTGGACCTCGTCGACGATGACCGTCTCGACGCCGCGGAGCGACTCGCGCGCCGCCGAGGTGAGCATGAGGTAGAGCGACTCGGGGGTCGTGATCAGGATGTCCGGCGGCGTCTTCTGCAGCACGCGCCGCTCGGCGGCGGGCGTGTCTCCCGACCGCACCCCGACGGTGACCGTGGCCGGCGCGCTGCCGATGCCCTCGGCGCTCAGCCGCAGCGCCGTCTGGGTGACGCCGACGAGCGGCGAGCGGAGGTTGCGCTCGACGTCGACGCCGAGAGCCTTCAGCGGCGAGACGTAGAGCACGCGCGTGCGGTGCTGCGGATCCTCCGGCGGCGGGCCCTGCACGAGCCGGTCGATCGCCCAGAGGAAGGCCGAGAGCGTCTTGCCGGAGCCGGTGGGAGCGACCACGAGGGCGTGCGCTCCACTCGAGATGGCCGACCAGGCGCCCTCCTGGGCGGCGGTCGGCGCCGGGAACGCGCCCTCGAACCACGCGCGCGTGGCGGGGGAGAAGCGCTCGAGGATGTCCGGCATGAATCCATCCTCCCTGCCACCTCCGACATTGCCGGGGCCGCGGCCCGGGGGCGAGCCCTTGACGCGGGGGAGTCCGCCCGTCAGGCGAAGCCGAGACGCACGAACGTGCCGATGTCGGCGAGCTCGGCCTGCCCGACTCCGTGGGCGACGCCCTCGTAGACCCGGGCGTCGAGCGCCGTGTGCTCCGGGAACCAGGCCGCCGCGTCCCGCACGAGCTCCTCCGGGATCACCGTGTCGAGCGTCCCGCGGCCCCAGAACACCGGCGGACGCTCGCGGGCGAGCCGCTCGTCAGCGTCGTCGCCCTCGGCGAGCGGGACCACGAACCCGGACAGGGCGACCGCGAAGGCGAAGCGGCCCGGCGCGCGCCGCAGCAGCTGCACCGCCAGCGCGGCGCCCTGGGAGAAGCCCAGCAGCCCCACCGGGCCCGGGTGCTCCAAACCGTCGAGCCACTCGATCACCCCCGCCGCCGCCACTTCGACGGCCTCGGGATCGGCCCGCGGCTCGTCCGGCACCAGCGGGACACGGAGGGGCCACCACGCGTTCGCCCCGCCGCCCAGGGCGAGAGGCGCCCGGAGGGACGCGAGGACCGGCTCCAGCGGCAGGTAGGCGCCGAGCGAGAACAGGTCCCCCTCGTGCGAGCCGTAGCCGTGCAGCAGCACCAGGAGGGGCCTGCCGACGCGGTCGCGCTCGGAGGAGGACCACAGCACCGCGTTCGCGTCGATTCCCATCGCACCATCATCCCCCTGAGTGCGGGATCGCCGCCGCCGGTCGGAACACCAGCCGCGAAGGGTGAGAATGGCTGCATGAGCGTGCGCACCCCTGACCCGAACTCCGGGTGGCTGTCCGACGACGAACTCGCCGAGATCCGCCGGCGGCTCCCGCTGCTGTACGTGGAGGCCGTGCCCGTCCGGGTCGACGGGCTCGGGCAGGTCACCGAGGTCGGCGTGCTCCTGCGCGCGACCCCCTCCGGCCAGATCACCCGCACGATCGTCTCGGGCCGCGTGATGTACGGCGAGACGTTGCGCGACGCGCTGTTCCGCCACCTCGAGAAGGATCTCGGCCCCATGGCCTTCCCCCTCCTCCCGGCGAGCCCGCTCCCCTTCCACGTCGCCGAGTACTTCCCGATGCCCGGCATGGGACCGTTCACCGACGACCGCCAGCACGCGGTCTCCCTCGCCTACGTCGTGCCCGTCACCGGCACCTGCGACCCCCGCCAGGACGCCCTCGAGCTCACCTGGATGACCCCCGACGAGGCCTGCTCCGACGCGATCTCCGCCGAGATGGAGGGCGGGCGGGGCGCGCTGATCCGCGCCGCGCTCGCTTCCGTCGGCCGCCTGTCCTAGCGGCGCGGATCGGCCGCGGTGCTCCCTTCTGCGCACCGATATCGGCGCGCCGCGGTCGGCTTGCAAGGATGGCGGGCCGGCTGGAGCGTCGGGCGTCCGCCTGGACCGATTCGCTCGCGCGCGAGCCGGCCGTTCGGCTCGTGGAACCGGCGTCCACGGGACCTCTGTGACCGGGCGAGGAGAGGCGGCGCCCCTGCCCGACGACGGCGCAGCAGGGAATCGCCTGATCAGGACGCGGTGAGGACTTCCGGAGCTCCCTGCGCGGGACTCCGCTCGAAGAGGTGAAGCGTGAACGACGAAGGGCCGGGGCCCGCGACCAGTAGTCGCGGGCCCCGGCCCTTCGTGATGTCGGCGCCCTGATCAGGACGAGCGTTGACGTGCGATCACCGATCGCCCAGCCCCCGGACCAGCCGCTCCCCTCGAGGCGAACGGTCGATCCGCGTGCGAGCGGATCGGCCTAGCCGGTCGCGACACGCTCTGCGCGTCGCAACCGTGCTTGAAGCCGACCGCGGTGCGCCGCTCCGCGGCTGCCCGCGAGGCGAACGGTCGATCCGCGTGCGAGCGGATCGGCCTAGCCGGTCGCGACACGCTCTGCGCGTCGCGACCGTGCTTGAAGCCGACCGCGGTGCGCCGCTCCGCGGCGCACAATCGGACTCAGCCCTGCGCGCGCCGGCCGCCGCGGCGGGCGCCGCCGCCGGCGGACTCGCGGGCGGGAGCGGCCGAGGCCGCTCCGCCGGTCGCGGTGCTGTAGAACGAGCGCGATCCGCCCGAGGTCGAGGGGGCACCGGCGGCCGAGCGGCTGCGGCCTCCGCGGGCGCCGCCGCGGGCGGGTCCCTCGGCGGCGGTGCGGTCGCGGCGGGGGCGGTCGCCTCCGCCGGTCGCGGCACCCGTCGAGCGTCCGCCGCGGGGTGCGGCGGTGCCCTCGGTGCGGGCCGCGCGCTTGCGCTGCGCGTTGGCGCCCTGCGAGCGTCCGCCCTGCGACTGGCCGCGGACGGGCTCGACGACGGCGCTGGGGGTGACGTACGGAGCGACGTCGCCGACGAGCTTCGCGACGGCGGCCGAGTCGGCCGTCACCTGCTGGGGCGCGACCTGGATCGCGGCCTTGCGGAGGAGGGTCTTCACGTCGCTGCGCTGCGTGGGCAGGACGACGGTGACGACGTCTCCCTCGCTGCCGGCGCGGGCGGTGCGGCCCGAGCGGTGCAGGTACGCCTTGTGCTCCATCGGCGGGTCGACGTGGATGACGAGCTCGACGTCGTCGACGTGCACACCGCGGGCGGCGACGTCGGTGGCGACGAGGACCTTGACGGTGCCGGCGCCGAACGCGGCGAGGTTCCGGTCGCGGGCGACCTGCGAGAGGTTGCCGTGCAGGTCGACCGCGGGGATGCCCTGGCCGGTGAGCTGCTTGGCGAGCTTCTTCGCATGGTGCTTGGTGCGCATGAAGAGGATGCGGCGGCCGGTGCCGGACGCGAGCGTCTTCACGAGAGCGTTCTTGGCGTCGAGGCCGTCGACCTCGAACACGTGGTGGGTCATCAGCGCGACCGGCGAGTTGGCCTCGTCGACCGAGTGGAGCACCTCGTTCTGGAGGTACTTCTTGACCAGCTTGTCCACGCCGTTGTCGAGCGTCGCGGAGAACAGCAGGCGCTGCCCGCCGCGGGGGGTCTTGTCGAGGATGCGCGTGACGACCGGCAGGAAGCCGAGGTCGGCCATGTGGTCGGCCTCGTCGAGGACGGTGATCTCGACGGCGTCGAGGTTCACGAAGCCCTGCTTCATCAGGTCCTCGAGGCGGCCCGGGCAGGCCACGACGATGTCGACGCCCTGCTTGAGCGCGGCGACCTGGCGCTGCTGCGAGACGCCTCCGAAGATCGTGGTGGTGACGATGCCGTACGCGTCGGCGAGGGGCTGCATCGCGGCGGTGATCTGCGTGGCGAGCTCGCGGGTCGGCGCGAGGACGAGTCCGAGCGGGCGGCCGGGGCGGCGGCGTCCGCCGGCGAGCGAGCCGCCGAGTCGGGCGATCATCGGGATGGAGAAGGCGAGGGTCTTGCCGGAGCCGGTCTTGCCGCGGCCGAGGACGTCGCGTCCGCCGAGGGTGTCGGGCAGCGTGTCGACCTGGATCGGGAAGGGCTCGGTGATGCCGCTCGCTGTGAGCGCGGCCACGAGGGGGGCCGGCACGCCGAGGGCGCTGAAGGAGAGGGGGGTGTTCGACATGGAGTGGTGCCTTTCGGGGGCATCATGCCGATCGAGGACGCGCGGGCGGTGGCCGGGGCGCGGGTGATCGGCGTTCGGGCGAAGGTGACGGTGGTCACATCCGTTCGCCGTACGATTCGGTGCGCGCGGCCGGGGGCCTCATGCACGTGCGCCAGATGGTCGGGACGGATCCTCGACGGTCAGAGTCCTAGGGGACAAGGGGCGTTCTACGACGCGGGGGAGCGCAGTCGCTGCGCTCGCACCGTCCCACTCTAGTGGATGCCGATCCATCCGCGCATCGCGGCCTGCACGCGGGAGCCGTCGCGGTCGCTCAGCTTGGTCCCGACGAAGTCGCCCGCCCAGTCCGAGGTCTGCACGCGGAAGGCCGGCTCCGGGTCGCGCAGGGTCTTCAGGATGACGGCGGCGACGTCGGACGGGTCCTGCGCGTGGGTCGAGGAGAAGGACGACGCGGCGCGGTCGAGGTAGGCGCCGAGCGCCGGCGAGTAGGGGCCGGCTTGCGCGAGCATCGCCGCCGCGTCGATGCCGACGTTCTCGACGAAGCTGCTGCGGACCGCTCCCGGCTCGATCAGCGACACGTGGACGCCGACGGAGGCGGCGACCGGGGCGAGCGCCTCGAAGAACCCCTCGACCGCGAACTTCGCCGCGCAGTAGTCCTCGTTGAACGGCTGCCCGATCGCGCCGCCGACGCTCGAGACGGTGACGATGCGACCGCGGGACGAGCGCAGCATCGGCATCGCGGCGCGGGTGACCGCGACGGTGCCGAAGAAGTTGACCTCCATCACGCGGCGCAGCTCCTCCGGATCCTCCAGCTCGAGGGTGCCGAGGTGGCCGGCTCCGGCGTTGTTCACGAGGGCGTCGAGACCGCCGAGCTCCTCCTCCACGGCGCGGAGGCAGCCCGCGACGGAGTCCGCGTCGGTCACGTCGAGCGCCCGCAGGTCGAGCCCGACGCGTGCCTCGGCGGCGGCGGCGCGCAGGCCCTCCGCCCGCTCCGGATCCCGCACGGTGGCGACCACCCGCCAGCCCGCGCGCGCGGCCTCGATCGCGGTGGCGCGGCCGATGCCGGTGGAGGTTCCGGTGACGAGGAGGACGGGACGGGGCATGCGGCTTTCCTGCTTTCCGGCGCACGACGGCGCCGCCCGGAGGCTATCGGCCGCCCCTCCGAGAACGTCCAGGGTCGGTGTCAGCCCCGGTAGCGCTCGCCGACCGGCACCTCGACCGGCAGCCGGTTGCCCGCCTGGGCGAGCGGGCAGGCCCAGGCCGGGTCGTAGGCGCAGGAGGGGTTGTAGGCGAAGTTGAAGTCGAGGACCAGCGTCCCCGGGGCGGAGCCCGGACCGAGGTCGGCGCCCTTCACGGTGTCCAGGAGGTAGCGGCCACCGCCGTAGGTGCCGCCGGGTGTCCCCGCGAGGGCGTCCTTGACCGGCAGGAACAGGCCTCCGCCGTAGGACGCGAGGCGCCAGACGTCGAGGCTGCCGGCGTCCGGCACCTCGACCGTGCCGATCAGCTCGAAGGGGACGGTGCCGTCGGTGCCGGTCTCCACGTCCATCCGCCGCGCCTCCTCGGCGGGGGCCACCTCGAGCTCGAAGCGCCAGGCCGCGTCGTAGGGCGCGATCGGCAGCGAGCGGAAGTGCGCACGGTCGGCCGGGAGGAGGGGGGTGGAGGGGTGCTGCGCGAAGAGCGCGTTGCGCCCGCGGATCCAGGACGCGTGCGCGGCGAGCAGGTCCACGTTCGAGAGCCGGCGCACCTCCGCGTAGAGGGCCTGGACGTGGCGGCGCCAGTCCGACACCTCGACCGCGTTCGTGAGGCGGCGGCGGGGCGAGACGCCGTCGTCGTCCTGCTCCTCCTCGTCGGCGGAGGGCCACTGGAGGCGCAGGAGCTCCGAGCGCGACAGCTCGGTCTCCTCCTCGGCGACACCGTCGGGGCTCATGCGGCGGACTCCCCGCGCGGGCGGGTGTCGGCACCGACATCGTGGCGCCAGGACGGGGCGAGGGAGCGGATGCGGATGCCGCGCCACTGCCAGAACGCCCACATCGACGGCCAGAGCGCGGCCGAGGCGAGGCCCGCCGAGAACTCGAGGCGGTCGCGGAAGAGCGTGCGCCCGTCGGGGAGCGGGGCGACGGCCATGCGGTGGTCCCACGCGGTGATCAGTCGGAGGGAGCCGGTGAGGGGACCGCCGCTGTCGCGCAGGATCCGCACGTCGGGCATCGAGGGGACGCGGCGGTAGGAGAGGTCGATCTCCTGCGCGCCCATCGGCACGATCCCGAGGGCGTCCATCGCGACCTCGTGGGAGCCGAGCCCCCAGGTCGGGCGGAAGCCGCCCTCGTCCAGCGACGCGGCGGTCAGGAGCGGGGACATCACCTCCCGGAACACGGCCGGACTCTGCAGGGCGCGCCAGGCGGAGTCGGCGTCGGTGTCGAGCACGTGCTTGAGCATCACCTTCACGAGGGACATCCTCCTCCGCCCGCCCCGGCGCGGGAACCGGGTGCGCGCGGAGCCCCGGACGTGTATGCGCCTCCGGTGCTCGCTACCGTGTCAGGGTGACCGCTCCCGCCGCCTCCGTCGACCAGTCGACCTACCAGATCCGCTTCGAGTGGGGGGCCCGCGCCCTCCGCGTGCTCGCCCCCGCCCACGTCACGGTGCTCGTCGACGCTCTGCCCGGAGGCGAGAGCCCCGACCTCGGGGGAGTGGAGGGCCGCGTCGTCCGCGCGGGCCTGGCCGACCGCTCGGCCGTCGCCCGCTGGATCCTGGAGCGCCAGCACGAGAACGGCGGGCGCACCAGCGTCAACGTGATCGCCCTCGGCGACATCGATGACAGCGGAGCGGCGCGGTTCGCGATGGAGGACCAGCTGGCGGCCGGCGCCGTCGTCGACGCGCTCATCGGGCTGGGCATCGACCACGTCTCGCCCGAGGCCGCGGTGGCCTGCGCGTCCTACGAGGGCCTGCGCCGGGCGTGCGCGCATCTGCTCACCGCGTCCGAGTCCGGCCGCCTGCTCGCCGCCGAGGGGCGGGCGGACGAGGTCCGGGCCGCTGCCCGGGTCGACACCGTCGACGAGGTGGCGGTCCTCCGCTGACCCGCCGCTCCGGCGGGCGCGGCCTCCGAGCGGTGCAGGGCGTCCGCGGAGCGCACAAGCCCCTGCGGATCCGAGCCGCCGCCTCGACCACTCGCCCGCCCCCGGCGTAGCGTTCGGCGGAGGCGGTCCCTCCGTCCCCGCCCCGACCGAAAGCTGGCCCGCATGAAAGCCGTCCTCAACGACGTCGTCCTCGCCGACGCCCCCGACTCCGACCTAATCTCGATCGAGGGCAACTGGTACTTCCCGCCGTCGAGCATCGCCGAGGGCGTGCTCGTCGAGAGCCCTACGCCCTACACCTGCCCGTGGAAGGGCGAGTGCCAGTACTTCTCGGTGCAGACCGGCGACGGCCTGCAGAAGGACAAGGCCTGGTCGTACCCGCACCCCTACCCGACGGCGTTCGACCGCGTCGGCAAGGACTTCTCGGGCTACGTCGCCTTCGACCGCTCGGTCCGCGTCTCCGACTGACCCGTCCCGCCGCGGTGCCGCTCCCGGTGCCGCGGCGGTGCGTCAGCCGCGCGGGGCGGCGGCGCGCGCCCGGTACGCCCGGACCTTCGACCGGTTCCCGCATCGCTGCATCGAGCACCAGCGGCGCGACCCGGCTCGGGACGTGTCGAGGTAGAGCATCCGGCACTCTGGATCCGCGCAGCGCCTCAGCCGTCCGGCCACGGCCGGGCCCAGCAGCCCCACGGCCTCCCGGGCGATGGACGCGAGCGCCTGCCTGCCCGCCGCGTGGAGCCGTCCTGCCTGCCGCGATCCGCCGCTCAGCACCGGCGGGATATCGGGCATCGCCGCGACCAGGTTGACCACGTCGACGTCGCGCGGGTCGGGCGCGGTGCCCGCCTCGGCCGCGACGGCCAGCCGGGCGATCGCGCCTCGGAGCATCAGCGCGTCGTCGAGGCGCGCGTCCCGGCTCTCGGGGACGACCGCCTCGAAGCGCTCGGCGAGCCAGGCGGCCAGGGCGGCATCGGAGTCGAGGTGCTCGGCCGCTCCCGGAGGCAGTGCTCCGGTCGTGGCGAAGTCGAGTGCGAGGCTTCCGGAGTCGAACCACCAGCGCCGGCCGTCGGCCTCGGGGAGCCACTGCCCGGTGACCGGCGTGCGGCCGCCGTGAGAGGCCTCGTCCGGGGTCACGGCGCCGGGACCGGTCGGCGCCGCCACTGGATCGCGTTCGCGGGCTCGAACCGGCGCGCGCAGCGGCCGCAGGCCAGGGGCCGGGTGGGCCGGCGATGGCGGTAGAAGAGGTGTCCGCCCGGGCAGGTGCCGACCCACGGCGCGAGCTCGTCCGCGGTCGGGTTGCTGTGGGTGCGCGATCCCGTGTAGCCGAGCCGTGCCGCGATCCGCCGCCACGGCGGTCCGTGCCCGGCGTCGGGCCCGGCGAGCGCGTGCGCGACCTCGTGCAGGAGGGTCTGCCGGACCTCCTCGTCGCTCCAGCGGGCGGCGAGGTGGCGCGAGACCGTGATCCGGCGGCGCGTCCAGTGGCAGGCGCCGCCGCGGGTGCGCGCGTGGTCGAGCGCGAAGGACCAGGAGGGGTCGAGGTGCTCCTCGATCAGCGCGTCGGCCCAGCGGGCCACGTCCTCGAGGTCGGCCACCGGTGGCGCTGCCTAGGACTCGTCGCCGTCGGCGCGGCGGCGGCCGCGGGCGGTGCCGTCGGTGCGGGCTTCGCGGTCGGTCCCGTCCTGGAACTCGGAGGCGGCGGCGTAGCCTAGGCGCGCGACCTCGAGCTCCTCCTCGGGGACCCCGACGCGTTCGCCGAGGGCGGTCGCGGCGTCGAAGTCGCGCATCGCCCGGCCGTACTCGCCCAGCTCGAAGAAGGTGAGGCCGCGGTGCTTGAGCGCGAAGGAGTGCTCGAGGTGCCACTCGTGCGTGCGGGCCTCCTCGACGCAGAGCGCGAGCTCCGAGAGGGCCTCGTCGGTGCGGCCCCGCAGCTGCATGAGGCGGGCGCGGCGGACGCGGGCGGTGAGCAGCTCGGCGCGGTCGCCGGAGAAGCGGGTGCGGCGGACGGCCTCGTTCGCGAGGTCCCACGCCTCGTCGACGCGCCCGAGCAGGCGCAGCAGCTCCGCCTTCTCGGTGAGCGCGGCGAGGCTGCGCAGCGCGCCGATCTCCTCCAGGCGCTCCTGGGCGGCGTCGACGTCGATCTCCTCGTGGAGGGTCGCGGGGTCGTGGCGGATGATGATGCTCAGGGCGATGCTTCCTCGTGGAGTGCGGATCCGGATCGTCGCGCGCGGCGGACGAGAGGACGGTCGGGGTCGCTGACCCCGGCGTCGAGTGTACCGGCGGGTCCCCGGACGGCGCCCCGACGCGCGGCCCGGGTCAGCCCCGTCGCACCTGGAAGATGCTCCGCGCCGGCAGCGGCGACGGGGTGGCGGTCTCGTCCGTGACGACGAGGGCGCCGGCGATGAAGTTCTCGAGCTCCCGCCCCTGCACCAGCTTGGAGGGCGCGGGGTCGGAGGCGAGGCGCCGCGGCAGGCCGTCGAGCGGCAGCGGATCGGCCGAGGCGAGCATCACCACGTTCCCGAAGCGCTTGGCCTTGAGCATCTGGGTGTCGGTCATGATCGCGGTGTGCGCGAAGACGGAGGCGAGCGTCGCGGCCTGGGCGCGGGCGAAGGCGAGCGCGCCGCCGTCTGCCACGTTCACCGCGACCAGGCCGCCGGGGGCGAGCAGCGGCGCGATCGCCCCGTAGAACTCGGCGCTGGTCACATGCGCGGGAGTGCGCGCGCCCGAGAAGATGTCGACGACGACCACGTCGACCGTGCCGCGCAGCCCGGGCGGCAGCTTGCCGAGCACCTCGCGGGCGTCGCCCTGGCGGATGCGGATCTGCGCCCCGCGGGGAAGCGGGAGCGCCTCGCGCACCAGCTCGACCAGAGCGCCCTCGATCTCGACGACCTGCTGGCGCGAGCCCGGCCGGGTCGCGGCGACGTAGCGGGGGAGGGTCAGCGCTCCGGCGCCCAGGTGGAGCGCCGTGACGCTCTCGCCCTCGGAGGCGACGAGGTCGATCGCGTGGCCGATCCGGCGGACGTACTCGAACGAGAGGTGCGTCGGATCCGCGAGGTCGACGTGCGACTGCGGAGTGCCGTCGACGACCAGGGTCGCCGCCTCGGGCGAGTGGCGGTCGGGCTCGATCCGCGCGGTGTACCCGCTGGCGAGCACGGCGCGGGGGTGCTCGGAGTCGTCTCCGCGTCGGCGGCCGGTGCGTTCCTGCATCCGACCAGTCTGCCGCGGCGGCGGGACGGCGGGGCTCCGCGCCCGGCCCGGTCGGATCGATCCGGGAGGCCGCGGCCTCGTATACCGGACCCCGCGGGGCGGCGCAAGCATCCGCACTTGCGCGGCGTGGCGCGATGCGGCTATATTCGTACTTTGCGCTCCCGAGTACCCATGCCCTCATATCGCGGTCGGCAGGTCACCGGAACCCGGCATCAGATGGTGGATGCCGTTGCCACACTCTAGCCCCGCCCCCAAGACCGAGTCGCCTCGGTCCGCACGGCGTGCGGGCAGGGGTGGCGGCCCGTCCGGCGGGAGCCCACTCCACACATCCCACAGATTGAGACCCGCGAGGGTCTACGGAGGTTCCTTCCTTGGCTGCTGCGTCCACCGCGACCACCACCTCACCCAAGAACGGACGCGGAGCTTCGCGTCTCTCGTTCGCCAAGATCAGCGACACCCTGACCGTTCCGGATCTGCTCGCGCTGCAGACCGAGAGCTTCGACTGGCTCGTCGGCTCGGAGGCGTGGAAGACCCGCGTCGCCGAGGCGAAGGCCGCCGGCCGGGAGGACCTCCCCGCCAACTCCGGCCTCGACGAGATCTTCGAGGAGATCTCCCCGATCGAGGACCTCAGCGAGACGATGCAGCTGAGCTTCACGAACCCGTACCTCGAGCCCGAGAAGTACACGATCGAGGAGTGCAAGGAGCGCGGCAAGACCTACGCCGCTCCGCTGTACGTCGAGGCCGAGTTCATGAACCACCTCACGGGTGAGATAAAGACCCAGACGGTCTTCATGGGCGACTTCCCGCTGATGACCGAGAAGGGCACGTTCATCATCAACGGCACCGAGCGTGTCGTCGTGTCCCAGCTCGTGCGCAGCCCCGGCGTCTACTTCGAGCGCCAGCAGGAGAAGACGTCCGACAAGGACATCTACTCCGCCCGCGTCATCCCGAGCCGCGGCGCCTGGCTCGAGTTCGAGATCGACAAGCGCGACCAGGTCGGCGTGCGCATCGACCGCAAGCGCAAGCAGTCGGTCACCGTGTTCCTCAAGGCCCTCGGCCTGACGAGCGAGGAGATCCTCGAGCAGTTCGCCGGCTACGAGTCGATCGAGCTGACCCTCGAGAAGGACAACATCCTCACCAAGGAGGACGCCCTCCGCGACATCTACCGCAAGCTCCGTCCGGGCGAGCAGGTCGCCGCCGAGGCCGCCCGCGCGCTGCTGGACAACTTCTACTTCAACTCCAAGCGCTACGACCTCGCGAAGGTCGGCCGCTACAAGATCAACCGCAAGCTCGGCATCGACAAGGCGCTGTCCGACTCGGTGCTCACGGTCGAGGACATCATCGCGACCATCAAGTACCTGGTCGCCCTGCACGACGGCCGCACCGCCCTCCCCGGCGTGCGCGACGGCGAGCCGGTCGAGCTGCGTCTCGACGTCGACGACATCGACCACTTCGGCAACCGCCGCATCCGCGCGGTCGGCGAGCTGATCCAGAACCAGGTCCGCACCGGACTGTCCCGCATGGAGCGCGTCGTCCGCGAGCGCATGACCACGCAGGACATCGAGGCGATCACCCCGCAGACCCTGATCAACGTGCGCCCCGTCGTCGCCGCGATCAAGGAGTTCTTCGGGACCAGCCAGCTGTCGCAGTTCATGGACCAGAACAACCCGCTCGCGGGTCTGACCCACAAGCGCCGCCTGTCGGCGCTCGGCCCCGGCGGACTCTCCCGTGAGCGCGCCGGCGTCGAGGTCCGCGACGTCCACCCCTCGCACTACGGCCGCATGTGCCCGATCGAGACCCCGGAAGGCCCGAACATCGGCCTGATCGGGTCGCTCGCGTCCTTCGCGCGCATCAACTCGTTCGGCTTCATCGAGACCCCGTACCGCAAGGTCGTCGACGGCACCGTCACCTCGCAGATCGACTACCTCACCGCGTCCGAGGAGGACGAGTACCTGGTCGCCCAGGCGAACGCCCCCCTCACGAAGGACTTCCGCTTCGCGGAGGGCAAGGTCCTGGTCCGCCCCAAGGGCGGAGAGGTCGAGCTCGTCGACGCCGAGCGCGTCCACTACATGGACGTCTCGCCGCGCCAGATGGTCTCGGTCGCGACCTCGCTGATCCCGTTCCTCGAGCACGACGACGCGAACCGCGCGCTCATGGGCGCGAACATGCAGCGTCAGGCCGTCCCGCTGCTGCGCAGCGAGTCGCCCGTCGTCGGAACCGGCATGGAGGGCTTCGCGGCCATCGACGCCGGCGACGTCATCACCGCCGACAAGGCCGGTGTCGTCCAGGAGGTCTCCGCCGACTCCGTCACCGTCCAGCTGGACGAGGGCGGCACGCAGACCTACTTCCTCCGCAAGTTCGACCGCTCCAACCAGGGCACCTCGTACAACAACCGCGTGGTCGTCTCGGCCGGCGAGCGCATCGAGGTCGGCGAGGTCGTCGCCGACGGCCCCGCCACCGAGAACGGCGAGCTCGCGCTGGGCAAGAACCTGCTCGTCGCGTTCATGCCGTGGGAGGGCCACAACTTCGAGGACGCGATCATCCTCAGCCAGAACCTGGTGAAGGACGACGTCCTCTCCTCGATCCACATCGAGGAGTACGAGGTCGACGCCCGCGACACCAAGCTCGGCAAGGAGGAGATCACCCGCGACCTCCCCAACGTCAGCCCGGAGCTCCTGGCCGACCTGGACGAGCGCGGCATCATCCGCATCGGCGCCGAGGTCCGCCCCGGCGACATCCTCGTCGGCAAGGTCACGCCCAAGGGCGAGACCGAGCTCTCGGCCGAGGAGCGCCTGCTCCGCGCGATCTTCAACGAGAAGAGCCGCGAGGTCCGCGACACGTCGCTGAAGGTGCCCCACGGCGAGCAGGGCACGATCATCGGCGTCAAGGTGTTCGACGCGCAGGACGGCGACGACGAGCTCGGCTCGGGCGTCAACCAGCGCGTGGTCGTCTACATCGCCCAGAAGCGCAAGATCACCGAGGGCGACAAGCTCGCCGGCCGCCACGGCAACAAGGGCGTCATCTCGAAGATCCTGCCGGTCGAGGACATGCCGTTCCTCGCCGACGGCACCCCGGTCGACATCGTCCTCAACCCGCTCGGCGTCCCCGGCCGCATGAACTTCGGCCAGGTCCTCGAGATCCACCTCGGGTGGATCGCGAAGCAGGGCTGGAAGGTCGAGGGTCAGCCGGAGTGGGCCGCGCGCCTGCCCGAGCACGCCCGCGAGGCGGCGCCCGGCACCAAGGTCGCGACCCCCGTCTTCGACGGCGCGGCGGAGGAGGAGCTCGCAGGGCTCCTCGACTCCACCACCCCGACGCGCGACGGAGAGCGCCTGATCGGCTCGTCCGGCAAGACGCAGCTGTTCGACGGCCGCTCCGGGGAGCCCTTCCCGGACCCGGTCTCGGTCGGCTACATGTACATCCTGAAGCTGCACCACCTCGTCGACGACAAGATCCACGCGCGCTCGACGGGCCCGTACTCGATGATCACCCAGCAGCCGCTCGGTGGTAAGGCGCAGTTCGGCGGACAGCGCTTCGGCGAGATGGAGGTGTGGGCCCTCGAGGCCTATGGCGCCGCCTACGCCCTCCAGGAGCTCCTCACCATCAAGTCGGACGACATCCTCGGCCGCGTGAAGGTGTACGAGGCCATCGTCAAGGGCGAGAACATCCAGGAGCCCGGCATCCCGGAGTCCTTCAAGGTCCTCATCAAGGAGATGCAGTCCCTGTGCCTGAACGTCGAGGTCCTCTCGGCCGACGGCACCGCGGTCAGCCTGCGCGACACCGATGACGAGGTCTACCGCGCCGCGGAAGAGCTGGGCATCAACATCTCCTCCCGGTTCGAGTCGTCCTCCGTCGACGACATCTGATCCGCGCCAGCATCTGACGACCTCCCGTCTCTGACGAGACACCCTGTTTTCCGACAAGGAGAAAACATTGCTCGACGTAACCACTTTCGATGAGCTGCGCATCGGCCTCGCAACGGCCGATGACATCCGTCGCTGGTCGCACGGTGAAGTGAAGAAGCCCGAGACCATCAACTACCGCACCCTGAAGCCCGAGAAGGACGGCCTGTTCGGCGAGCAGATCTTCGGACCCTCTCGCGACTGGGAGTGCTCCTGCGGCAAGTACAAGCGAGTCCGCTTCAAGGGCATCGTCTGCGAGCGCTGCGGCGTCGAGGTCACCAAGTCCTCGGTCCGCCGCGAGCGGATGGGCCACATCGAGCTCGCCGCCCCCGTCACCCACATCTGGTACTTCAAGGGCGTCCCCTCGCGCCTCGGATACCTGCTGGACATGGCGCCGAAGGACCTCGAGAAGGTCATCTACTTCGCGGCGTACATGATCATCGACGTGGACGACGACGGCCGTCACGCCGACATGCCCGGGCTCGAGAACGAGCTCCGGCTCGAGATCAAGACCCTCTCGGACCAGCGCGACTCCCGCATCGCGGACCGCCTGGCGCGCCTGGAGACCGACCTCGCCGCCCTGGAGGCGGAGGGCGCCAAGAGCGACCAGAAGCGCCGCACCAAGGACGGCGCCGAGAAGGAGATGGGCCAGATCCGCAAGTCCTTCGACGAGGACATCGCGCGGCTCGAGAGCGTGTGGGAGCAGTTCCGCACCCTCAAGGTCGGCGACCTCAAGCCCGAGGACGCGGTCTTCAACGAGCTCGTCGACCGGTACGGCGTCTACTTCGAGGCCTACATGGGCGCCGAGGCGATCAAGAAGCGCCTCGAGCAGTTCGACCTCCAGGCCGAGGCCGAGACGCTGCATCTGCAGATCGCCGAGGGCAAGGGTCAGAAGAAGATCCGCGCCATCAAGCGCCTGCGCGTCGTCAACTCGTTCCTCGCCACCGGCAACTCGCCGGCCGCGATGGTCCTCGACGTCGTCCCGGTCATCCCGCCGGAGCTGCGCCCGATGGTGCAGCTCGACGGAGGCCGGTTCGCGACCAGCGACCTGAACGACCTCTACCGTCGCGTGATCAACCGCAACAACCGACTCCGCCGCCTGCTCGACCTCGGTGCCCCCGAGATCATCGTGAACAACGAGAAGCGCATGCTCCAGGAGGCGGTCGACGCCCTCTTCGACAACGGCCGCCGCGGCCGCCCCGTCACCGGAACCGGCAACCGCGCCCTCAAGTCCCTGAGCGACATGCTCAAGGGAAAGCAGGGTCGCTTCCGCCAGAACCTGCTGGGCAAGCGCGTCGACTACTCGGGACGCTCGGTCATCATCGTCGGCCCGCAGCTCAAGCTGCACCAGTGCGGTCTGCCCAAGCAGATGGCGCTGGAGCTGTTCAAGCCGTTCGTGATCAAGCGCCTGATCGACCTGTCGCACGCGCAGAACATCAAGGCCGCCAAGCGCATGGTGGAGCGCTCGCGCCCGCAGGTGTGGGACGTGCTCGAGGAGATCATCCGCGAGCGCCCCGTCCTGCTGAACCGTGCGCCCACGCTGCACCGTCTCGGCATCCAGGCCTTCGAGCCCCAGCTGGTCGAGGGCAAGGCGATCCAGCTGCACCCGCTCGTCTGCGCCGCGTTCAACGCGGACTTCGACGGCGACCAGATGGCCGTCCACCTGCCGCTGTCCGTCGAGGCCCAGGCCGAGGCGCGCATCCTGATGCTCGCGTCGAACAACATCCTCAAGCCCTCGGACGGCCGTCCGGTCACCCTGCCCACGCAGGACATGATCATCGGCCTCCACCACCTGACGACGATCCGCGAGGGCGCCGCCGGCGAGGGCCGCGCGTTCTCCTCCGTCTCGGAGGCGATCCTCGCGAAGGACCAGGGCTCGCTGCACCTGAACTCGAAGGTCAGGATCCGCATGTCGGACGTGTACTTCGCGCAGGGTCAGGCACCCGAGGGCGTCGAGATCGACGAGAACGGCAAGGTCACCGCGCCGGTCCTCCTCGAGACCACGCTCGGCCGCGCCCTCTTCAACGAGGCGCTGCCGGTCGACTACCCCTACTTCGAGCAGGTCGCCGACAAGACGACCATCTCCGGGATCGTCAACGACCTCGCGGAGCGCTACCCGAAGGTGGAGGTCGCCGCCTCCCTCGACCGGATCAAGGACGCCGGCTTCTACTGGGCCACCCGCTCGGGTGTCACCGTGGCGCTGTCCGACATCCTCACGCCTCCGTCGAAGCCCGAGATCATCGCGGGCTACGAGAAGAAGGCCGCGAAGGTCGAGTCCGAGTACGACAAGGGTCTGACCACTCAGGCCGAGCGCCGCCAGGAGCTCGTGAAGATCTGGACCGAGGCGACCGACGAGGTCGCCAAGGCCATGCGCGCGAACTTCCCGACGGACAACACCATCAACCGCATGGTCACCTCCGGTGCCCGCGGCAACTGGCTGCAGGTGCGCAACATCGCCGGCATGCGAGGCCTGGTGAACAACCCGAAGGGCGAGATCATCGCCCGACCGATCATCTCCTCGTACCGCGAGGGCCTGTCGGTCGCCGAGTACTTCATCGCCACGCACGGTGCCCGCAAGGGCCTGGCCGACACCGCGCTCCGCACCGCGGACTCGGGCTACCTGACGCGACGACTCGTCGACGTCTCGCAGGACGTCATCATCCGCGAGGAGGACTGCGGCACCTCGAAGGGCCTCGACCTGCCGATCATGCTCCAGGACGCCACCGGCGCCTGGATCAAGGACTCCAACGTCGAGAACTCCGTCTACGCCCGTTCGCTCGCCACCCCGGCGTCGAACGAGGCCGGCGAGCTCGTCGCCGAGGCCGGCGAGGACGTGGGCGACGTGCTCATCGAGAAGCTGGTCGGAGCGGGCGTGCGCCACATCAAGGTGCGCTCCGTCCTGACCTGCGAGTCCGCCGTCGGCGTCTGCGCGGCCTGCTACGGCCGCTCGCTCGCCACCGGCAAGCTCGTCGACATCGGAGAGGCCGTCGGCATCATCGCGGCCCAGTCGATCGGCGAGCCCGGCACGCAGCTCACGATGCGCACCTTCCACACCGGTGGATCGGCCTCGGCCGACGACATCACGCAGGGTCTTCCCCGCGTGCAGGAGCTCTTCGAGGCCCGCACCCCCAAGGGCGCGTCGCCGATCGCGGAGGCCGCCGGCCGGATCACCATCGAGGACACCGACCGTGCCCGCCGCGTCATCCTCCAGCCGGACAACGGCGACGAGGCGGTCATCTACCCGGTGCTCAAGCGCTCGCAGCTCCTCATCGAGGACGGCCAGCACGTCGAGCTCGGGCAGCAGCTGCACGTCGGAACGGTCGACCCCAAGGAGGTCCTGCGCGTGCTGGGCGTCCGCGAGGTCCAGAAGCACCTGGTAGGCGGCGTCCAGGGCGTCTACCGCTCGCAGGGTGTGCCGATCCACGACAAGCACATCGAGGTCATCGTGCGTCAGATGCTCCGCAAGGTCACCGTGGTCGACCACGGCGACACGGAGCTGCTGCCGGGCGAGCTCGTCGACCGCTCGCGCTACAGCGAGGTCAACCGTGCGGCTCTGACCGAGGGCAAGCGGACCGCGTCCGCCCGCCAGGAGGTCATGGGCATCACCAAGGCCTCGCTCGCGACCGAGTCGTGGCTGTCGGCCGCGTCCTTCCAGGAGACCACCCGCGTCCTCACGCAGGCGGCCATGGAGGGCAAGCGCGACCCGCTGATGGGCCTGAAGGAGAACGTGATCATCGGAAAGCTGATCCCGGCGGGAACCGGTCTGCCCAAGTACCGGAACGTGTCGGTCGAGGCGACCGAGGAGGCGAAGGCCGAGCGGTACCCCAACCGCATCTTCGCCGACGACGCCGCGTTCAGCGACGCCGACCTCTCGTTCGTCGACTTCGACTCGTTCTCGAGCGACGGCTACGAGCCGGGCAACTACAGCTGATCCAGGTGAGCTGAACGATCGAAGGCCCCGTCGGGACACCGGCGGGGCCTTCGTCGTCCCCGACCCGCGGTCACCCGCACGGGGGGCCGCCCGTTCGCGACGAGCGGCCTTCCCCGCAGGAGCGGGGTGATTGACTCGATGGGTGCTCGTCGGGTCGAGCCTGTACCCGTTCCCCGTCCTGGTCGCGGCACGTGAGGAAACGCGCGGATGAGACTCGTGATCGTCGTGCTGGCCGCACTGCTCGTGGTGGTCGGCGTCGTCGTGGTGCCCGCGGTGCGGGCGGAGGCGGCAGAGGCGGTCGCACCCTCGTCCTGCGGCGTCGCGGAGCTGGCTCCCGTGCTCGCGGGCGACGACGTCCGGCCGCGCTCCGCCGCCGCGCTGGTCCCCATCGTGATGCTGCACGGCTGGCTGGGCACGGCGACGCACGACGCCGACCGCACAGGGGCCTTCTCCCATCTCGTCGACATGGTGTCGTCGGAGTCGGCGACCGCTCCGCTCGACGCTCCCGAGCCGTCCCTCCTCGGCCGGCTGCAGCAGATCGACGGCGCCGCGGTCTACACCTTCGACTACCGCCGGCTCGCCGCGCGCTGGGTCACCGACCCGGGGATCAGCGACGCGCTCGCCTCCTCGATCGCCTGCCTCGTCTCCGCGACCGGGCACCGCGCCGTCGTCGTCGCGCACTCGATGGGAGGGCTCGCCGCCCGCCAGGCGCTGAGCGGCTCGGTCGACGGGACCGCCGTCGCCTCGATGGTCTCGTCCGTCCTCACCTTCGGCACCCCGAACACGGGATCCGACGTCGCGGAGCGCCTCGGACGGATGGTCGACGACTCCGGCCAGGTCAGCCCCGCGGTGATCGCAGGACTGGACCCGCAGAGCCGGCTGAGCGTCTCGGCGATGCTCGCCTCCTGCGGGGACGCCGTCTCGGAGGACGCCGAGTACGCGGGGGAGTGCACGGGAGTGCCGATGATCGACGCCCTCGCCTCGGCGGCGGGCAAGGGCCTGCGGACGGGATCGACCGAGCTCGGCTCCCTGCCGCCCTGGCCCGCCGGCGTGCACGTGACGGCGCTGGTGGGTGACATCCAGGTGACCGCCGCGGTGGCGCTCGGCCTCGCCACCGCGCCGGTCGACCTCGGCGACATCATGGTCGCGACCGGATCGGCGACGGCCGGAGTCGACGACTACGTGGTCTCGACCTGCCGCTACACCTACCTCGCCGCGGCGGACGTGCCGTCCCTCGTCGCCGAGCTCTCGCCGTTCGCGCGGCTCGGCGATGCTCTGCGCTTCGCGAAGCTCGTGGTCGACGTCGACGCGAGCCCGTGCCACCACGCGCGGCTGACTCGGAACCTCGACCTCGTCGAGCACGCCACCGGCGTCGTGTCGGACGTCGTCGCGGGCGAGCTGTCCGCTCCGCACGCCTCTCGAGCGCAGACCGCGGCGAGGGCGCTCCCGGCGGCGGAGGAGTCCCGGAGGCGGTCGTAGTGACGGGTCGGCGGACACCGCCGAGGAGACACCATGTCGCGTCAGTTGACGGACGTCTGTCGGGAAGCATACGGTCGGACCGGCCCATGGGGAGGCCGCCTGGGGGACAGGCAGCGCGGCCCGCGCGGCACCCGAGCCGCATGCGCGGGCCGCGCCCGTCTCCGATCTCCTCTCACGTTCCGCGCTCCCTCCGGGTACGCTCGGCTGGACAGTAGATGTCGGAGGCTCCTCCGTGCATCCCGGCGCCGGAGGCCTGATGAGCGACGACCCCCTCGATGCGGAGGAGCCGGCGCGTCCTCCCCGCCTGACCCGCGAGCAGGTCCGCACCCGCCTGCTGGACGCCGCTCTCGCGGTCGTCCGCGCCGAGGGCCTGCGCGTCGGAGTCGCCCACCTGCCCCTCGAGGACGTCATCCGCTCGGCGGGTGTTCCGCGCAGCACCGTGTACCGGATCTGGCCCACTCGCCAGTCGTTCTACGACGAGCTGATCGCCGCGATCCCGGAGCGGGTCCTCGCCACCCGCCTCGACCAGCCGTCCCTGCGGGCCGGGAACTCCCACCTCCACCGCAGCCTCGACCCCGAGCCGACCCCGGCGCAGCGCCGCGAGGCCCTGATCGCCTCCGTCCGGGTCGCCGTCGACGCGAACGTCGACAACGTCTTCTCGTCGCAGCACTGGCGCAACTTCATCGCTCTCGCCGGCGCGGTGGGCTCGCACGAGGAGCCGGCGCGGACCGCCATCGGATCCGCTCTGCGGTCCCGCCAGCTGCACTTCATCGACAACATGGCGAAGTACTACGAGCACACCCTCGCCGAGGCGGGGCTCCGGCTGCGCCCGGACCGCGGCGCCGCCGCTCTCGCCTCCGCCGTCTCGGCCCTGATCGAGGGTCTGTGCATCGCGCGGATCGCGGCACCGGAGCTGGTGACCGGCCCGCTCGACCCGGCCGATCCCGACGGACCGTCGCTGGCGGTGGTGTCGGTGCTGCTGCTGATCGACGGGTTCACCGAACCGGACGAGTGATCCGGGTCGCGAGGTCCGCTCAGTCCTCCGCGACCGGCTCCAGCATCCCGTCGACGATCGAGCGGATCGTCCAGGCCGCCAGGGTCCACTCGACCGGCTCGCCGTCGAGGCCGGGGGCGGTCACCGGAGTGTCGAGGTCGTCGTCGAGGAGCCGGCCGCGGTGGGCGAGCCCGTCGATCACGATCGCGGTGAGGTGGGCGAGCTGGAGCGTCGTGAATCCCGGGCGCATCGTCCCGCCGAAGACCTGCAGCGTCTCCTCGTAGAAGTCGCGCATCCGGCGCGTGAGCATGCCCTCGATCCGCTTCGCCGTGGCGCGCACGGCGTCGCGTGCAGGCCCCTCCTCCATCGAGAAGGTGCAGGCGAGCAGTGCGTTGTACGACGACCAGTCGGCGGAGCGGCGGAGCGACTCGGCATTGGCCCGCGCCCCGATGCGGATGGTCTCCCAGGCGACCCGGCGGCGGCCGGCGGCCGTGGAGAGCAGATCGGTGGAGCGCTCGTAGACCTCGCGCATCTCCTGCTGGGCCTCGGGATCGGCGCCCTCCGCGTACCGGTCCCGCACGAAGACCTCGCCGACCAGGTCGGCCACGAACTCCTCGCGCGTGCTCCAGATCCGGTAGACGGAGCTGCGCGGCACGCCGGCCAGGCGGATGTACTCCTCCATGGGCAGGTGCGCGAAGCTCACCGTGAGGCCGTGGTCGGAGACGACGTCGCGCGCCGTGGCGATCATGCGGCTGCGGACCTGCTCCGCGGGGATCCTCCGGGCCCGCCGGGAGCCCTCTGCGCTGTCGTCCATGGAGAGGGACACTAGCCGGACACGGTGCCGCGGGTGGTCCTCCATGCGCTCCGTGAGCCGATCCGGAGCGCTCTGGGGGCGTCCTCCCACTGAGACGGAATGTCCCATCACGTGCACGACGACGTCGCGGACCGCTACGGTGCAGCCGGGGCGGACCCGAACCTGCCCCTGCTAGGGGACCCCCGTGACCGGATTCGATCGGTTCACGCTGGCCGTCGTCGACGGACCAGCGATCGAGCGCGCCGCGCTGCAGGCGCTGCTCGCGCAGCTGCTGCCGCAGTTCTCGCACGACGAGGAGGGCGTCGACCGCATCGCGGTCCTCGACCTGGACGGTGTGCCCGGCGAGGAGGTGGCCGACACCCTCGAGCGTGCGGCTACCCGGACCGTCGGCCTCGTCGTGCTCTCCTCCTCCGACTCCCTGGAGCCGGTGCGGGCCGTGCTGCGACGGGAGAGAGCGGCCTACGTCTGGAAGGGCGACGACCCCAGCGAGCTCGCCGCGGCGGTCGTCTCCGTCGCCTCCGGCCGCACCTGGATCTCGGACACCGCCCGCCACCGGCTCGTGCACGGGCGCGAGGAGCGCCGCCCGGTGCTGAGCCCCCAGGAGAGCCGTGTGATGCGCGCCTACGGAGCGGGTGCCGCGGTCCGCACCGTCGCGGTCGACCTCAGCGTCGCCGAGCACACCGTCCGCACCTACATCAAGCGGATCCGCGCCAAGTACCTCGAGACCGGCGTCACTCTCGACTCACGGGTCGACTTCTACCGCCACCTCGGCGACCACGACGTCGCCATCCGCCGCGGCGGAGACCGGGTGCGGGCCGGCCTGCAGCAGGCGGCCGGCGACGTGGTCGGCGAGCGCCGAGCCTGAGGCGAGCAGGATCGCGTTCCCGCCGGTGCGCCCCTCGACGAAGGCGGTCGATCCGACCGCTGCGGTCACCGGGAGCAGCTCGCGGACGACCCCGCGCAGGCGGTCCAGCCTCCGGTGGTCGGCGTCGTCGGCGACATTGACCGCGAGGAGCCCGTCGGCGCCGACCCGGGCGGCGAGCGGAGCGAGGACGGACGCGCGGTAGAACGCCTCCGGGATCTCGTCCCCGTCGTAGACGTCGAGCACGACGAGGTCGGCGCTCCAGGGCGGCAGGGGCCCTGCGGCGTCGGCCGTGAGGAGTCGGACGCGCGCGCCGCGGGGGAGCGGCGCGTGCTCGAGCACGAACTCCACGAGTCCCGCCGCGCTCTCCACCGCGAGCTGCTCGGAGCCCGGCCGGGTCGCGGCGACGTACCGGGCCAGGGCCAGGGCTCCGGCTCCGAGGTGCAGCACGCGCAGCGGCTCGCCGGGCGGGGCGGCGGCGTCGACCACCGCGCCGAGGCGCGCGAGGTACTCGAGGTGCAGAGCCCGGGGATCGCCCGGATCGATCAGCGACTGCTCCGCGCCGTCGACCGTGAGCAGCAGCGCCTCCGGCCGCACGGGATCCGGCCCCAGCACGGCTGTGCGGCCTCCCGGCAGCAGGAGGGACGGAGGCATCCCGTCACGCTAGCGCTCCTCGCGCGATCCGCCCCGCCGCCGCTACGGTGACAGGCATGGCCGCCCTGATCCTGCTCGACGTCGACGGCGTCCTGAACCCCTCCGTCCGCAGCGATCGCGCCTCGGGCTCGCACCGCCTGGAGCTCGAGCCGGAGCGGGCGGCGCTCGTCGCCCGCCTGGCCGCGGTCGGCACGATCGTGTGGGCCACGACCTGGCCGCCGCGCTTGACGCGGGTCCTCGCCCAGGACCTCGGGCTGCCGGCGGGTACGGAGGCGATCGTCTTCGACGGCGGCCTCCCGCGCGACCCGCGGTTCCCGGGCCGGACGGGCAAGCTCCAGCCCGTCGCGGTGTGGCTGGAGGCGGCCGCCGAGCGCGGCGCGATCGACGCCGTGGTGTGGATCGACGACAACCTCCACGAGGACGCCTACGACTGGGCCCGCGAGCAGAGCACCCCCTTCCACCTGGTGCGTCCGGAGTCGGCGGCGGGCCTCACGAGCGACGAGGTCGCCGGTGCCGAGCACTTCCTGGCCGGACTCCCGGCGTCACACGGCGACATCCGGGAATAGGGCCGCCCCCTCCACTGGTTATCGTCACTCCGGGCGGTTCCGCCGAGCAGCGGTCCGCCCCGGGACGACCCGTCCCCTCGTCGATCCCCGCGCCGCATCCGGCGCAGCGGGACCGCCACGACTCCGTGATGCACCGAAGGACAACACCGTGACCCTCTCCGCCCGCACCTCCCTGCGCGTCCTGCTCGGCACGACCGCCGCCGCCGCCGCCCTGGTCCTCGCCGGCTGCGCGCCCGCCTCGACCGACGACGTGGTCTCCGGCTCGAGCGGCGAGGGCACCGCCTCCGCGAGCTCCGGCCTGACACTGGCCGAGGTCGAGGACTCGGGGAAGCTCACCATCGGCACCGAGGGCACCTACCCGCCCTTCTCCTTCCACGCCGACGGCGGGACGGGAGCCCTCACCGGCTACGACGTCGACGTGATCACCGCCGTGGCCGAGAAGCTGGGCGTCGAGCCCGACTTCCAGGAGACGCAGTGGGACGCGATGTTCGCGGGCCTGGACGGAGCGCGCTTCGACGTGATCGCGAACCAGGTCTCGATCAACGACGAGCGCGAGGCGAAGTACGACTTCTCGGAGCCGTACTCGGTCAGCCCCGGCGTCGTGATCGTCCCCTCGAGCGACACCTCGATCACCGACCTCGCCGGCCTCTCCGGCAAGACCACCGCGCAGTCGCTCTCGAGCAACTGGTACACCGTCGCGCAGGAGAACGGCGCCGAGGTCGAGGGCGTCGAGGGCTGGGCGCAGGCCATCGCCCTCGTCGAGCAGGGCCGCGTGGACGCGACCGTGAACGACCGCCTCACCTGGCTCGACTGGTCCACGACCTACCCCGACCAGGCCGCGGGCCTCAAGGTCGCCGTCACCACCGACGACACCTCCGAGAGCGCCTTCACCTTCCCGAAGGGCTCGGACGACCTCGTCGAGGCCGTCGACTCCGCCCTCGACGAGCTGCGCGAGGACGGCACCCTCGCCTCCATCTCCGAGCGCTACTTCGGAGCCGACGTCTCCCAGTAGCCCCACCCCGAGGCGGCTCCTCCCCTTCCGGGAGGGGCCGTCTCGTGCGTGAGCGGCCCCGACGCGGGGGAGCGGCGGAGCGGCTCAGGCAGCGGGTCCGCCCGCAAGGGCGCCCGCCCCGGCGCGAAGCGTGCCAGCATTCCCCAGGAGGCGGAGACGATCCGCCCCCGACGCCACCACCCGATCGAGCCGACCGCGGATCCTCCCGCGAAGGCGGGAGAACACAATGGACCTCGTCCTCCGGTCGTTCTGGCCGATCCTCTCCGGGGGCATCGTCGGGACGATCCCGCTCGCGCTGGCGAGCTTCGCCATCGGGCTCGTGCTCGCGCTGGCGGTCGCCCTGATGCGGCTCTCCCGGGTGCGGATCCTCTCCTGGATCGCGCGTGCCTACATCTCCGTCATCCGGGGCACGCCGCTCCTGGTGCAGCTGTTCGTGATCTTCTACGGGCTGCCGAGCCTCGGACTGAAGATCGATCCCTGGCCCAGCGCCACCATCGCGTTCGCCCTCAACGTGGGCGGCTACGCGGCGGAGGTGATCCGCGCGGCGATCCTCAGCGTCCCGAAGGGGCAGTGGGAGGCGGCGCACACGATCGGCATGAGCCGCTCGCTCTCGCTGCGGCGCATCATCCTCCCGCAGGCCGCGCGCGTCTCCGTCCCGCCGCTGTCGAACACCTTCATCTCGCTGGTGAAGGACACCTCGCTGGCCTCCCTCATCCTGGTGACCGAGCTCTTCCGGCAGGCGCAGAAGATCGCCACCGCGTCGAGCGAGTTCATGCTCCTCTACCTCGAGGCCGCTCTGATCTACTGGCTCATCTGCCTGGTGCTCTCCAGCGGCCAGGGCCTGCTCGAGAAGCGATTGGACCGCTATGTCGCCCGCTGACACTCCGACCGACGCGCGGCCCGTGCTCACGGCCCGCGGCCTCCGCAAGTCGTTCGGCGGGGTGGAGGTGCTGCGCGGCATCGACCTGGAGATCCGCCGCGGCGAGGTCGTCGCCCTGATCGGGCCCTCGGGCTCGGGCAAGACCACCGTCCTGCGCTCGCTGAACAGCCTCGAGGTGCCGGACGGCGGGGTGGTCGAGCTCGCCGACGGCAGCGTCCTCGACTTCGACCGCGGCGTCGGACGGAAGGCGCTGACCGGGCTGCGCGACCACTCCGCGATGGTCTTCCAGCACTTCAACCTCTTCCCGCACCTGACCGTCCTCCAGAACGTGACGGAGGGGCCGCTGCGAGTGCAGCGCCGTCCCGCGTCCGAGGTGGTCCCGGAGGCGGAGCGCCTGCTCGAGCGCGTCGGCCTCGGCGGCCGGGGGAGCGCTTACCCCTTCGAGCTCTCCGGCGGTCAGCAGCAGCGCGTGGGCATCGTCCGGGCGCTCGCGCTGCGGCCCGATCTGCTCCTCTTCGACGAACCCACCTCGGCGCTGGACCCGGAGCTGGTCGGCGACGTGCTCTCGCTGATGCGGGAGCTGGCGGGGGAGGGCTGGACCATGCTCGTCGTGACGCACGAGCTCGAGTTCGCCCGGCAGGTGGCCTCGGAGGTCGTCTTCATGGCCGACGGCGTGGTCGTCGAGCGGGGCGCCCCTGCGGAGATCCTCCGGGAGCCGCGGGAGCCTCGCACCCGGCAGTTCCTGCACCGCCTCCTCCACCCGCTCGAGTAGACGGTCGGCGCTGTCCCCCGTCGACGGGGAGCCGCGCGGCGCACCGGGCGCGGCGGAAGGCGTGCCTATGCTGTCCGGGTGACCTGGAGCAGCGACGCCGAGACCACGCGGATCCCCTCCGCGACCGAGACGTCCGGCGGAACCGGACCCCAGCCGACCCGGGAGTACGTCTGGCCCGAACCCGTGACGGGCCGTCAGCCGACCGTCGAGCCCGCCGCCCCGGCCGCCGCGGCGTCCGCCCCCAGCGCCCTCGGGCCGATCGAGGCCGAGCCCGAGCCGGTCCGGCGCTCCGGCAACCGCCTCGCGGGCCTCGCGCTCGCCCTCCTGACGACCGCGGTCTTCGCCGTCCTGTACCTCGTCGCCCTGACGGCGATCCGCCTGCTCGTCGATCGCGTCGGCGGCGACCCGGTCGCCCTCGCGCTCGACGCTGCGCCGACCGCGCTCTTCCTCGCCCCGGTGGCCGCGTTCCTCGTCGGCCTGGCGCTGATCGTGCTGGTCGTGAACCGCGCGGGCTGGTGGGCCTACGTCCTCGGCGGCTTCCTCGTCGCCCTCCTCACGGCCGCGGCCGCGCTGGTCGGCGGCTGGAGCGCCGTCGGACCGCTCGCCCTGCCGATCGACCGCTCCCTCGCGCTCGACTACGTCCGCGATCCCGCCGTCCTCGCGGCGGTCCTCGCCGCCGGCGTCCTCGGCCGGGAGGCGAGCGTCTGGGGCGGCGCCGCGATCGCGGGCCGTGCCCGGGGCGTCAAGCGCCGCAACGCCGAGCGCGAAGCGGCCGCGCAGTCGTGACTCCGGAGGGGCAGGGGCAGGGCCGCGGAGCCGGCCTGGGCTACGGCCTCGCGCTGGCCGGCTTCGCCGCGTTCCTCTACCTCGCCCTGGTCGTCTGCGCGTTCGGGGTCCTCAGCCTCCTGCTGGACCAGGACGTCGTGCCCGAGCGCGACGCCGGCCCGCTGCTGGGGCCGGTGTCGGTGGCGGTCTGCGTCGTCGCCGTGCTGGTCGCGATGGTGACCCTCGCCGCCCGTCCCGCCGTCCACCGCGTCCTCGGCCCGTCGCTGCTGACCGGGGTCGTCGTCTACCTGCTCTTCCTCCTCACCGGCGGAGCGCTCTACGGGCTCGGCCGCCAGGAGCCGGGGGAGATCCTCGGCTGGATCCTCGACCACGCCCCCACTGTCTTCGCGATCGCGACCGGCGTGCTCGCGGCGGCCGTCCAGCTCGTGTTCCTCCTGATCCTGGCCCGTCGCGACGCCGGCGGCCGCAGCCCCCACTGGGGCTGGGAGGGCGACGAGCGGGAGTGACGGCGGAGTCCCGGCGTGGCCCGTCGCGGCGCTGCGGCATCTCCCAGGGTGAACGCCGCTCGGTTGACCGGCCCCGTCACTCCCCGTAATATTCTTCGGGTGTGCGCTTTGCCGTGCGCTCGTGTCGTGCCTCCGGGTCGATGCGGTCGCCGCACTTCGCTCTACCGGGTCCGCGAGGATCCGCGGGTTCGTCCGATCGGGCGGCCCCCACGGCATACCCCTCACCCTCCCGGTCCCGCTCGCGGGGCCGCGGGGTGCGTCGGGTCCAGATGAACTCGGCCGTTCCCGGAGACGGGAGGGCCGAATGTCGACCATCGATCCGCTGTCACCGTGCAGCATTCAAGGAGCAAAACCAGTGCCAACGATTCAGCAGTTGGTCCGCAAGGGACGCACGCCGAAGGTCACCAAGACCAAGGCGCCCGCCCTGAAGGCCAACCCCCAGCAGCGCGGCGTGTGCACGCGCGTCTACACGACCACGCCCAAGAAGCCGAACTCGGCCCTCCGCAAGGTGGCCCGCGTCAAGCTCTCCAACGGCACCGAGGTCACCGCCTACATCCCCGGCGAGGGCCACAACCTGCAGGAGCACTCGATGGTGCTCGTGCGCGGCGGTCGCGTCAAGGACCTCCCCGGTGTCCGCTACAAGATCGTTCGCGGCGCCCTGGACACCCAGGCCGTCAAGAACCGCAAGCAGGCTCGCAGCCGGTACGGCGCGAAGATGGAGAAGAAGTAATGCCTCGTAAGGGCCCCGCTCCCAAGCGCCCCGTCGTCGCAGACCCCGTCTACGGCGCCCCCATCGTCAGCCAGCTCGTCAACAAGATCCTCCTGGACGGCAAGAAGGGCCTCGCCGAGCGCATCGTCTACGGTGCCCTCGAGGGCGTCGCCGGCAAGAACGGCCAGGACGCGGTCGTCACCCTCAAGAAGGCGCTCGACAACGTCCGCCCGACCCTCGAGGTCCGCAGCCGCCGCGTCGGCGGCTCGACCTACCAGGTCCCGGTCGAGGTCAAGCCCCACCGCGCCAACACCCTCGCGCTCCGCTGGCTCACCAGCTACGCGAAGGCCCGTCGCGAGAAGACGATGACCGAGCGTCTCATGAACGAGATCCTCGACGCGTCGAACGGTCTGGGCGCCGCTGTCAAGCGTCGCGAGGACACCCACAAGATGGCCGAGTCGAACAAGGCCTTCGCGCACTACCGCTGGTAGCGCACCCCGCGGCCGCCTCCGGGCGACCGCGACCACCGGGCCCGCGGCGTCACCGCTGCGGGCCCGGTCCCGGCGGCGGATCGCCCGATCCCCGCGACCGGGCGACCGCCACCACCAGAATCCCAGCCATTCGGCCATGAACCCGGTGCGCTGGCTCCATCACCTATCGGAGGAACTCCGTGGCACAAGATGTGCTCACCGACCTGAACAAGGTCCGCAACATCGGCATCATGGCCCACATCGATGCCGGCAAGACCACCACCACCGAGCGCATCCTGTTCTACACGGGTATCACGCACAAGATCGGCGAGGTCCACGACGGCGCCGCGACGATGGACTGGATGGCGCAGGAGCAGGAGCGCGGCATCACGATCACGTCCGCCGCGACGACCTGCTTCTGGAACAAGAACCAGATCAACATCATCGACACCCCCGGTCACGTCGACTTCACGGTCGAGGTCGAGCGCTCGCTCCGCGTCCTCGACGGCGCCGTCGCCGTCTTCGACGGCAAGGAGGGCGTCGAGCCCCAGTCCGAGACCGTCTGGCGTCAGGCCGACAAGTACGACGTCCCGCGCATCTGCTTCGTCAACAAGATGGACAAGCTCGGCGCCGACTTCTACTACACGGTCGACACGATCATCAAGCGCCTCGGCGCGAAGCCGCTGGTCATCCAGCTGCCCATCGGCGCGGAGTCCTCCTTCGAGGGCGTCGTCGACCTGGTCGAGATGCGCGCGCTCACGTGGCGCGGCGACTCGAAGGGTGACGTCGCGCTCGGCGCGAAGTACGAGATCGAGGAGATCCCGGCCGACCTCGCCGACAAGGCGGCGGAGTACCGCGAGAAGCTCCTCGAGACCGTCGCGGAGACCTCCGACGAGCTGCTCGAGAAGTACTTCGGCGGCGAGGAGCTCACCGTCGCGGAGATCAAGGGCGCCATCCGCAAGATGACCGTCAACTCCGAGATCTACCCGGTGCTCTGCGGCTCGGCGTTCAAGAACCGCGGCGTCCAGCCGATGCTCGACGCTGTCGTGGACTACCTCCCCTCCCCGCTCGACGTCCCCGCCATCGAGGCGCACGACGTCCGCGACGAGGAGAAGGTCATCATGCGCCACGCGGACTCGACCGAGCCCTTCTCGGCGCTCGCGTTCAAGGTCGCCGTGCACCCGTTCTTCGGCCGCCTGACATACGTCCGCGTCTACTCGGGCAAGCTCGACTCCGGCGCCCAGGTCATCAACTCGACCAAGGGCAAGAAGGAGCGCATCGGCAAGATCTTCCAGATGCACTCCAACAAGGAGAACCCGGTCGACTCGGTCACCGCCGGCCACATCTACGCCGTCATCGGCCTCAAGGACACCACCACCGGTGACACCCTGAGCGACCCGGCCGCGCAGGTCGTGCTCGAGTCGATGACCTTCCCGGAGCCCGTCATCGAGGTCGCCATCGAGCCCAAGACGAAGGCGGACCAGGAGAAGCTCGGCACCGCGATCCAGAAGCTCGCCGAGGAGGACCCCACCTTCCGCACCGAGCAGAACCAGGAGACCGGTCAGACGGTCATCAAGGGAATGGGCGAGCTGCACCTCGACATCCTGGTCGACCGCATGAAGCGCGAGTTCAACGTCGAGGCCAACGTGGGCAAGCCCCAGGTCGCGTACCGCGAGACGATCCGCCGCACGGTCGAGAAGTACGACTACACCCACAAGAAGCAGACGGGTGGCTCCGGCCAGTTCGCGAAGGTCCAGATCACCATCGAGCCGATGGAGGTCGAGGCCGACAAGACCTACGAGTTCGTCAACGGCGTCACCGGTGGCCGCGTCCCGCGCGAGTACATCCCCTCCGTCGACGCGGGCATCCGCGACGCCATGCAGGTCGGCGTGCTCGCCGGCTACCCCATGGTCGGCGTGAAGGCGACCCTGGTCGACGGAGCGGCGCACGACGTCGACTCCTCCGAGATGGCGTTCAAGATCGCCGGCTCGATCGCGTTCAAGGAGGCCTCGCGCAAGGCGCAGCCGGTCCTCCTCGAGCCGCTCATGGCCGTCGAGGTCCGTACTCCCGAGGAGTACATGGGCGACGTCATCGGCGACATCAACTCGCGTCGCGGGATGATCCAGTCGATGGAGGACGCCACCGGCATCAAGGTCATCCGGGCCAACGTCCCGCTTTCCGAGATGTTCGGCTACATCGGAGACCTGCGCTCGAAGACCTCGGGCCGCGCCGTCTACTCGATGACGTTCGAGACCTACGCCGAGGTCCCCAAGGCCGTGGCCGAGGAGATCGTCCAGAAGAACAAGGGCGAGTAGCTCCGCCCCTGGGCCGTCGCCGTTCCCCGGAACGGCGGCGGCCTGGTAGTGTCGTGCGGGTTTGCTGCCGAGTGCAGCGCGCCCCCTGTCGCAGCGGGACGGCCGCACGACCACTGCCGGTAACATACGTACACAAAACCCCCGCAAGTCCTCCTGTCCTCGTGCCGCCCCGTGCGGCCGCCCGGATGCGGATGCTTGCACCTAAGTCCTGAGGAGGACCCACAGTGGCTAAGGCCAAGTTCGAGCGGACCAAGCCGCACGTCAACATCGGAACCATCGGTCACGTCGACCACGGAAAGACCACGCTCACCGCGGCGATCTCGAAGGTTCTGGCGGACAAGTTCCCGTCCGCGACCAACGTCCAGCGTGACTTCGCGTCGATCGACTCCGCTCCCGAGGAGCGCCAGCGCGGCATCACGATCAACATCTCGCACGTCGAGTACGAGACGCCGAAGCGCCACTACGCGCACGTCGACGCTCCGGGTCACGCCGACTACATCAAGAACATGATCACCGGCGCGGCCCAGATGGACGGCGCGATCCTCGTGGTCGCCGCCACCGACGGCCCGATGGCTCAGACCCGTGAGCACGTCCTCCTCGCCAAGCAGGTCGGCGTCCCCTACCTCCTCGTCGCGCTGAACAAGGCCGACATGGTGGACGACGAGGAGATCCTGGAGCTCGTCGAGCTCGAGGTCCGCGAGCTCCTCTCGTCGCAGGGCTTCCCCGGCGACGACGCCCCCGTCGTGCGCGTCTCCGGCCTCAAGGCCCTTGAGGGCGACGACACCTGGACCCAGTCGATCCTCGACCTGATGGACGCGGTCGACGAGTCCATCCCGGACCCGGTGCGCGACAAGGACAAGCCGTTCCTCATGCCGATCGAGGACGTCTTCACGATCACCGGTCGTGGAACCGTCGTCACCGGCCGTGCGGAGCGTGGAACCCTCGCTCTGAACTCCGAGGTCGAGATCGTCGGCATCCGCCCGACGCAGAAGACCACGGTCACCGGAATCGAGATGTTCCACAAGCAGCTCGACGAGGCCTGGGCCGGCGAGAACTGCGGTCTGCTCCTCCGCGGCACCAAGCGCGAGGACGTCGAGCGCGGCCAGGTCGTCGTCAAGCCGGGTTCGGTCACGCCGCACACGGACTTCGAGGGCACCGCGTACATCCTGTCCAAGGATGAGGGTGGGCGTCACAACCCGTTCTACGCGAACTACCGTCCGCAGTTCTACTTCCGCACCACCGACGTCACCGGCGTCATCACGCTGCCCGAGGGCACCGAGATGGTCATGCCCGGCGACACCACCGACATGACGGTCGCGCTGATCCAGCCGATCGCCATGGAGGAGGGCCTCGGCTTCGCCATCCGTGAGGGTGGACGCACCGTGGGTGCCGGTACGGTCACCAAGATCATCAAGTAGGTCCGTCCTACTGATCTCTCGAGAGGGGTCGTCCGCTTCGGCGGGCGGCCCCTCTCGTCGTTCCCGGGGACGCCCGGCTAGCGTGGCGGCATGCCCTTCGTGAAGAGCGACCCCCGTGCCCTCCCGCAGTTCTTCGAGTGGGAGGCGGCCGGCCTGGACTGGCTGCGCGAGGCGGACGGCGGTGCGCGCTGTGTCGGGGTGGAGAGGGTGTCGCCCGGGCGCATCGAGCTGGAGGAGATCCGCTCCGCGCGACCCTCCGCCGAGTCGGCTCGGGCCTTCGGCGCCGCGCTCGCCCGGACGCACGACGCCGGAGCCGCGGCGTTCGGAGCGCCGCCCCCGGGATGGACCGGCCCCGCCTACATCGGCCGCCGCGAGATGCCGTGCCGCCCGGACGACTCGTGGGGGCGTTTCTACGCGGAGCAGCGGGCGCGGCCGTTCCTCGGCCCCGCCGTGGAGGCGGGCAACCTCACGGCAGCCGAGTCGCGGCTCGTCGAGCAGGCTCTGGGCCGGGTGGCGGCCGGAGCCTTCGACGACGGTGCGGGGCCCGCCCGGATCCACGGGGACCTCTGGACCGGCAACGTGCTCTGGACGGCGGACGGCGCCGTCCTGATCGACCCCGCCGCTCACGGGGGACACCGCGAGACCGATCTGGCGATGCTGGCCCTCTTCGGCGCTCCGCACCTCGACGCCGTCCTCCAGGGCTACCGCGACCAGCATCCGCTGGGGGCCGGCTACGAGGAGCGGGTGCCGCTCCACCAGCTGCACCCGCTCGCCGTCCACGCCGCCGGTCACGGTCCCTCCTACGGCCGCGCCCTGGCAGACGCAGTGGAGCAGGTGATCGCACTGGCCGGTTGACCGGCGCGCCCGCACCGTTCCCCCAGCCGGGAGCGCCACACTGAGGCACGCGCCGCCCTGTGCGCGTTTACAAGGAGGCATCATCGTGGATCTCGGGAAGCTCGGACGCCAGGCCGGCGAACTCCTCAACAGCCGGAAGGCCCAGGACGCGCTGCGGAGCGAGAAGGCCGAGCAGGTCTCCGACCAGACCCTCGAGAAGGCGGGCGAGATCGCCAGCCGCCTCACCAACGGCAAGTACGACGACCGCATCGAGGACCTGAAGCGCCAGGCCGACAAGCGGATCGGCAACGAGTAGCGGCTGCCGACCGACTGCTCGTCCCCGCCGTCAAGCGGGTGCGGGCCTCGGATCCGCCGTCCTATCGTCGGATCGATGGCTGACACTCGCGCGCGACGACTCCGTAGGACCGATTCGAGCGGGCGCGGCTACACCCGGGTGCGCGCGGGCTCCGGCTTCAGCTACCGCGACCCGAAGGGCGCGACCGTCGCCGACAAGGAGCTGCGCGCGCGCTTCGACCGTCTCGGCATCCCGCCGGCCTGGACGGACGTCTGGATCGCCCCGTACCCCAACGGGCACATCCAGGCCACCGGTGTCGACTCCGCCGGCCGCCGCCAGTACATCTACCATCCGACCTGGCGCGAGCAGAAGGACCGGATCAAGTTCGACCGGGCGCTGCGGCTCGCGGAGGCCCTGCCGGGGGCGCGCCGGGCCGTGACCATCGCCCTCCGCTCGGACGGACCCAGCCGCGAGCGCGCGCTGGCCACCGCCTTCCGGATGCTCGACACCGGATCGCTCCGCGTCGGCAGCGAGAGGTACGCGAAGGAGCACGGCAGCATCGGCCTCTCGACGCTCCTGTGCGCGCACGCCACGACCCACGGGGACCGGGTCGCCCTCGCCTTCCCCGGGAAGAGCCATCAGGCGTGGACGAGCGAGATCCTCGACCACGACCTCTCGCGCGTCGTCCGTGCTCTCAAGCGTCGTGGGCCGAACGCCCGCCTGCTCGCCTGGAAGGACGGGCGGGAGTGGCGGCCGGTCTCGGCGCCCGAGATCAACGACTACGTGCGCGAGCGCGCCGGCGACGACTTCACGGCGAAGGACTTCCGCACTCTGCACGGCACGGTCGCGGCCGCGCTGAGCCTGGCGAAGTCGGGCCCGCGGGCCACGCAGCGCGCTCGGAACTCCGCGATCGCCCAGGCGATGCGCGACGCCTCGGACGTGCTCGGGAACACGCCGACGGTCGCCCGCGCCAGCTACGTCGACCCGCGGCTGCTGGACCACTTCCGCGCCGGCGAGACCATCGACGCGTCGCGCCCCGCGTCGGCCGAGACCGCCGTCCGGGCGCTGCTCTTCGAGTAGCGGGGGAGGCGCTCCGACCCGCGCTGCTGCTCGGACCGACCGGCTCCCCAGGGCCGTACGACGTGCTCGCGGAGGAGCCCTCCGGCGCGACACGCCCGGGTTGCAGGGGTGGGGCATCTGTGGGAGACTCTTCTAGTTCAAAATTTCCTCTCGGGCGGCGTGCTGCTCGCAGGGGGACACTGCCAGGCAGTGCCGAGACGGCATCGCGGAGGCTCGACCCGAGAGGGCGGCCACGCGGGTGCGACGTCGAGGCGGCGGGTAGCAGAACGACAACAACCGACATTCAACGGTCTCTCCGTGCGTCGTGCGTTCTGCACGCCGATCGGAGCGCCCCGAGGGTGCGGTGCTTTTGACAGAAGAACACTGGTTGCACTTTTCCGGGTCACCGGAGTTCCTTCGCGAGCGCGTCCAATGCGAGACGATTCCGGCTCCGGCCGGGGGAGTCGCGTACGACGCAATAACAAGAGAGTGAGAGATCACACATGGCGGGACAGAAGATCCGCATCCGACTGAAGTCGTACGACCACGAGGTCATCGACACGTCGGCGCGCAAGATCGTCGACACGGTCACCCGTGCCGGTGCAACGGTGGTCGGCCCCGTGCCGCTGCCGACCGAGAAGAACGTGGTCTGCGTGATCCGTTCTCCCCACAAGTACAAGGACAGCCGCGAGCACTTCGAGATGCGCACCCACAAGCGCCTCATCGACATCATCGACCCGACGCCCAAGGCCGTCGACTCGCTCATGCGCCTCGACCTGCCGGCCGACGTCAACATCGAGATCAAGCTCTAAGGAGGAGTGCCACCATGTCTGTCACTGTTTCCCCCACGCTGAAGACCAGCAAGGGCCTCCTCGGCACCAAGCTCGGAATGACCCAGGTCTGGGACGAGAACAACAAGCTCGTGCCGGTCACCGTCATCGAGATCAGCCCCAACGTCGTGACCCAGGTCCGCACGGAGGAGAAGGACGGCTACACCGCCGTCCAGCTCGCCGCCGGTGCGATCGACCCGCGCAAGGTGAACAAGCCCGCCGCCGGTCACTTCGACGCCGCGGGCGTCACCCCCCGCCGCCACCTCACCGAGGTCCGCACCTCCGACGCCGCCGACTACTCGGCCGGCCAGGAGCTGACCGTGGACGCCGTCTTCGAGGCCGGCACCAAGGTCGACGTCGTCGGCACCAGCAAGGGCAAGGGCTTCGCCGGCGTCATGAAGCGTCACAACTTCAAGGGCGTCTCGGCTTCGCACGGTTCGCACCGCAACCACCGCAAGCCCGGCTCCATCGGCGCCTCCTCGACCCCCAGCCGTGTCTTCAAGGGCATGCGCATGGCCGGTCGCATGGGTGGCGAGCGCGTCACCGTGCTCAACCTCAAGGTGCACTCCGTCGACGCCGAGAAGGGCCTGCTGCTCGTCAAGGGCGCCGTCCCCGGTGCCCGCGGTCGCCTCGTGTTCGTTCGCAACGCCGTGAAGGGAGCGTAGTTCCATGGCTACCTCTGTCGACATCATCGACGTCAAGGGCCAGAAGGCGGGCTCGGTCGAGCTCCCCGCCGCACTCTTCGACGTCCAGACCAACATCCCCCTCATCCACCAGGTCGTCGTGGCCCAGCTCGCCGCGGCGCGCCAGGGAACCCACAAGACGAAGAACCGCGGTGAGGTCTCCGGAGCCGGTCGCAAGCCGTTCAAGCAGAAGGGAACCGGTCGCGCTCGTCAGGGCTCGATCCGCGCCCCGCACATGACCGGTGGTGGCGTGGTCCACGGACCGACCCCCCGCAGCTACGCGCAGCGCACCCCCAAGAAGATGATCGCCGCGGCTCTGCTCGGCGCTCTCTCGGACCGCGCCCGCGGTGCCCGCATCCACGTGGTCGAGTCCCTCGCCCTCGGCGACACACCCCGGACCAAGGACGTCCTCGTCCTGCTCGACGCCCTCTCGGTGTCGCGCAACGTCCTCGTGGTGCTCGAGCGCGACGACTACATCGCCGAGCTCTCGCTCCGCAACGTGCCGTTCGTGCACATCCTGCCGGCCGACCAGCTCAACGCGTACGACGTGCTCGTCTCCGACGACATCGTGTTCTCGAAGGGCGCGCTCGACGCGTTCATCGCGGCCAAGTCGGGCGTCGAGTCCAACAAGGAAGAGGTGAACGCATGAGCCAGTCCGCCGCGTTCAACAAGGACCCCCGCGACGTCATCATCTCCCCGGTGGTCTCGGAGAAGTCCTACGGCCTGATCGACGAGGGCAAGTACACCTTCGTGGTCGACCCGCGTTCGAACAAGACCGAGATCAAGCTCGCCATCGAGAAGATCTTCGGCGTCGAGGTCGCGTCGATCAACACGCTGAACCGCCAGGGCAAGACCCGCCGCACGAAGTTCGGCACCGGCAAGCGCAAGGACACCAAGCGCGCGATCGTCACGCTGAAGTCCGGCTCCATCGACATCTTCACGAGCGTCGGCTGAGCCGAAGAAGCGTAGAGGAAACAGACAATGGCTATTCGTAAGTACAAGCCCACGACCCCCGGTCGCCGCGGCTCCAGCGTTGCCGACTTCGCCGAGATCACCCGCTCGACGCCCGAGAAGTCGCTCCTGCGCCCGCTGTCCAAGACCGGTGGCCGCAACAACTCCGGCCGCATCACGACGCGTCACATCGGTGGTGGCCACAAGCGCCAGTACCGTCTGATCGACTTCCGTCGCAACGACAAGGACGGCGTCAACGCCAAGGTCGCTCACATCGAGTACGACCCCAACCGCACGGCGCGGATCGCGCTGCTCCACTTCGTGGACGGCACCAAGCGCTACATCCTGGCCCCGAACAAGCTCTCGCAGGGCGACGTCGTGGAGTCGGGCGCCGGCGCCGACATCAAGCCCGGCAACAACCTGCCGCTGCGCAACATCCCGACCGGTACGGTCATCCACGCCATCGAGATCAAGCCGGGAGGCGGCGCCAAGCTCGCCCGCTCGGCCGGCACCTCGGTCCGCCTCGTCGCCAAGGACGGCCCCTACGCGCAGCTCCGCCTGCCGTCGGGCGAGATCCGCAACGTCGATGCGCGCTGCCGCGCCACGATCGGCGAGGTCGGCAACGCCGAGCAGTCGAACATCAACTGGGGCAAGGCCGGCCGCATGCGCTGGAAGGGCGTCCGCCCGACCGTCCGCGGTGTCGCGATGAACCCGGTCGACCACCCGCACGGTGGTGGAGAGGGCAAGACCTCCGGTGGACGCCACCCGGTCAGCCCGTGGGGTCAGTCCGAGGGACGCACCCGTCGCCCCAACAAGGAGAGCGACAAGCTCATCGTTCGCCGCCGCACCGCCGGTAAGAAGCGCAAGTAGGAGTTGTAGAAGATGCCTCGCAGTCTCAAGAAGGGCCCCTTCGTTGACGACCACCTGCTCCGCAAGGTGTTCACGGCCAACGAAGCCGGCAACAAGAACGTCATCAAGACCTGGTCGCGCCGTTCGATGATCATCCCGGCGATGCTGGGCCACACCATCGCGGTCCACGACGGTCGCAAGCACATCCCCGTGTTCGTGACCGAGACCATGGTCGGCCACAAGCTCGGCGAGTTCGCCCCCACTCGGACCTTCCGCGGTCACGAGAAGGACGACAAGAAGGGCCGTCGCCGCTGACGCGGCGACGAGAAGGAGGAGAGAAATGGTGGAGTCGATCGCACGCGTGCGACACATCCGCGTCACCCCCCAGAAGGCTCGCCGTGTCGTGAACCTGATCCGCGGGAAGCAGGCTCAGGAGGCACTGGCCATCCTGAAGTTCGCGCCGCAGGGTGCGTCCGAGCCCGTCTACAAGCTCGTCGCCTCGGCGATGGCCAACGCTCGCGTCAAGGCCGATGCCTCGAACGAGTACCTCGACGACCAGGACCTGATCGTGTCCCGCGCCTTCGTCGATGAGGGAACCACCCTCAAGCGATTCCAGCCCCGTGCTCAGGGTCGTGCCTTCCGCATCAACAAGCGCACCAGCCACATCACCGTCGTGCTGGCCACTCCTGAGGAGGGGACCAAGTAATGGGTCAGAAAGTAAACCCCTACGGTTTCCGTCTGGGAATCACCACCGACCACGTGTCGCGCTGGTTCTCCGACAGCACCAAGAAGGGCCAGCGGTACAGCGACTACCTCGCCGAGGACGTCAAGATCCGCCGACTCCTCGCCACGCAGCTCGACCGTGCGGGCGTCGCCCGCATCGAGATCGAGCGCACCCGTGACCGCGTCCGCGTCGACATCCACACCGCCCGCCCGGGCATCGTGATCGGCCGCCGCGGCGCCGAGGCCGAGCGCATCCGCGCCGACCTCGAGAAGCTCACGGGCAAGCAGATCCAGCTGAACATCCTCGAGGTCAAGAACCCCGAGGCCGAGGCGCAGCTGGTCGCCCAGGGCATCGCCGAGCAGCTCTCCGCCCGCGTGGCCTTCCGCCGCGCGATGCGCAAGGGCCTGCAGGGTGCTCAGCGCGCCGGCGCCAAGGGCGTCCGCATCCAGGTCTCCGGCCGCCTCGGCGGCGCCGAGATGAGCCGCTCGGAGTTCTACCGCGAGGGACGCGTGCCGCTGCACACCCTCCGCGCGAACATCGACTACGGCTTCTACGAGGCGAAGACCACCTTCGGCCGCATCGGCGTGAAGGTCTGGATCTACAAGGGCGACATCACCAACAAGGAGCTCGCCCGCGAGCAGGCGAACAGCAAGTCGTCGCGCCCCGAGCGCAGCGACCGTCCGCGCCGTGCACCCCGCCAGCAGAGCGAGGCGCCCGTCGCAGCAGGAGTTGAGGCATAACCATGTTGATTCCGCGTCGAGTCAAGCACCGCAAGCAGCACCACCCGGGCCGGTCCGGCCAGGCCACCGGTGGCACCAAGGTGTCGTTCGGTGAGTTCGGCATCCAGGCCCTCACCCCCGCCTACGTGACCAACCGTCAGATCGAGTCCGCTCGTATCGCGATGACGCGTCACATCAAGCGCGGCGGAAAGGTGTGGATCAACATCTACCCCGACCGTCCGCTCACCAAGAAGCCCGCCGAGACCCGCATGGGTTCCGGTAAGGGCTCGCCGGAGTGGTGGGTCGCGAACGTCAAGCCGGGTCGCGTCCTCTTCGAGGTCGCCGGCGTCGACGAGCAGCTCGCTCGTGAGGCCATGACCCGTGCCATCCATAAGCTGCCCCTCAAGGCACGCATCATCAAGCGCGAGGAGGGAGACGCGTAATGGCGATCGGATCCAAGGAGCTCGCCCCCGCCGAGCTCGACACCTACGAGGACGAGCGTCTCGTCACCGAGCTGAAGAAGGCCAAGGAGGAGCTGTTCAACCTCCGCTTCCAGTCGGCCACCGGTCAGCTGGACACCAACGGCCGCCTGCGTGCCGTCAAGCGCGACATCGCCCGCATCTACACGGTCATCCGTGAGCGCGAGCTGGGCATCCGCGCCACCCCCGCACCCGTCGAGGCCCCGGCCAAGGCGGAGAAGAAGCCGAAGACCAAGAAGGCCGCCAAGGCCGAGGTCGAGGCGACCGAGTCGAACGAGGAGGCCAAGTAATGGCAACCGTCAATGACAGCGCCGGCCACGAGTCGGCCGCCCACGACGTGAAGGAGGCGGGCGCTCGCGGATACCGCAAGACCCGTCGCGGCTACGTCACCAGCGACAAGATGGACAAGACCATCGTCGTCGAGGTCGAGGACCGGGTGAAGCACCCGCTGTACGGCAAGGTCATCCGCCGTACGTCCAAGGTCAAGGTCCACGACGAGCTGAACTCCGCCGGCATCGGCGACTCCGTCGTCATCAGCGAGACCCGTCCCCTCAGCGCCACCAAGCGCTGGCGCCTGGTCGAGATCCTCGAGAAGGCCAAGTAGGCCGCGGCCTACTTGAGTTAGCAGGAGAGACACATGCTTCAGCAAGAATCCCGAGTCAAGGTCGCCGACAACACCGGCGCCAAGATGCTCCTCACCATCCGCGTCCTCGGAGGCTCCGGCCGCCGCTACGCGGGCCTCGGTGACATCATCGTCGCCACCGTCAAGGACGCGATCCCCGGTGGCAACGTGAAGAAGGGCGACGTGGTCAAGGCCGTCATCGTCCGCACCATCAAGCAGACCCGTCGCGCCGACGGCTCGTACATCAAGTTCGACGAGAACGCCGCCGTCATCCTCAAGAACGACGGGGACCCCCGTGGCACCCGCATCTTCGGACCGGTCGGTCGCGAGCTCCGCGACAAGAAGTTCATGAAGATCGTCTCGCTGGCACCGGAGGTTATCTAGTCATGGCCAAGATCAAGAAGGGTGACCTCGTCCAGGTCATCTCGGGCGCTACCCAGGCCCGCGGTGGAGACCGCGGCAAGCAGGGCAAGGTCCTCGAGGTGCTGGTCGAGCGCAACCGCGTCGTCGTCGAGGGCGTGAACTTCGTCAAGAAGCACGTCCGCGTCGGCCAGACGCAGCGCGGCTCGAAGGAGGGCGGCATCGAGACCGTCGAGGCCTCGATCCACATCTCCAACGTCGCGCTCGTCGACCCGAAGACCAAGAAGCCGACCCGGGTCGGCCACCGCAACGTGGCCGTCACCAAGGACGGCGTGACCAAGACCGTTCGCGTGCGCTACGCGAAGGCGTCGGGTGAGGAACTGTAATGACTGACACCACCGCAGTGGCTGCGAAGGTTCAGCCGCGGCTCAAGGCCAAGTACCAGGCCGACATCATCCCCGCTCTCAAGGAGCAGTTCGGCTTCGGCAACGTCCACCAGGTCCCCGGCCTGGTCAAGGTCGTCGTCAACACCGGTGTCGGTGAGGCCGCCCGCGACGGCAAGATCATCGACGGCGCGGTCAAGGACCTCACCGCCATCACCGGTCAGAAGCCGCAGGTCACCAAGGCCCGCAAGTCCATCGCGCAGTTCAAGCTGCGCGAGGGTCAGGCCATCGGCGCTCACGTCACCCTCCGGGGCGACCGCGCCTGGGAGTTCCTGGACCGCCTGCTCTCGGTGGCGCTGCCCCGCATCCGCGACTTCCGCGGGCTGTCGGACCGCCAGTTCGACGGCAACGGCAACTACACCTTCGGCATCACGGAGCAGTCGATCTTCCACGAGATCGACCAGGACCGCATCGACCGCGTCCGCGGCTTCGACGTGACCGTCGTGACCACCGCCAAGACCGACGACGAGGGTCGCGCGCTGCTCAAGCAGCTCGGCTTCCCGTTCAAGTCGTCGGACAACGCGTAAGCAGCAAGCCTCGAGGCCGGGGGACGGTGAGAACCGCCCTCCGGCCTCGTCGTGCGTCCGCCGCCGGACCGGTCCGTCCGGAGCCGGCGGCGGGCGCCACGCGGGATCCCCGGATCCCGTGCACGATCGGCCCTCGACCGCAGGACCTCGGCCATGTAGCATGGCTCGTTGGCCTGCGTTCGCGCGGCCGCATGGGCGTCGACGTCGTCGGCGCCGTCCCACACCACAGGTCGTCACTCTTGTAAAGGGTGCCGAAACCAGGCGAGAAAGGCACCATCAGCCATGACCATGACTGATCCGGTCGCAGATCTGCTGACCAGAATCCGTAACGCGAACTCCGCGCACCACGACTCCATCACCCTCCCGGGCTCGAAGCTCAAGGCGAACATCGCCGAGATCCTCAAGACCGAGGGCTACATCGCCGACTGGAAGGTCGAGGAGGCGCGCGTCGGCACGACGCTCTCCATCTCCCTCAAGTACGGCCCGAACCGCGAGCGCTCGATCGCCGGCATCAAGCGGGTCTCGAAGCCCGGACTCCGCGTGTACGCGAAGTCGGCCGAGATCCCCACCGTGCTCGGCGGCCTCGGCGTCGCCATCCTGTCCACCTCGAGCGGTCTCCTGACCGACCGCCAGGCCGAGAAGAAGGGCGTGGGTGGGGAAGTCCTCGCCTACGTGTGGTAACCCCTCATGTCGCGTATTGGAAGACTCCCCATCGAGATCCCGGCGGGCGTCGACGTCTCCGTCGCCGGGTCCGCTGTGACCGTCAAGGGCCCCAAGGGCGAGCTGACCGTCTCGGTCGCCAGCCCCATCCAGGTGTCCGTCGAGAACGGCCAGGTGCTGGTCTCGCGTCCCGATGACGAGCGCGAGTCGCGCTCGCTCCACGGCCTCACCCGCACGCTCATCGCGAACGACATCATCGGTGTCACGCAGGGCTACTCCAAGGGCCTCGAGGTCGTTGGAACCGGTTACCGCGTGCTGGCGAAGGGCTCGGACATCGAGTTCGCGCTCGGCTTCTCGCACCCGGTCGTCGTCACCCCGCCCGCGGGCATCTCGTTCACGGTCGAGGGCAACAACAAGCTCACCGTGCACGGCATCTCGAAGCAGGCCGTCGGTGAGGTGGCCGCCAACATTCGTAAGATCCGCAAGCCCGAGCCCTACAAGGGCAAGGGCGTGCGCTACGCCGGCGAGGTCGTTCGCCGCAAGGCCGGAAAGAGCGGTAAGTGATCATGGGACTCGGAACCAGAGGAAAGAGCAAGTCCGCCGCGCGCGGTCGTCGTCACGACCGTCTGCGCAAGAAGGTCGTCGGATCCGCCGAGCGCCCCCGCCTCGTCGTCAACCGCTCGGCCCGCCACGTCTTCGTGCAGGTCGTCGACGACGCTCAGGGCCGCACCCTCGCGTCGGCGTCGACCCTCGAGGCCGACCTGCGCGTGTTCGACGGCGACAAGACCGCCAAGGCCCGCAAGGTCGGCGAGCTCGTCGCCGAGCGCGCCAAGAACGCCGGTGTCGAGGCGGTCGTCTTCGACCGCGGAGGCAACAAGTACGCCGGTCGCGTCGCCGCGATCGCCGATGGAGCACGAGAGGCAGGGCTCAACCTGTGAGCGCCGCAGAGAACAAGGAACCCGAGGTCGCCGCTGTGTCGGAGGCCCCCGTCGAGACCGCTGCGTCCACGCAGCCGCAGCAGGAGGCTCGTGAGCCCCGCCGCGGCGGCCGCGACCGCAACCAGGGTGGCCGCGACCGCGGTGGCCGTGACGCCGAGAAGAGCCAGTTCCTCGAGCGCGTCGTGACCATCAACCGCGTGTCGAAGGTCGTCAAGGGCGGCCGTCGCTTCAGCTTCACCGCGCTCGTGGTCGTCGGAGACGGCAACGGACTGGTGGGCGTCGGCTACGGCAAGGCCCGCGAGGTCCCGACCGCCATCTCCAAGGGCGTCGAGGAGGCGAAGAAGAACTTCTTCCGCGTCCCCCGCGTCGCCTCGACCATCCCGCACCCCGTCCAGGGTGAGGCCGCCGCCGGTGTGGTGCTCCTGCGCCCCGCCGCCGCGGGTACCGGTGTCATCGCCGGCGGTCCCGTCCGCGCCGTCCTCGAGTGCGCCGGCATCCACGACGTCCTGAGCAAGTCGCTCGGCTCGTCGAACACCATCAACATCGTCCACGCGACCGTCGAGGCTCTGAAGCAGCTCGAGGAGCCGCGCGCCGTCGCCGCTCGTCGTGGTCTCGACTTCGACCAGGTCGCGCCGGCACGTCTCGTCCGTGCCGAGGCCGACGCCCTCGCCGCCGCGTCCAACGCGAAGGCAGGTGCCTGATGGCCCAGCTCAAGGTGACCCAGATCAAGTCGAAGGTCAGCGAGAAGCAGTACCAGCGCGACACGCTGCGCTCGCTCGGCCTCAGGAAGATCGGTCAGAGCGTCGTCCGCGAGGACAACGCCCAGAACCGCGGATACGTGAAGACCGTCGCCCACCTGGTGAAGGTCGAGGAGATTGACTAATGGCTGAGACGAAGAAGGCCGCCGCCGCGGAGTCCACGACTCCCGCGCAGGCGACCACCACGAAGGGCGCGGCGGCGCCGGCGACCAAGGAGCACGTGCTCAAGGTCCACCACCTCCGCCCCGCTGCCGGAGCCAAGAAGGCCAAGACCCGCGTGGGTCGCGGTGAGGGCTCCAAGGGAAAGACCGCCGGTCGCGGCACCAAGGGCACCAAGGCCCGCTACCAGGTGCGCGTCGGCTTCGAGGGTGGGCAGATGCCGCTGCACATGCGCACCCCGAAGCTCCGCGGCTTCAAGAACCCGTTCCGGGTCGAGTACCAGGTCGTGAACCTGTCCGCTCTCGCGGAGCTCTACCCCCAGGGCGGCGACGTCACCATCGGCGACCTGGTCGCCAAGGGTGCTGTCCGCAAGAACGAGAAGGTCAAAGTCCTCGGGGACGGCGACATTGCGGTTAAGCTGAACGTCGCGGTCGACAAGGTCTCCAGCTCTGCCGAGCAGAAGATCGTCGCTGCGGGCGGATCCATCAAGTAGCACCAGCAGCTTGTCGGTCGAGCTTGCCACGCCGACTCCCTCCGGGAGTGCGTGGCAAGCTCGACCTGTATCCCGCACCACAGAATTGAGCAGGAGACCTTAGGTAGTGTTTGGCGCCGTTGCGCGGATCTTCCGCACCCCCGACCTCCGCCGCAAGATCGGCTTCACCCTCGCGATCGTGGCGATCTTCCGGCTGGGATCCTTCATCCCTGCTCCGTTCGTCGACTTCAGCGCCGTGCAGGCCTGTCTCGCCGGCAACCAGGGCACCTCGGGTCTCTACGAGCTCGTGAACCTCTTCAGCGGTGGAGCACTGCTCCAGCTGTCGATCTTCGCGCTCGGGATCATGCCGTACATCACGGCGTCGATCATCGTGCAGCTGCTGCGCGTGGTCATCCCTCACTTCGAGACGCTGTACAAGGAGGGGCAGTCCGGTCAGGGCAAGCTCACCCAGTACACGCGGTACCTCACCATCGCGCTCGGCGTCCTCCAGTCGACGACGCTGATCACCGTCGCCCGCTCGGGCGCCCTCTTCGGCAACTCCGGCGTCCCGGAGTGCTCGGCGCTCATCATCACCGACGAGTGGTACTCCATCCTCCTCATGGTCATCACCATGACCGCGGGCACCGGGATCATCATGTGGATGGGCGAGCTCATCACCGAGCGCGGCATCGGCAACGGCATGTCGCTGCTGATCTTCACCTCGATCGCCGCCCAGTTCCCCACCTCCCTGTGGTCGATCGCGCAGTCGCGCGGCTTCGAGACCTTCCTCCTCGTCCTCGGCGTGGGCCTCGTGCTCGTGGTCGCCGTGGTCTTCGTGGAGCAGTCGCAGCGGCGGATCCCCGTGCAGTACGCCAAGCGGATGGTCGGCCGCCGCACCTACGGCGGCAACAACACCTACATCCCGATCAAGGTCAACATGGCCGGCGTCGTGCCCGTCATCTTCGCCTCGTCGCTGCTGTACCTGCCCGCGCTCATCGCGCAGTTCAACCAGCCCGCCGCTGGCCAGGAGGCTCCGGTCTGGGTCACCTGGATCACGAACTACCTCACCAAGGGCGATCACCCGCTCTACATGGCGCTGTACTTCCTCCTGATCGTGGGCTTCACCTACTTCTACGTCGCGATCACCTTCAACCCGGACGAGGTCGCCGACAACATGAAGCGCTACGGCGGCTTCATCCCCGGCATCCGCGCCGGCCGCCCGACCGCCGAGTACCTCAACTACGTGCTCACCCGGGTGACGCTGCCCGGGTCGGTCTACCTCGGCCTCATCGCGCTCGTGCCCCTCGTGGCCCTCGCGCTGGTCGGTGCGAACCAGAACTTCCCCTTCGGCGGCACGTCCATCCTGATCATCGTCGGAGTCGGCCTGGAGACGGTGAAGCAGATCGACTCCCAGCTGCAGCAGCGCCACTACGAAGGACTCCTCCGATGACGTCGCACCCGATCGGCTTCCGTCTCCTGCTGATCGGCCCTCCCGGCGCAGGCAAGGGGACCCAGGCCGCTCGGCTGAGCGACATCCTCCGGGTGCCCGCCATCTCGACCGGGGACATCTTCCGCGCGAACGTCGCCAACGAGACCGAGCTCGGTCTCCAGGCGAAGGCCTACCTCGACAACGGGCGCTACGTGCCGGACGAGCTGACCAACGCGATCGTGCACGACCGCCTCCAGGAGGCGGACGCGTCGACCGGGTTCCTGCTCGACGGCTACCCGCGCACCACGGAGCAGGTCGACGAGCTCGACCGCATCCTCGCCGCGGACGACAACCGGCTCGACGCGGTCGTCCAGCTGACGGCCGATCCCGACGAGGTCGTCGGCCGCCTTCTCAAGCGCTCGCTCGAGCAGGGGCGCAGCGACGACACCGAGGACGTCATCCGGCGCCGACTCGCGCTCTACGAGGAGCAGACCGCTCCGCTCATCGACGTCTACGCGGCCCGCGGGCTCGTGGTCGTGGTCGACGGCCTCGGGCCGGTCGACGAGGTGACCGAGCGGATCGTCGTCGCCCTCGAGGGCCACCGCGTGGGCCGCCTCGACACCCCGGCCGCCTGAGCCGTGGCGTTCCGCTCCTCGCTCTACAAGACGCCCGCGCAGCTGCGGTCGATGCTCGCTCCGGGCCTCGCCACGGCCGCCTCGCTCGACGCGGTCCGCGCGGCGGTCCGCCCGGGCGTCACCACGCTCGAGCTCGACGCGATCGCCGAGGCGGCGATCGTCGCGCTCGGCGGCCACTCGAACTTCCAGCTCGTCCCGGGCTACCGGCACACGATCTGCGCCTCGGTCAACGACGAGGTGGTCCACGGCATCCCCGGCGGGCGCGTGCTCGAGCCGGGCGACCTGGTCTCCGTCGACAGCGGCGCCGAGATCGACGGCTGGAACGGCGACTCCGCGATGACGGTGGTCCTGCCCGATCCCTCCCGCCCGGAGGAGGTCGCGGCACGCGCCGAGCTCTCGCGGGTGACCGAGGGATCCCTGTGGCGGGGGATCGCCGCCCTTGCCTCCGCCCGCCATCTCAACGAGGTCGGCGCGGCGATCGAGGAGTACATCGAGGACGAGGCCGAGCGCTCGGGCCGCGTCTACGGCATCCTCACCGACTACATCGGCCACGGCATCGGGCGCACCATGCACGAGGCTCCGCCGGTCTTCAACTACCGGGTGCGCCAGCGCGGCCCCGAGGTGAAGCCGGGACTCGTCGTCGCGATCGAGCCGATGGTCACCGCGGGCAGCGCCGAGACCTTCGTCCGCGAGGACGAGTGGACGGTCGCGACCGAGGACAGCAGCATGGCCGCCCACTGGGAGCACTCCGTCGCCGTGCACCACGACGGCATCTGGGTCACCACGCTCGCCGACGGCGGCGCGGCCGGCCTCGCCCCCTACGGGATCGTGCCGACGCCCTTCGCCTAGAGGCCCCAACGCGGAGCTCCTCCGATCCGATGCGGAGGAGGCTCCTCGTGGCCTCTCGCGCCCGGCGGGGGTCCGTCGGGCGCCCACGAAGCGCGGGAGCGGGAGGACGACAGGCCCTCCGGCTCCACCCGGAGTGCGGGTGTCGGCTAGCTGTCGATCACCCGCACCAGCTCCTCGATGAAGCCGCCGAAGTCCGTGGAGCGCCGGATGAGGCGCTGCACCTCCGCCCGGTCGGCGAACACCTCGACGAACTGGTCGAACACCGACTGGAAGGTGCTGCGGCCGGCCGAGGCGAACGCGATCATCGCGATCACGTTCACCCGCTGCTCGCCCCACTCCATCGCGGTGTCGTTCACGACGATCGCGATGGAGGTGCGGCGGGCGCTCATCGCCATCGCGTGCGGGACCGCGAGGTTGTCGGTGAACGCCGTGGAGCTCATCCGCTCGCGCTCGATGGCGCCGTCGACGTAGTCCTCGTCGATGATGCCGCCGGCGATCATCCGCTCGCCCAGCATCCGGATCATCGCCGCCTCGTCGCGCGCGTGCACGTTGCGGAAGAACAGCTGCTCGTCGAAGAACTGCAGCAGCTCGTCCTTGATCTGCGCGCGGCGGCGGTGCCGGCGGACGCGGGCGATGGCCCGGCGCACCGTCTCGACGTCGTGGTCGGTGAGGAACGGCTGCACGACCACGACGTCATCGGACGCGGGGTGCTCGTCGATCGTGGTTATCACGAGGTCGGCGGTGAGCCGGTCCCAGTCGACGTCGCTCCGCGTGATCAGCGAGCGCACCTCCACCTCGGTGCCGAGCGAGCGCTCGACGCGCAGGCGGAGCATGTGAGCGAGGTCGTAGTAGTTGGGGCAGACGATCACGCAGGACAGACGCTCCTCCCGCCGGGACACCCGCTCGAGGAACGAGCCGACGTGGAGGGCGATGTAGGCGATCTCGTCCTCGTTGACCACGATGCCCCGCCGGCGCTGCAGCCCGCTCGCCAGGAACACCGCGATCTCGTAGGTCATCGGGTAGCTGGTCTTGATCGAGCGGGTGAGCGGGTTGCGGGAGTAGCCGCCCTCGGCGGCCCGGGCGATCAGGTTGCGCACGTGCAGGGCGAGGCGGACGATGAAGCCCTCGTCGTCGAGGTCGACCAGGTACTCGCGGTTGACGTCGGCGACGAGCTCGCGGACGACGGCGAGGTCCTCCGGGTCGAGGTAGTTCTCGACCACGGCGGCGACCGGCTCGTTCTGCCCGGGCGTCGCCACCCGCGTCGTCATCAGGATCGCGAGCTGGGCGAGCTCGGCGTCGGTCAGGCGCGTCGCGAAGTGCCGTTCCACCAGCTCCGCCAGCAGGGCCGCGAGCTCGCCGTGGATCGCGGGGGAGGGGCGGGAGCCGGAGGGGTCCCCGATGCCCCGGGCGACGCGGTCGACGGCGATCGCGATGTGGAGGAGGACGCTGTTCACGCCGTAGTCGTTGATGTAGTAGCCGCGGGTCTCGAGCTCGGCCAGCAGCTCGGTCTTGAAGGCGCCGAGGCCGGGGGAGGCGAACTCGCGCTGGACGTCGTCGAGCGTGAAGACGCCCTGCGCGCTCTCGTCGCGGAACATCCTGGAGATCAGGCGGCGGCGGGCCTCCTCGCTGCCCTCGAGGCGCACCGACGGGCCGCGCCGGACCAGCCCGAGGCCGGCCTCGTCGGCGAGGGCCTTCACCCGGCGCAGATCGGCGTCGACGGTCGACTCGCTCACCGACAGCGCGTCGGCGAGGGCGAAGACGTCCAGGCCCTCGTCGGAGTCGACCAGGCGGCGGACGATGCTGTACAGCCGGTCGCGAGGGGTGTCGGGCTCGATGTCGCGGCTGCGCTGCGCCTCCAGGTACGCCGCGTACGCCTCGCGCGCGAGCCGGTAGCCGTTCGCGGAGGACTCGACCGGCTCCAGCGGGGCGGCCTGCGCCTTCACCGCGGTGACGTAGCTCCGGACGCTGCGGGTGGTGACTCCGAGCCTGTCGGCGAGCTCGTGCGCCGTCACCCAGCCGTCGGCGCGGGAGAGGTACTCCAGCAGTCGTTCGCGGTTGTCAGGCATCAGGCTCCAGGCGTGCGGTCGGGGCGGGCGCCGGGAGCGCCACGACCCTGCCGCGGTCCCGCAGGACGCGGGCGGCGAGTCGTACGTCCCGTCAGTCAATCACCCCGGCGACGCGCCCGGGAGCCCCCGCGCCGCGGGCGGAAGGGGCCGTCTTCCGCCCCCGCGGAAGATTGTCTGCTGGAGGGTGCCGCCCCTCCGAGGGGATGCTTGGATGAATCACGACCCGGACGCGAGGAGGCGAACGAGGTGCGGAAGATCCTGATCGTCTGCGGTGCAGGCGCGTCGAGCACGTTCCTGGCCCACCGGCTGCGAGCGGGCGCGAAGGAGCGCGGCATGGATGCCGTGTTCCGCTCCGAGACCCTCACCGGTCTCGACCACTCCCTCCCCGAGGCCGACGTCCTCCTCGTGGGGCCGCACCTCGAGTCGCAGTTCGACGGACTCCGCCACCGTGCGGAGCTCGTGGGAGCCGCGGCCGCCCTCCTCCCGCCCGATGTCTTCGGAGCGCACGGTGCCGATGCCGTGCTCGAGACCCTGCCCGTCCTCTTCGCCGCTCGCGCGGTCGTCGCAGGCGCGGACGGGGACTCCTCCTCCCGCCCGGTCCGTCCGGGCGAGCCCGACTCCGGGCACCACTGATGCAGTCGCGACTGCAGGATCAAGGAGAAACGTTCATGGTCGAGCGCACCGTGCAGGTTGCATCGTCGAAGGGCCTCCACGCCCGCCCCGCCTCGCTCTTCAGCCAGGCCGCGGCGAAGTCGGGTCAGAAGGTCCTCGTCGCCAAGGGCGACGCGACCCCGGTCAACGCCGCGTCGATCCTCGGGATCATCTCGCTCGGCATCGAGCACGGCGACGAGCTCACCGTCAGCGTCGAGGGCGACAACGAGCAGGCCGTGCTCGAGGAGCTCGCGACCTTCCTCACCACCGACCACGACGCGTGACGCGGAGCGTCACGCAAGGCGGCCAGCCCCGGCGCCCACGGCGCCGATAGACGCGGCAGCCCCTGGAGCGTGACGGCGACCCTCAATGGGTCGCACGAGGCGCCTGCGAAACCCGGCGACGGACCGCGTCAGCCTCGGGAACGCAACGGCGACCCTCAACGGCTCGCACGAGGCGCCCGCGAAACCCGCCCCCGCTCACTCCCGGCCCCCGCCCCCCGCTCCCTCCCCGCCGCCCCCGCATCCTCTTCTCCCGCCCGCACTCCGAACGACAGGAACGAGCACCCATGACGCTGTCCACTCCTCAGACCGCCTACGCCTCCGCCAAGCTCCAGGGCACCGGAGTGGGACGCGGGCTGGCCCTCGGGCCGGTCCTGCGCATGCCGGAGCCGCTGCCCGAGCCCGAGGACACCGCCAGCACCCGCAGCATCGCTCAGGAGGAGGAGCGCGCCGTCTCGTCGCTCTCCGCCACCGCCGCGACGATCCGCCACCGAGGCGAGCGGGCCGGCGGCTCGGCGAAGGACGTCCTCGACGCCCAGGCCCTGATGGCCGAGGACCCGTCCCTCGCGGACGACGTCAAGGCGCGGATCGCCGGGGGCAAGACCGCGGAGCGCGCCGTGCACGAGGCCTTCGCCGGCTTCCGCGACCTGCTCGTGGCGATGGGCGGCTACATGGCCGAGCGCGCGACCGACCTCGACGACGTCTCGCAGCGCGTCGTGGCGCACCTGCGCGGCGTCGCCGCTCCCGGCGTCCCCGAGTCGGACGAGCCGTTCGTGCTCGTCGCCCGCGACCTCGCTCCGGCCGACACGGCGCTGCTCGACCTCGAGAAGGTCCTCGGCCTGATCACCAGCGACGGAGGGCCGACCTCGCACACGGCGATCCTCGCCCGGGAGAAGTCGATCACCGCCATCGTCGGCACCACCGGCGCCCTCGACCTGCGGGACGGCCAGCTCGTCATCCTCGACGCCACCTCCGGCGTCGTGACGGTGAACCCCTCGGACGCCGAGATCGGCGCCGCGAAGTCCTCGATCGCCGAGCGCGCCGAGATGCTCGCCGCACCGGTCGTTCCCGGCGCGCTGGCAGACGGCCACGCCGTGCCGCTGCTCGCGAACCTCGGCTCGGCCGACGGCGCTGCGAACGCGGTCGAGCTCGGCGCCGAGGGAGTGGGGCTGTTCCGCACCGAGTTCCTCTTCCTCGACGCGAAGGAGGCGCCCTCGGTCGCCGAGCAGGCGGAGCAGTACACGCGCCTGCTCGCTGCGTTCCCCGGCCGCAAGGTCGTCGTCCGCGCGCTCGACGCCGGCGCCGACAAGCCGCTGAGCTTCCTCAACGACGACCACGAGGAGAACCCGGCCCTCGGTCTCCGCGGACTGCGCGCCCTCCGCGCCAGCGAGCAGATCCTCCGCGACCAGCTCACCGCCCTCGCCCAGGCCGACGCCGCCACCGACGCCGACCTCTGGGTCATGGCGCCGATGGTCGCAACCGTGGACGAGACCCGCTACTTCACCTCGATGGCGCGGGAGCTCGGCATCCGTACCGCCGGAGTGATGGTGGAGGTCCCCTCCTCCGCCCTGCTCGCCGACCGCATCCTCGGAGTCGCGGACTTCGCCTCGATCGGCACCAACGACCTGACCCAGTACACGCTCGCCGCCGACCGCATGCTCGGCACGGTCTCGGCGTTCCAGGACCCGTGGCACCCGGCCGTGCTCCGCCTCGTCGGCGAGGTCGGCCGCGCGGGAGCGGCGCTGGGCAAGCCCGTCGGGATCTGCGGAGAAGCCGCCGCCGACCCGCTGCTCGCCGTGGTCCTCGTCGGCCTCGGCGCCACCACCCTCTCGATGTCGCCGTCGGCTCTCGCCGACGTCCGCGCCGAGCTGGCCGAGCACACCCTCGACGACGCCAAGCGGTACGCGGAGCTCGCTCTCGCCGCCGACAGCGCCGCCGACGCCCGTTCGGCGGTCACCGAGGCGATCGCCGCCTCCTGATCCCGGATCACCAGCCCCACCCCCCTGCACCACCCCGCCACTCGGGAGCCGGGACGCCTCAGGAGCGTCCCGGCTCCCGAGTGGCGGGGTGGTGCAGGG
>NZ_PSWJ01000015.1:0-85460 GCF_002932775.1 Rathayibacter sp. AY1B8 | reverse complement strand
CGCCTCCAGGTGCCGGTGGTCATCACCGACCTCGACCAGGAGCGGGTCGACAAGGGCGTCGCGGGCATCCGCGCCGAGATAGGCAAGCTGTCGGCGGCGGCGCCAGATGTGTAGAAGAGACAGCTCCTCCGCACCGCCCTGATCGGGACGACGACCGCTCTGCTGGCCGTCCTGGTCGCGGCGGCGCTCCTGTTCCACGCGTCCGGCGGACGCTGGTTCATCGTGCAGACGCCCTCCATGGGCACGGCCGCCCCGGTCGGCACCCTCGTCCTCACCGAGCCGACGGCCCTCGAGGACGTCCGGGTCGGCGACGCGGTCAGCTTCCACCCCACCACCACGCCCGACGAGACCTACACCCACCGGGTCGTCGAGATCGCCGACGACGGCACGCTCCGCACCCAGGGCGACATCAACGGAGCCGTCGATCCGTGGGCCACCGGCCAGGACCAGCTCATCGGAGTCGTCACCACGGCGCTGCCGGTGCTCGGCTGGCTCGTGCGCGGCCTGCCGCTGCTGATCATCGGCGCCGTCCTCGTGCAGCTGCTCACCCGCTTCATCGCCTCGCCCACCCAGCGGGCGTCGATGCGGATCCTCGGCCTCTCGCTCGTCGCGTCCGTCACCGTCTTCGTGCTCCGCCCGCTGGTCGGCATCGTCGTCCTCGAGGCCACCGTCGACAGCGGCACGACGAACGCCACGCTCGTCTCGACGGGCGTCCTCCCCATCCGCGTGAGCGCCGAGGGCGCCGACCCCGTCGACCTGGTCTCCGGACAGGTCGGCCGCCTGCAGATCCCGGCGCACGACGGAGACGCCTACGCCCTCTCCTCCGCTCTGCACCTGCCGTTCTGGGGCTGGGTCCTCTTCGTCCTGCTCTGCGCGATCCCGGTGCTCTACACGGTCTTCGTCGGCCTCCCCGGCGAGCCGGAGCGGACCGCCGAGCGCGGCCGCCGCGCCGCCCGCGAGGAGGAGACGGCATGAGCCGGCACCGCCTCTCCGCCGCCTCACCGGCCGCGCGGCTGCGCACCCTCCTCGCCCGCCCGAGGTCTGTCGTCGCCGCCCTCGCCGCCGCCGCCCTGGCCGCCGTGCTGCTCACCGCCCCGGCCACCTCCGGCGCGTACACCGCCTCGATCCTGAACTCGACCAACACGGTCGGCAGCGCCGCCGCGTTCTTCACCTGCGACGGCGCCCTCGCCGCCGACCGCGGGGCCGCGCTCTTCTCCTACACGCTCGCGCAGCCGAGCGGATCGACGACCGCGCCCGACACGGACTCCGGCCAGTACCCGGGCACCTACCGCTCCACCGGCCTCTTCCCGACCGCGATGGTCAGCTCCGCCGCGACGCCCAAGGCCTGCCCGCGCGACGCGGGCGGCTCCTGGACGCCGAACGGCACGAACCAGTACCTGAGCACGCCGCTGGAGATCAGGAACCCCGGCACCTTCAGCACCGAGATCTGGTTCAAGACCACGAACGCCGGCGGCAAGCTCTTCAGCTTCAGCGCGGGCGCCACCGCTCCCGGCGGCCAGTACGACCGCCACACCTACATCGGCGCCGACGGCAAGCTCGTCTTCGGCGTCTACAACGGCGCCGCGCAGACCATCACGAGCACCCGAGCCGTCAACGACGGGCTCTGGCACCACGTCGTCTCCACGCTCTCGCCGACGGCGGGCATCGCGCTCTGGGTCGACGGCGTGAAGGTCGCCTCCAACAGCACCTACCGGACGGCCGAGAACACGACGGGCACCTGGAAGATCGGGTACGACAGCCTCGGCGGCCAGTGGCCGAACGTCGGCTCCTCGTACTTCGGCGGCAGCCTGCGCTACGCCGCGGTGTACTCGACGGTCCTCACGCCGGAGCAGATCCAGACGCACTACGCGGCAGGACGCTGAGCGATCGGCCCGGTCGGCGGCGCCTCCGCAGCCCTAGGGTGAGCGGATGACCAACCCCGCCCTCTCGCGCCGCGCCCGCTTCCACCAGCGGTTCCTCGTGGAGGAGCGCGTGATGGCCCCGGAGGCGCGCCGCGGCCTCGACCGGGCCGGCTTCGGCCTCATCGGCGTCGGCGTCGTCCTCTTCGCGGCCTTCACCGCGCAGGTCGCGAGCGGCACCGGCCTCACCGTCCTCGATCCGGTCGTCGCCGAGTGGTTCCGCGAGAAGCGCTCCGCCGAGGGCACGGTCGTGATGGACGCGCTCGCCACCGTCTTCGGGCCGGTCTACCTGCCGGTCATCATCCTGGCGGTGCTCGTGCTCTGGTTCGTCCTCGCCCGCCACCTCTGGCGGCCGATCCTCCTGGCCGGCGGCATGCTCGTCGGGATGCTCAGCGTGCAGCTGGCCGCTCACCTCGTGATGCGGATGCGCCCGCCGGTCGAGTACATGCTGCTCGGGCCCGACGGCACGTTCTCGTTCCCCTCCGGCCACGTCACCGGCGTGAGCGACTTCTTCCTGATCACCACGTTCCTCCTCGCCTCCCGCCGCTCCTCCCGGAGCTGGATGATCGGGGGCTTCGCGCTCTCGCTCGGGATGATCGCCGGCCAGATCGTCGCCCGGCTCTACCTCGGCTACCACTGGCTGACCGACACGCTCGCCTCGGTGTCGCTCGCCCTGATCGTGCTCGGCTCGGTGATCGTGATCGACACCCGCCGGACCGCGGTCGTGCGGGGCCACGCGGACTGACCGGCGCGGCGCCTCCCTCTGCGGCGAGGAGCCGACCGCGGGAGCAGGCCCTGTCGTCAGCCCCGGTCGGCCGGATCCTCCTCGGTGACGATCGGCACCGGCTCCGTCACGCCGATCGTGCTGACGATCGGGACGATCCCGGTGCGGGTGAACGGCTCCTCGGCGGCCGGCGCCGACTCGTCGGACAGCGGTGGGGGGTCGACCGCGGCCGGCGCCGACGGGTCGGACGCCGGGAGGCCGGATCCGCTGCCCGACGCCGTGGCGTCCTGTGCGGTGTCCGCCTGCCCGGCCTCGGCGCCGTCGGGGTAGAGGACGTCGGCGGCGAGGGCCTGCTCGATCCCGCGGTCCCGGCGGGTCCGGGCGCGGACCGGCGCCACCGCCCGCACGATCGGGGTGCGCAGGCGGCGGTAGGCGATCCGGCCGAGCGTGACTCCGCCGGCGAGGCCCAGCGCGATCATGCCCGCCTGGAGCAGGAGCTCGATCCCGGCGCTCGGGCCGGCGTTCGAGGTGAGGCCGAGGACGCCGCGGTAGAGGGTGAGGCCGGGCAGGAGGGGGACGATCGCGCACGCGGTCGTCACCACGGCGGGCACCCGCATCCGCTCGGCCAGCATCTCGCCGAGCAGGCCGATCGCCAGCGCCGGGAGGGCGTTGGCCATGAGCGGCGCGAAGCCCGAGGTGGTCAGCGAGTCGGAGACGAGGAACGCGCCGGCTCCGGTGAGGGCGGCGATGAGCGCGGGCCGCGGAGGGGTGTGCGACGAGAGCGCCCAGGCGCCGGCCGCGACCCCGGCGCCGAGCACCTGCACGGCGGCCGGCCAGGGGCGGGCGTAGGAGTCGACCAGCACCAGCTCGACCCCGAGCGAGCGCGCGCCGTCGAGCACCACAGCGATCCCGACGACGATGCCCAGCGTCAGCAGCCCGACCTCGAGCAGTCGGCCGCCCGCCGTGATCGGGAACCCGTTGATCGCGTCGTCCGCCGCTCCCACGAACGAGAGCCCGGCGAGGAGCACGACCACCCCCGACGCGACGACGAGCGCGGGCGGCAGAACCGCCAGCTCCACGGGCAGCCGCGGCACGACCGCGAGCAGCACCACCGCCACTCCGGTCGCCAGCGCGGCGCCCGCGATCTGCTGGAAGAAGGCGGGCAGGCCCCAGCGGGCGAGCAGCTGGTTGACCAGGTCGATCGCGGCGGCCGTCGCGGCGGCGAGGAGCACGACGAGGGGTCCGCCCCCGAGCAGGAGCGCGACGCCCGCGGCCATCAGCGCGAGCGTGAGGGTGACGACTCCGCGGCGGTAGCGGTGCGGCTGGACGAGGATCGCGTCGAGCCGGTCGTGCGCGGCCTCGAACTGGTGGCGGGCCTCCTCGCGGGCCTCGGCGGAGTCGACGGCGTCGGCGACCCGCACCTCCGGCGAGCCCTCGGTGATGGCGGTGACGAGCGCCGTCACGCGGGCGAGCCGCTCGTAGTCGGCGCTGCGGGAGGGGACGACGCGCAGCACGCTCACGCTGGGGGAGTCGTCGCCTCCGTCGTGCACGACCAGGATCGACGTGAAGGTGAGGTCGACCTGGCACTCGATGCCGTAGGCGCGGCACACCCGCTGGATCGTCTCGGTCACCTCGGCTGCCGCGGACCCCAGCGAGAGCAGCGTCTCGCCCAGCCGCACGGCCAGCTCGAGCACTCCGCGGACCGTCTGCTCGGCGAGGAGCGCGCGCTGCGCTCGACGGCTCACCGGGGCCGCGGGCCGCTGCCCGCCGAGCTTGCCGACGACCTGCTGCAGAAGACGAGGAGAGCGCACCGTCCAGGGTAGGCACGCGGGGGCCGGTCCGGGGACGGGTTGCGCCGGCTTTCCCGCGGATGTCCGAGCAGCAGTCCTCAGAAGCAGGCGAGCACGCGGGTCGTCAGCCAGAGGGCGGCCTCGAGCTCGGTGTGCAGCTCCCGGCCGAGGGCGAGCCAGCGCTCCTCCGCCTCGGCGCTCCTCCAGCCCTCGAACACGTCGCATCCGGCGGCCCAGAGCTCCTGCCAGCGGAGCAGCGGTCCGTGCAGGGCCTCCGGGACGCCGATCGCACCCGGATCGTCGATCGGGCCGTCGACCGCCCAGAGCGGATACTCCGCGCCGTGGTCCGGGTACAGGCGGAGGTCGGCGAGCCGCCCCTCCCGATCGGCCCGCGCGCGGGCGAGGGTGTCCTCCTCGGTCGCGAACGGCGGGACGATCCACTCGATCTGCGTGACGGGATCGACGACTCGGCGTTCCACGGCTCCTCCTCCGCTCCTCGATGCGCGCACGACGGTAGCAGGGCCGTTCCGCGCCGCATCGGAGGGGGCCTGCCTACACTGGCGAGCGACTGCGTCCGCGAACGGGCGGGCGGGGCGAGGGGTGGGAGCGCATGAGGGTTCACGAGCGCGCGGTGCGGCACGGGCGGCTCCGGCGGCGGTCCGGGGTGCGGACAGTGGTGGTCGGGATCGCGGCGGTGGTCGGCGTCCTCGCCGTAAGCGCCACCTCGCTCGTGGCGATCGCGACGGTGAGCATCAGCCGGAACGTCGCCGACAACGCGGTCGATCTGGGCGTCGCTCCTCCCACCGGGAACGTGCAGATGGGCGCGGTCGAGGGCGGCTTCGACGTCCTGGTGGTCGGCACCGACAACGACGCCACGCAGGGCGACACGTTCGGCGTCCGCGACGACACGCTCAACGACGTCAACATCCTGCTCCACGTCTCGGCCGACCACCGCAGCGCGACGGTGATCAGCTTCCCGCGCGACCTGATCCTGGACCGTCCCGCCTGCACCGACCCCGAGACGGGCGTCGTCACCGAGGCCGCCGCCGGTGTCCCGCTCAACTCCGCGTTCCAGTACGGCGGGCTCGCCTGCGTCAACGACACCCTGCAGCAGTTCACCGGCCTGACGGTGCCCTACGCCGGCTGGGTGTCCTTCAACGGCGTCATCGAGATGAGCAACGCCGTCGGCGGCGTCCCGATCTGCCTCACCGGTCCGATCCTCGACACCGACTCGGGACTCGACCTGCCCGCCGGCACCTCCACCGTCTCCGGGTCGATGGCGCTCTCGTTCCTCCGCAGCCGCCACGGCGTCGGCGACCAGAGCGACCTCAGCCGCATCTCGTCGCAGCAGCAGTACCTGGCCTCGCTGATGCGCACCGTCCGCTCGGCCGACACCCTCTCGAACATCCCCGCCCTCTACGGACTCGCGCAGGCGACCTCGTCGAACGTGCACCTGTCGACGTCGCTCACGAGCCCGGCGACGATGATCTCGCTCGCCCTCGCACTGAAGGACGTCGACCTCTCGAAGATGGTGTTCGTGCAGTACCCGGCGCTCGACGACCCGGACTACCCGGGCAAGGTCGTGCCGAACGCCGAGGTCGGCGCCGAGCTCATGAGCCGCGTCCTCAACGACCAGCCGGTGACCCTCGCATCCGACGCTCCGGCGGAGGAGGCGCCCGCGGAGGGCGGCGCGGCTCCGACGGATCCCGCTCCCGTCGCCGTCGACGCTCCGGGCCAGACCGCGGCGGAGGAGACCTGCGCGGTGCCGTCCGACTGACCCGACGGGTCTCGCGACGACGAAGGCGCCCGGGCGGTGTGCCCGGGCGCCTTCGTCGTGCGCGGTGCGCGGCCGTCTACGCGCGGCGGCGGCGGAGCACCGTCAGGGCGAGACCGCCGAGGATGCCGAAGGCGGCCAGGGCGAGCGGCGCGGTCGTCGAGACGCCGGTCGAGGCGAGGACGGGGCGGTGGCCGCCCGCCTGCGCCGCGGGTCCGGAGCCGGCCGGGTGCACTGCGGGCCCGGTGCCGGTAGGGTGCGCCGTGACCGCGGCGACCGCGGCGGAGCAGTCGGCCTCTCCGGCGATCGGGTCCTCCTCCGTCAGGGTGTAGTCGTAGGAGGTGCTCGCCACGAGACCGCTCGACGTGCCGCGGGCGATGACGCAGTAGATCTCGCTCGCCGGGTCCTGCAGCGGGTACTGGCCGAGGGAGATCAGGCTCCAGCCGAGCGCGTCGACGCCGACCTCGAGGCTCGAGCCGCCGCCCGTGAGCGTCTGGCGCGCACCCGAGGTCGAGAAGACGCCGATCGACACGGTCTCGTCCGCGCCGAAGCCGAGGAGAGCGCCACCGCTGGTGGGCTGTCCGTCCGCCGGGGCGGGCTCGGGCGAAGCCCCCTGGGGCCAGATCCGGATCGCGGTGCGTGAGGGGACCTGCTCCAGCGACGACGTCACGGAGCGTCCGCTGGTCTCTCCCGTGGCGGTGACGGAGAAGGTGCCCAGCTGGTCCGCCATGGTGTCGGCGTCGAGCAGGACGAAGGCCTCGCCCGAGAGCGGGGTCGGCGCGGGGGGCACGAGGGCGGAGGTGCTGCCGTCGGGCGCGGTGAGCGTGACGGACACGTCCTCGCCGCGGTCGAATCCGCGGAACGAGGCGACGACGCCGTAGATCCGGAACTCACCGACCTGGATGTCCGCACCGGCCGGGAGCACCCCGCCGTCCTCCCGGTTCTGGAAGACGACGCTCGTGTCGGGCTGCGTCACGGTCAGCTCGACGGCATCGGAGGCGATACGGGCGCCCGAGGCGTCGAGTCCCTCCGCGACGACGGAGATCGTCTCGCCGGGGAGCGGGAGGTGGGGGTCCACCGCGACGCCGTCCGCGTCGGTGGGGAGCCAGTCCTGGAGGCGGAGCTCGCCGGAGGCGGTGATCACGCTGGTGGTGACGGCCTCCTCCGAGTCGCCGTCGCGGAGCACGACGACGGCGACGGTGCCGGGCTGGAAACCGGTCCCGGACACGTCCAGGCCGCCGGCCCAGCCCTCCGCCGACGGGATCGCGGAGAACGCCGAGCCCGCTTCGTAGGTGGTGCGGTCGAGGGCGATCGCCAGGGGCGACTGCGCGCTCTCGACGGGCGCGGTGGTCGGAGCCGGAGTGGGCGCCGGGGTCGGAGTCGGCTCCGGAGTCGCGGTCGGCTCCGGAGTGGCGGTGGGCTCCGCGGTGGGAGCCGGCTCGGCCGGTGCGGGGCTCGAGGCGGCGTCAGGGACGACCTCGGTGGCCAGGGCGACGGACGGGAACGCGAGCGCCCCCAGCAGTGCCGCAGTGGTGATGATGGTGACGCCGTGGCGTCGTCGCGCAGAACGCACGATTCCTGCTTTCTCCGAGCCGCTGATCGCGGTCGGCTTCCCCATGAGCGGGGGACGATCGCCCCCTGTGGCCGAGTGTGTCCTATGCGGAACCTCAGCCTGTGCCGGATCCTGCAACGATCCGATCACGCCGCGCGGCGCGAGGTGACGGTTCGGTCACGGCCGGGCGCGGCGATTCCGACGGGCCGGTGGTCGTCGCTCTCCGGAGGCTCCTCAGACCGGCGGCACGACCAGCAGGACCACGCCGATCGCGGCGCTCACCGCGGCCACCACGCACCAGCGCTCCGCTCGTGTCCCTGCGGCTCCGCGCGTCCGCGCCACGGCGCCGAGCCCGATCGCGAGCACGGCGATGCCGATCTGCAGGGCCACCGTCGTCCGGATCAGCGCCCACGCCTCGAAGGCGCTCGCTCCGGTCGATCCTGTGGCGAGCAGCGGCACTCCGCCGACGCCCACCGGTACCAGCAGCAGGCCGGATCCGATCGCGAGCGCCGCGACCAGGTGGGCGAGCACGTCGTCCAGCGCGGTCCGTGGGGGCGCGCCGACCGGCCCGAGAGCGGCGGCGCCAGGCCTCATCGCGACAGTGCGGAGATGCATGGGGCGAGCGTAGGCCCGGACCGCACCCGGGCGGACCCCCTGTGAAGGCCCCTGTCCGGTGGGCATTCCGGAGGAGGATTGGCGCTGGGTGCGCAGTCGACCGGCCCGGTCCTCCGGTCGCCCGTCGACGCCGTCCGAGCGGTTCGCGACGCGGCCCCCGATGCTTGCGCCACGGGCTTCAGCCGGGCGGCGCGGGATGGGTACGGTCGTCGCGAGCCGGCCTCGCGGACGCGGAGGGCCCCGGACGAGGAAGCGAGGACACGGTGAGCAACGGCGTTCAGCAGCTCGTCGACGCGATGCTCGACAAGGTCGAGGCGGAGCAGCCCCACATCGACCACACGATCACGATGACGCCGGTCAACGCGCTCTTCCTCCCCGTCCACGCGAGGGAGCTGCCGGCCCGTAACGTGGAGGGGCCGCTGCGCGGGTCTACCGGGACTGCCTCGTGTGGGAGCAGGAGTTCCTCGATCACGTCGTCATCGTGTCGCCGGTGGTCGGGCGGGTCCCCGAGGAGGCCTGGGTGCCGAGCTACTACGGGAACCTCCCCACCGGCGACATCGGACCGTTCCCACCGTTCGTCGACGACGACGAGTGAGCGGAGGCGCTCGAGCGTCCCCGTCGGCCCGGCCCGCGGTCCCGGTCGGCCTCGTCTCTCCCTGCACTCGGCACCGCCGTCTCGGGCAGGATCAGGGGATGCTCCTGCAGACGATCACCACCGGATCCGGACCGCGACACGTCGGGCTGGTGCACGGGCTCGGTGCGTCGGCGGCGACCTGGGGGCCGTTCGTCGAGCGGCTCGGCGCGACCGGCCGCTACACGGTCACGGCCGTCGACCTGCGCGGGCACGGCGCGAGCGCCCGGGCGGAGTCGTACCGGATCGACGACATGGCCGCCGATCTGGTCGAGACGCTGCCGGCAGGGCTCCACAGCGTGGTCGGCCACTCGCTCGGCGGCGCGGTGCTGCAGCGTGCCGTCGCCGGACTCGCGCCCGGCCGGGCCGTCTACCTCGATCCCGGGTTCGCCCTGTCGCTCCCCACGAGCGGCCTGCGCGGACGGCTGTTCTGGGCGGCACCGCTGCTGTCGCTCGGCGTCGCCCAGCTCGGGCAGGCGCGGGCGAGCGCCGCGGTCCGCGCCGCCTACAGCCCGGAGATCCGCGCGCTGCTCGACGACGCGAAGAAGAGGTTCGACGCGCGGATGGCCGTCGGCGTGTTCCGGGACGTCGCCTTCCACCCGGTCCCGGTCGAGGCGCCGGCGGTCCCGTCGACGATCGTGCTCTCCGACCAGTCGCCGGCGGTGCTGCCCGACGCCCTGGCCGCGCGGCTCGAGCAGCGGGGCTGGCAGGTGCGCCGGCTCTCGGGCGTGCACCACGACATGCAGCTCGAGGACCCGGAGAGGACGTTCGCCGCGATCGCCGACGTGCTCTAGCAGCGAGCCCCTCCGCGGGTCGGGCGCCGATGAGCGGGAACTACCGGCACATCCGCCCCGACGACCGCGGCCACGGGCGGCTCCGGACGGACGGACGCTCGAGCCGTCTGCGAGAGTGCTGGCATGTCCCCGCAGTCGTTGTCCGAAGCCGATCGTCGCCTCGTCGCCGCGTGGGCCGCCGACTGCGCGGAGAGGGTGCTCCCCCTTTTCGAGGCCGAGGCCCCCGACGACGTCCGGGCACGGGACGGCATCGCCCGCGCCCGAGCCTTCTCGCGGGGCGAGTCGGACGCGGCGGGGGAGATCCGGCTCCGCTTCGTCGCGGGTCGTGCGGCGCAGTCGGCGATCTCTCCGGCGGCGAAGGCTGCGGCGCGGTCGGCGGGACAGGCGTCCGGCGTCGCCCACATGGGAGCTCACGCGCTCGGCGCCGCCGCCTACGCAGTGAAGGCGGTCGGGCTGGCCTCGACGCGGGAGGGCGGCGAGGCCGAGATCCGGTGGCAGCTGGGGCACATGAGCGGGCAGGTGCGGGCGGCGCTGCGGACCCTGCCGCTCCTCGGTGAGGACCCGTCCGGCCCGCTCGGTCCGGGACTCCTGACCTCGGGTGTGCTCGGATCGAGCATCCGCGCGGTGCAGGCGGCGCTCGGCGCAGCAGCCGCGGACTGATCGCCGACGCAGGCGGCGCAGCAGAGGGATCGGGCGACGGCGCGCAGGTCGTCCCCCCTCAGCGTCTTCACCCGCGTTCGCCCACCGCGGATCCGGACGCGCTGCCGTCCCAGGCGGAGAGCATGCTGAGCCGATCCGCACTGTCGCTGTCCGCGTCCGGGCAGGAGACCACCAGGACGCCCCCGCCCACCGGCAGCTTCTCGCACGGGCGTCGGTTCGCGCTCGTGCACATCCCCTCGACCAACCACTGCACCCTCGTGATCGCCGCCGAGCCGGACGGCGCGCGCTGGTCAGCGAGTCCACGCAAGCCAGCGCTTCGGCTCGGTCCACACCCAGCCGCACCGCGGATCTTCGGATGAGCCGTGTGCTCATCTCGCGTCACTCGCCGATCGGCCGCCTGCCGTCGACCTCGAATCGCCGCTCCGACGGCTTCATCCACCCCGATGATCGGTCGCGTTGCCATTTCGCGGAGGAGGGGACGACGTGCTTCGCCGCACGATCAGTTCGGTTGAGACCGTCGTTCGAGCATCCACGGCCTCGCGGCCCTCGATGACCGCGACGAGTGTCCGAACGCTCACACGGCCGACCTCCATCAATTTCTGGCGGACCGTCGTCAGAGGGGGCCAGAAGGCCTCGGCCTCCTCGATGTCATCGAACCCCACGACGCTGACCCGGCCGGGCACGGGGATGTCCGCCTCGTGGTAGGCGAGGAGGACTCCTAGCGCCATCTGGTCGTTGGCGGCGAACACTGCGGTGACGTCATCCCGCTCTCTCAGCGTGACTCCGGCGCGGTACCCCGATCCGGTCGACCAGTCGCCGGCGAGGGTGGCCGGCGGTTCGATGCCGCGCTCACGCAGCGCCTCCCGCCAGGCGGCCTCCCGTCGCAGAGCCGCGAAGCTGTCGCTCGGTCCGCTGACGTGCCAGACCGTGTCGTGCCCGAGGTCGAGTAGATGCTGGGTGGCGAGCAGTGCGCCGTGCCTCTGGTCGGAGTCGACCACGGGATGGCTGGTCTCCCGGCTGGCGTCCAGGGAGACGACGGGAACGCCTGGCGGGAGGTGCACGTCCGGGTTGTCTCGGTAGTGGAACTGCTCGAGCACGATGATGATGCCGTCCAGGGCCTGGTCGGCGAGCACCGAGAAGGCGTTGCTCGTCTCGTCCCGGCTGGAGACGTCCACGGTGATGAGCGTGAGAGAGTACCCGGCCCGGTTGGCCTCTGCGGAAATCGCCTCGAGGGTTCGGCGGTTGCCGAACGAGGAGAGGGTCGAGAGCACCACGCCGATGTTCCGGTACCGGCCCGATCGGAGCGCGCGGGCCGCGCGATTGGGCCGGTAGCCGAGCTCGGTCATGCTCAGGAGGACCTTCTCCCGGGTGAAGGAGTCGACCTCGGGCGCCCCGTTCGCGACGCGCGAGACCGTCTGCTTCGACACCCCCGCCCGCTCGGCGACGTCGCTCTGAGACGGTCCCTTGTGCCTCGTCGCACCGGGACGGTGCGCCTCAGACATCCTGGTCGTCCGCGCGCACCGGGGCCGCGGGAGGAGGCGTCGCACGGGGATCCTTCTCGTTGCTCATGGCTCCATGCTAGAGTCCGGACCCGGATGGTCACGTGACCAAAAATCTCAACGACTGAGGAGCGACGATGGTGTCCCTGACGACAGCCCGACCGGTGAGCGCCCGCCGCGCCCGCCGCGACTGGCGGGGCTGGGGGTTCATCGGCCCGTTCATGCTCGTGTTCCTGGCGGTCCTGGTCGCGCCGGTGGTCTACGCGATCTACCTCAGCCTGTTCCGCCAGCAGCTGGTCGGCGGCAACGCGTTCGTGGGAGTGGAGAACTACGTCCTCCTCCTGCAGGACCCGCGCTTCTGGGAGTCGCTGGGCCGCGTCACGCTGTTCCTCGTCGTGCAGGTTCCGGTGATGCTGGTGCTCTCCCTCGTCGCCGCTCTCGCCATCGACAGCGCCCACCTGGTCGGCCGAGGCGCGTTCCGGATCCTGCTGTTCCTGCCCTACGCGGTTCCCGGCGTCGTGGCAGCACTGATCTGGGGCTTCCTCTACGGCAACCAGTTCGGCCTCACGGGCAGCGTCAACGATCTGCTCGGCGCGGAGATCCTGCAGCCGTTCAGCTCGGAGTGGGTGCTGGGCTCGATCGGCAACATCGTCACCTGGGAGTTCCTGGGCTACAACATGCTCATCTTCTACGCGGCACTGAAGGTCATCCCCGCCGACATCTACGAGGCGGCGGACCTCGACGGAGCGGGCGGCCTGCGAGTGGTGTGGAGCATCAAGCTGCCGGCCATCCGCAGCGCGGTCGTGATCGCCACCATCTTCTCGATCATCGGCAGCTTCCAGCTCTTCAACGAACCGAACCTCCTGAAAGTGCTGGCCCCCAACGTGATCTCCACCTACTTCACCCCGAACATGTACGCCTACAACCTCTCCTTCGCAGGCCAGCAGTACAACTACTCGGCCACGGTGGCGATCGTCATGGGGCTCCTGACCGCCGTTATCGCCTACATCGTGCAGCTGCGCGGACAGCGCTCCGAGGTGCGCTGAGATGACCGTCTCCTATGCACGCACCAGCCCCCGCGCTCGACGCCCGCGCCGCTCGATCCTGCTCGCCGTCATGATGGTCGTCTTCGTCGTGTACTCAGTGGTCCCGCTGGTCTGGCTCCTCATCAACGCGACCAAGAGCCAGAGCGATCTGCTCTCCACCTTCGGCCTCGGCTTCGGCGGCGAGTTCGCGCTCTTCCAGAACATCTACGAGACACTCACCTACCGCGACGGCGTGTTCCTGCAGTGGTTCGCCAACACCCTGCTCTACGTCGTCGTCGGAGCGGGCGGAGCGACACTCCTCGCCACGGTCGCCGGCTACGGACTCGCCAAGTTCGACTTCCCCGGGAAGCGGGGCGTCTTCGCCCTGATCCTCGGGGCGGTGGCGGTGCCCGGGACCGCTCTGGCCGTGCCGACCTTCCTGATGTTCAGCCAGGTGGGACTGACGAACACGCCCTGGGCGGTCATCCTGCCCTCGCTCGTGAGCCCCTTCGCGCTCTACCTCATCTGGAGCTTCGCCACCGAGGCCGTCCCGACCGAGCTGCTCGAGGCGGCACGCATGGACGGGTCGAGCGAGTTCCGCACTTTCTTCACCATCTCGCTGCGACTGCTCTCCCCGGGCATCGTCACGGTCGTCCTCCTCACCGTCGTCGCCACCTGGAACAACTACTTCCTGCCGCTCATCATGCTCAGCGAGCCGACCTGGTATCCGCTCACGGTCGGCCTCAGCCAGTGGAGCGCGCAGGCGACCGGCGTCGGAGCCCAGCCGATCTACAACCTCGTGATCACCGGCTCGCTGCTCACGATCGTCCCGATCGTCATCGCGTTCCTGTTCCTGCAGCGCTACTGGCAGTCGGGTCTGACCGCCGGAAGCGTCAAGCAGTGAACCTCCGCACCTCCTTCCTCCCCTCCCTTCCCGTACAACGAAGTCACTCGAAAGGAACTCCCATGACTCACTCCACCAGCAGGCGGCGTCTCGGCCGCTTCGGCACCCTGGCGGGCGCCGCGCTCACCCTCGGCCTGGTGCTCTCCGGCTGCTCCGCCGCCGGCGGCGCGACGAACTCGGACGCCGATGCGGCCGACCTGGACGCGGCCCTCGAAGAGGGCGGCGCCCTGACCTACTGGACATGGACTCCGTCCGCCGAGGCGCAGGTCGCCGCGTTCGAGAAGGCCTACCCGAACGTCGATGTGAACGTCGTGAACGTCGGCACCGGCACGACCGAGTACACGCAGCTGCAGAACGCGATCACCGCCGGCTCCGGCGCGCCCGACGTCGCCCAGGTCGAGTACTTCGCCATCCCGCAGTTCGCGCTGGCCGACTCCTTCGTCGACCTGACTCCGTACGGCCTCGCCGACCTCGAGGATCTGTACAGTACCGGTCCCTGGAGCTCGGTCAGCATCGGTGGCGGCCTGTACGGCCTGCCGCAGGACTCCGGCCCCATGGCCATGTTCTACAACCAGGCCGTCTTCGACCAGTACGGCATCGAGGTCCCCACTACCTGGGACGAGTACTACGCCGCCGGACAGAAGCTGCACACAGCGAACCCCGACGCCTACATCGCCGGCGACACCAGCGACCCCGGCTTCGCGACGAGCATGATCTGGCAGGCCGGCGGCCGCCCGTTCGAGGTCGCGGACGACGGCACGACGATCTCCGTCGACCTCGAGGACGAGGGCTCTCAGGCCTTCGCCGCGAACTGGTCCCGCCTGACCGAGGGCGAGCTCTTGCCGGACATCCCGAGCTGGAGCGACGAGTGGTACCGCGCACTCGGCGACGGCACCATCGCCACGCTCCTCAGCGGGGCCTGGATGCCCGGCGTGCTGGAGTCCTCCGTGCCCGAGGCCGCGGGCGACTGGCGCGCCGCAGCCCTGCCCACCGCCGACGGCGGCAGCACGGGCGGCAACTCGGAGAACGGCGGCGGCGGACAGGTCGTGCTCGAGCAGAGCGAGAACAAGGCTCTGGCCGCTGCGTTCGTGCGGTGGCTGAACTCGGACGACGAGAGCATCGACATCTTCCTCCAGTCCGGCGGCTTCCCCGCGACCGTCGCCGACCTCGAGTCGGACGAGTTCCTGGCGCAGACCCCCGAGTACTTCGGCGGGCAGGCGATCAACGAGATCCTCGTCGAAGCGTCCCGCACCGTCAGCACGGGCTGGCAGTACCTGCCCTTCCAGGTCTACGCCAACAGCGTCTTCCCGGACACCGTCGGTCAGTCCTTCGTCAACCACGAGGACATCGGCAGCGGACTGATGGACTGGCAGGACCAGCTCGTCGAGTACGGCGACCAGCAGGGCTTCTCCGTCAACAAGTGATACGGAGTCGCTGAGCGATACGAGAACGCGGCGCGGGGCCTCCCCGCGCCGCGCTCTCCTGCGCGGTCGAGGGCGCGATCGACTGTCCCGCGACAGCCGCCGCGCTCCGCGGGACCGGAGAGGATCGGCGCGGAGCGATCAGGGCCGGTACAGGACGGCCGCTGTGCCGCGGACTCCCGGCCGCACCTGGAACAGCGCTCCGGCGAGAGGGTGCGCGGCGGCATCGGCGGGAGAGTAGTCCTCGCGGGACGTCGTGATGAACAGGGTGTCCAGATCGGGTCCGCCGAAGGTCACGCTGGAGACCTGCGGGGCGTCGACGTGGACGACACCGATCAGCTCGCCGGAGGGGTCGTAGCGATGCACTGCCGAAGCACCCCACATCGCTACCCACAGCGCCCCCTCGTCGTCGATCGTCATGCCGTCCGGGCTCCCTGGCCGCGACGACAGATCGAGCGATCCGTCACGACGGAGGGCGGACCCCTCCGTGAGATACCGGTCGATGCGGTGGGTCGGGGTGTCGATGTAATGCATCGTGCCGCCGTCTGGGGACCAGGCCAGACCGTTGGAGATCGTGACCTCGGGGACCGCCTCCGTGACGACGCCCTGGTCGAGGGCGTAGAGGGAGCCGGCGCCCGAGCGCTTGTCCATCGCCATCGTGCCGAACCAGAACCGGCCGGCCGGATCGACCTTCCCGTCGTTCATGCGCCGGTGCACGCCGTCGCGCGGAAGGACGTCGACGACGGGGGAGACGGTGCCCTCTGGGGAGAGGGACCACAGGCCGTCCGCAGCCGCGACGAGCCAGCCGCCGCGCACGTCTCCGACGACGGCGCCCACGGGACCGTCGAAGGCGATCGGGGGGCGGAGCAGGAAGCTCGTACCCTCCGGGGTCGCGGAGCGGACGAGTCCCGCGTACTGGTCGACCCATATCAGCGTGTCGCCGCGCGGGTCCCAGAGCGGGCCCTCGGCGTGATGCGACACGGGCGGGATGCACACCGCGGCCTCCCAGTAGGCGGGGACGGCGGAGCTCATGCGCCGCCTCCCGGCGTCGCCGCGACCGCGTCGTCCGGGTGCTCCACGGGCTCCTCCAGGCGGCCCCGGGTCTGATCGACGAGCGCACGGGTGAGGCCGACCGCTGCTCCGGCGTCGCGTGCGGTGAGCGCGTCGGCGAGCCGGACGTGGATGGCCAGGGCCCGCTCGCCCTCCTCGTCGAACACCGGCACGCTGCCGGAGTAGCGCAGCCGGAGGGCGGCGAGGACGGTGTCGGAGAGCTGCGCGAGGACGGAGCTCGAGGCCGCGACGACGATCGCCGAGTGGAAGTCGAGGTCGGCCCGCGTGAACGCGGCGACGCGCCGGTCGCGGTAGGTCGCGGTCATCTCCTCGGCGGCCCGGACGATCGCGGTCAGCTGCTCCTCCGTGCCTTGGACCGCGGCGAGCTCCGCCGCCGCCGGCTCGATGATGGTGCGCAGCTGCATGAGCTCGCGGAGCTGGATCTGCGCGTCGTCCGTGTGCGACCGCCAGGCGATGACCCGCGGATCCAGGAGCTGCCAGTGCTCGCGGCCGAGGACGGTGATCCCCACCCGCTGGCGGGCGACTATCATCCCGAGCGTCTCGAGGATGCGCAGAGCCTCTCGGATCACCGACCGCGAGACGCCGTGCTCGCGGGTGAGCGTCTCGATGTTCAGCACCGTGCCCGTCGGCGGATCTCCACCGACGATGGCGGTGCCGATGGTGTCGACGAGGGAGCGTTGATGAGTCATGAGACGGGTGGGACCACTCCCTCGTAGGCGCGCTGCGGGAGCTGCGTGGCGAGCTTTCCGCCGCTCACGTCGATGAGCGTGCCCGTGATGTAGTCGGCGGCGTCGCTCGCGAGGAACACGAGCAGATCGGCGATGCTGTCGGCGGTGCCCCAGCGGCGGAGGGTCAGCGTGTCGAGCAGCCGGTCCTGAGCCGCCTGGGGCATCGTCTCGAAACCGTTCATGGCGCTCGGGATCATACCGGGAGCGTAGGCGTTGACCGTGACGCCCCACGGCCCCAGCTCGCCGGCGAGCACCCGGCTGAACTGCACGACGGCCGCCTTCGATGCGCCGTAGGCGGCCGCGCCCACCGAGGGGACGATCGCCGCGAACGAGGCCGCGTTGAGGATGCGTCCATGACCGGAGGCCTTCACATGCGGAAGCACCGCCTGCGACATCAGGAACACGCCGCCGACGTTCACGTCGAAGCAGCGGCGCCAGGCGGCCAGATCGAGATCCTCCACCCGGCCCTCGAGGTTGATGCCCGCGTTGTTGACCAGGACATCGATACCGCCGAACTCCTCGGCGACGCGAGCGACGCCGCTCGCCACGGAGTCGGGCTCGGTCACGTCGCCCTCGATCTGGAGGACGCTCTCGGGCGCGCCCTCAGGGAAGGCGACGTCGAACGCCGCCACCTTCGCACCCTCGAGGGCGAACCGCTCAGCGAGCGCCCGCCCGATGCCCCGGCCGCCACCCGTCACCAGGACGACCCGATCCGTGAGATCCATCAGCATGTCCTACCCCCGTCGTTCTGAAAAGTCTGCTTATTATAGATCTCATGGACGCGGAGATGCGAGTCGCCTGGGTGACAGGAGCCGGAAGCGGAGTGGGGCGCGCCTGCGCGACGGCCCTGGGGGAGCGGGGGTGGACCGTCGCCCTCTCGGGGCGCAGGGCGCCCGAGCTGTCCGAGACGGCGGGACTCGTCCGCGCCGCAGGCGGCACCGCCCTCGAGCTGCCGTTCGACGTCGCCGCGGACGACGCCCGTGAGCGCGTCGAGGCGATCGCCGCCGCGACCGGCACCGACCGCCTGGACGCCGTCATTCTCTCCGCCGGTGCCAACACCCCGCGGCGGGCGTGGGCGGACCAGTCGATGGCGGAGTTCGCGAGCGTCGTGCAGACCAACCTCCTCGGCGTCGTCCGCAGTGCCGACGCCGCACTTCCGGGACTGCGCGCCGCATCCGGCGTGATCGTCGTGGTCTCCTCGATCGCGGGCTGGCGCCCCTCGCCCGGCGCCGGAGTCGCCTACAGCGCCGGGAAGACGGCGCTCGCGCCGGTCGTCCGCACCCTCAACGACCAGGAGGCGGACTCGGGCGTCCGCGCGACACTCCTCTGCCCCGGGGACATCGACAGCGACTTCCTGCGCCAACGGCCCGAGGTCCCCGGCGCGGCGGCCCGATCGGTGATGCTCGCGCCCGCCGATATCGCCCGCTCGGCGATGTTCGTGGTCGACGCACCCCGCCACGTGCGGATCGACGAGCTCGTCATCTCCCCGCTCTCCCAGCGCTCCGCCTGATCGCGCTCGACCCGCGCTCGACCCGACCCGACCCCACACGACCCGCGGTCGCCGTCTTCACGGCGCCCGGACACCGACGAGAGGCTCCCATGAACCACCGATGGCTCCGCACCGGCGAGGAGCGCACCCCGCGCATCTCCTTCGGCGCCGACTACAACCCGGATCAGTGGCCGCGCGAGGTCTGGGCCGAGGACGTCCGGCTGATGCAGGAGGCCGGGGTCGACGTCGTCTCCGTCGCCATCTTCTCCTGGGCGAAGATCCAGCCCGCCCCCGACCAGTGGGACTTCGCCTGGCTCGACGAGGTCCTCGACCTGCTGCACGCCGGAGGCATCGGAGTCGATCTGGCGACGGCGACCGCCTCCCCGCCGCCCTGGCTCACGCTGGCCCACCCGGAGATCCTCCCCGTCACCGCCGACGGCAGGATCCTCTCGCCCGGGGGCCGGCAGCACTGGCGTCCCACCTCGGCGGTCTTCCGAGCGCACGCCCTCGAGCTCGTCGAGCGCATCGCCGAGCGCTACCGGGACCACCCCGCGATCGTCGCCTGGCATGTCAGCAACGAGCTCGGCTGCCACAACGCCTGGGACCACTCCGAGGACGCCACGCGGGCGTTCCGCACCTGGCTCGAGCACCGCTACACCGGCATCGACGGCCTCAACGCGGCGTGGGGGACAGCGTTCTGGTCGCAGCGCTACAGCTCGTTCGAGGAGGTGCTCACTCCGCGTCTGGTGGCGGCCCTGCCGAACCCGACCCAGCGCCTGGACTTCCTCCGTTTCTCCTCCGACGCCCTGAAGGAGTACCTCGTCGCCGAGCGCGAGGTGCTGCGGCGGATCACCCCCGACATCCCGGTCACGACCAACTTCATGATCATGGAGGGCAAGAACCACGCCGCCTACGACGACTGGGCGCGGGAGGTCGACTTCGTCTCCAACGACCACTACCGCTTCGCCGGGGAGCAGTCCTTCGACGAGCTGGCCTTCTCAGCGGCGCTGACCTCAGGCGTCGCGCAGGGATCGCCCTGGTTCCTGATGGAGCACTCGACCAGCGCGGTGAACTGGCAGCCGGTCAACCAGCCCAAGCAGCCGGGGGAGATGGCGCGCGACGCCCTCACCCACGTCGCCTACGGCGCCGACGCCGTCTGCTACTTCCAGTGGCGGCAGTCCGTCGCCGGAGCGGAGAAGTTCCACTCCGCGATGCTGCCCCACGCCGGCGAGGACAGCCAGCTGTTCCGCGACGTCGTCCAGCTGGGGGAGCGGCTGCGCCGGCTGGACGATGTGGCGGGGAGCCGGCGCGAGGCGGCCCCGGTCGCCGTCCTGTTCGACTGGGACTCCTGGTGGGCGAGCGAGCTGGAATCGCACCCCAGCACGCTGCTGCGCTACCGACGCGAGGCGCTGGACTGGTGGCGCGCGCTCGCCGACGCGGGCGTCCGCGCGGACGTGATCACCCCGGGCACCGACCTGACCCCGTACGACGTCGTCGTCGCTCCGATGCTCTACCTCGTCTCCGGGCGGACAGGTCGCGAGCTGACCGGCTACGTCGAGGGCGGCGGGAACCTGATCACCACGTACTTCTCGGGGATCGCCGACGAGAACGACCACGTCGTCGCCAGCGGCTACCCGGGTGCTCTGCGCGACCTCCTCGGCATCCGAGTGGAGGAGTTCCACCCGCTCCTCGAGGAGGAGCACGTCCTGCTGGAGGGTGACCTGCACGGATCCCTGTGGACCGAGGGGATCCAGCTCCGCAGTCCTGAGACGCGGGTGGTCCGCCGCTACGCGACAGGACCGCACGCGGGCGAGCCGGCGGTGACGCGGCGCGCGGCCGGAGCGGGCAGCGCCTCCTACGTCTCGACCCGTCTCCGAGGGGGTGACCTCCTCGATGTCGTCGCCGAACTTCTCGAGGCCGCCGGAGTGGCCTCCGAGCTCCCGTCGGAGATGGTCGGCGCCGTCTTCCACTCGCGGCGGACGATCGACGGCAGCGGGTTCGATTTCTACATCAACCGCACCGACCGCCGAGTCGCGCTTCCCTCTGATGAGCCGGACCTTTTCGAGCAGCGGGCTGTTCCTCCGAGGGGAGTCGCAGTGGTTCGTCGGATCGGCAGCCCACCCCGCTGACAGCGAGCCGGGCGGCGCTGCTGCTCGAAGCGCTGATCCGCTCGATCGTGCAGCGCGCGGGGGCCGTGCCGCATCGCGACCGGTCGCCGGGAGTCGGCGCGTCCTGATCGGAGGCGGGCTCACCGGTCCGGTCGTGCCGACCCCCCCCGGACGCGAGGAAGGGCCGCCCCGAGGGACGGCCCTTCCCGCGACTCCGTCGGCCCGCGCTCCTCCAGAGGAGCCGGGCCGACGAGTGCTCAGTGCTGGCGGATCTTGTCGATCAGCTTCCCGCCGATGTCCTTGACCTTGTCGGTGATGGGGGTGCTCGACTTCGGGCGCTCGGTGACGGTGAACGGCAGGGTGATCGCCTTGCCGGTCTGGTCGCCGGTCACCGTGACGCTGTAGTCGCCGGGCGTGGCGGGCGCCTTCGCCGTGACGGTGAGGCCGCCGCCGGCGAGGTCGCGGGTCGCGGTGCGGTCCGTGAAGAGGGGCGCGGAGCCGATCAGCTGCGTGTCTCCGTTGAAGCCCCTCGCGGTGAGAGTGACGTCGGCTCCGGGGGCGAACGACGAGCCGGAGAGCTCGGCGGTGGCTCCGAAGCTCATCGAGCGGATGTCGCGGTCCACTCCGAGCGCGTTCGTGATGGTGAAGAACGTGTCGGTCTGGTCGGTGAGCCCGGCGACGTTCGCCGCGCCCGGCCCGTAGGCGGCGATGCGCAGCTGCGTTCCGGTGTGCTGCTGCGATCCGCCCTCGGCGGCGGTGCCGTACGACACCTTCATGGTGCTGCCGTCGGCGGTCTTCAGCGCGGTGCTGAGCGAGGTCGGCGGGGTGGAGTCGACGATCTGGCTGGAGTGGGCGTGGTCGGCGGTGACGATGACGAGGGTGTTGCCGTCCGCCTCGGCGAACGCGAGCGCGGCCTGGACGGCCTCGTCGAGGTCGACGGTCTCGCCGATCTGGCCGCACGCGTTCGCGGCGTGGTCCTGCTTGTCGATGCTCGCGCCCTCGACCTGGAGGAAGAAGCCCTGGTCGCCGGTGTCGAGGAGGTCGATCGCCTTCTCGGTCATGGAGCGGAGCGTCGGCTGCTCGGCCGGACGGTCGGGGTTCGCGACGCAGGTCTGCGGGGCGGCGTCCGCTCCGCCGACCGTCGCCGGGGTGGGCGCGTAGCGGACGGGCAGGTTGCCGGAGTTGAACAGTCCGAGCACGGGCGCGTCCTGGTCGGCGACGGTCAGCGCGTCGAGCTGCGCGGCGGTGGCGGGAGTCGTGGCGTCCCCGAGCACCTGGAAGCCGCGCTCCGCGGCCTGCTGGAACAGCGGCTCGCCGCTCCAGTCGCCGGCGCGGGCGACCTGCGCGAAGCTGGCCGACCCTCCGCCGAGGGTCAGGTCGGCGCGGGTGTCGAGGATCTGCTCGCTGATCGAGCCGAGTCCGCCGTTCTCCAGCGCGTCGTCGCCGCAGCTCGCGCTGTCGGGTCCGTAGCAGCTGCGGGCGTCGACGTGGGCGGCCTGCACGGCCGGGGTGGCGTCCTGGATCTCGGCGGTGGTGACGTTGCCGGTCTTCAGGCCGTTCGCCTTCGCGATCTCGAGGAGGGTGTCCTTGCGCTGCTGGTCGATGTCGACCGAGATGGCGTTGTCGTAGGTCTTGGTGCCGGTGGCCCAGGCGCTGCCGGTGGCGGCGGAGTCGGGCACGTAGTCCGGGGCGCCCTTGACGGCGCCCGTCGCCGGGTCGTCCGCGCGGTAGAGCGAGTAGGTCGTGTACTGGCCGGTGATCGGCAGGGCGTCGATCCCGGGGAAGCGGCCGGCCGCTCCGTACTGGTAGTTGCGGGCGACGGTGATCTCCGAATCGCCCATGCCGTCCCCGATGAGGAGGATGACGTTCTTCGCGTCCTGCTCCTTCACCGCTGCGCGCAGCGAGTCGGAGAGGTCGGCGTCGACCGGGGAGATGCGGGCGGCTCCGCCGGTGGCGGAGAGGTCGGCGGCACCGACGGCAGTGGCGGCGCCGGGTGCGGCCAGGGCGGCGGCGCAGACCAGAGCAGCGGCCGAGAGGGCCAGAGCGGAGCGTCCGCGGTTCGCGGAGCGGAACAGTCGTGTCACGTCGTGGACTCCTTGAGAGGTGAGACCCCGGAAAGGGGCACGCTCATCTCACTCCTCATCGCCGCATCGGTGGGTGAACGGTGATGCATAGCTGAGTGAACTTTCCGACGAGGGCTCTCGGCCCCGGCGGCCCGCCGGAGCGTCCTGCCGACCGGCGTCCTGCCGACCGGCGCTCACCGGGAGCGTCGGTCGGCAGGGGCGCGGTCGCCGGGAGCCTTTCGGGTCAGCGCTGGACGAGCGGGACGGCGATGTCCGTGACGTCCGCGCCGATGGCGCCGAGCGGAGTCGCCGTGCCGTTCAGCAGTCCGATCTCGTAGAGCGACCCGTTGACGGCGGCGAGGCCGACCGAGCCGATGGAGCTGCCGTTGCGGAGGACGGAGTAGATGTCGAAGCCGGTCGCACCCGCTGCGTCGAGGCCGAGCTTCCCGGTCGGCGCCAGGGTGCCGGCGTTGGCCGGGGACTGGATGGCGATCTGGTCGAGGGCCGTGTCGAGGACGAACAGGGTGGTCGCGCTGTTCGCGTCGAGGTCGTTGTTCGTGTACGCGGCCCCGGCGACACCGGTGGCCACGGCGGGCGCGGCGTAGCTGAGCGTGCCGTCGGCGACCGTCGCGGCGCCCGCGGTGGCGAACGGCTGACGGAGGTTCTGGCCTGTGTCGCTGACCACGCGGAGCGCGTTCGCGGCGGGGTTGAAGTCGACGCCGAAGGAGGTGCCGCTCAGCGCCACGGTGAGACGGGTCACCTGGGTGGCCACGCCGGTGGACGGGTTGATGGAGTAGACGCCGGCGCTCGCCGCGTTGTCGCCGACGCCGTAGAGGGCGCCGTCCTGGACCCGGTAGTCGATGCCGATGAGCGCGGTGTCGCCGCCGGTGAGGCCGGTGACGGCGACGCGGTTCGTGACCTTGCCGGGCTTGGTCGGGTTGAACTGCACGAGCTTCGTGCCGCCGTCGGAGAGTCCGACGACCCGCAGCTTCGCCGCCACGGAGCGGACCGCGTTGATCAGGTTCCTGTCCGACGCGCTGCTGGAGTCGCTGGTCGCCGCGGCGGGAGCGACGCTGCTCGCACCGGCGAGCACGGGTGCCACCGCCATCACGCCCGCGACGGCGACAGCTGCGATACCGACTCTGATGTTCCTGGTCATCGTGCACTCCTCGAGACTTGCGGTCGCCGGAGATCGGCGGCTCGGAGGGGGATACCGTCCGGAGCGCGCGAGCGTTCATCCGATCCGGAGATCCGTGCCCCGTCACTCCGGCGAGCCGTCGGCGAACCGTCGGAGCGCGGCGGCGTAGCGGTCCGGGTCCCGGTGGTCGCTGTCGGTCAGGATCAGCACCGAGCCGGAGACGGCGCGGGTGTACTCGCCGCGGCAGGGGAGGGTGACCACCGTCCTCAGTCCGGCCTCCCAGGCGGGGACGAGGGAGCCGAGGCAGCGCCGCTCGGGGGCGGCGTCCAGCGGGACGTCCCGCGCGTCCATCCGGGTGGATCGCAGCTCGTCGTGCCAGGCGCTGAAAGGCGCTCCGAGGGAGTCGTCGCCGAAGCGCTCCCGCCAGCCGGGGCCGCGCGCGAGGTCGAGGAGGCGTGCGCGCTCGGGGGATCCGTCGGCGGTGCTGGAGAGCTGCCGGAGGAGCGGGCCGGTCTCGACCGCCAGATGCTCGACGCAGTCCTGCCACAGCTGAGGCCAGGCGCGCTGCTCGTCGGCGCCGGGCTCCGCCGACCCGACCCGCTCCGGGGACCGCTCGAGCGGCGGAGGCCCGTCGACCGCCGGAGTGAAGCCCCACGCTTCGCGGATCCAGAGGAGCTCGAGCAGCGCCGAGGGGTTGTCCTCGACCGTGATGACCATCTGCGACGGCCAGGGGTCGCCGGGAAGAGGACGGGATGCGCGCATGGGAGGGGCTCCTTCCGAGGGGATGAGGTCGGATCGTGCCGGAGAAGGCTCCAGGGAGGCTGGGCCCGCGTCGGCCGACGCGCCAATCCTCCGGGCGCCCAGCGGCGTCCCCGGTGATCGTCCCCGCGAGCGGTCGAGGACGGCGCCGAGCGCCTCCCGAATGTCGGTGCCCCCGACCTACACTCGGACGCGTTCGAACACACGTTCGATACCACGAGGAGGGGGTCGACCATGAGCGTGACCGTCGTGGAGCGCATCGCGACTCCGGCCTCGGACGCCGTCGCCGTCACCTTCCTCGTCACCAGCGAGGCCGTGGCGGCGGGATTCCCGTCGCCGGCGCAGGACTACTTCGACGGGTCCCTCGACCTCAACGACCACCTGATCCGCGATAGGACGTCGACGTTCATCGTCCGTGTCTCGGGCGAGAGCATGGTCGGCGCGGGCATCAGCGACGGCGACGAGCTCGTGGTCGACCGGTCGATCACGCCGACGCACGGGAGCGTGGTCATCGCGATCCTCGACGGCGAGCTGACCGTGAAGCGCCTCGAGCTGCACCCCGGGGGAGTGGTGCTGCGGGCCGAGAACCCGGAGTACCCGCCGATCCACGTCGCCGAGCTGAGCGACCTCCAGGTGTGGGGCGTCGTCACCGTCTGCCTCCACCGGCTGCACCGTGCGCTCTGAGCGGCGCATCGCCCTGGTCGACGTGAACTCGTTCTACGTCTCCTGCGAGCGGCTGTTCGATCCGAGGCTCGCGGGCCGCCCCGTCGTCGTCCTCTCGAACAACGACGGCTGCGTGGTCGCCCGCTCCGACGAGGTGAAGAGGCTCGGGATCGAGAACGGCACGCCCTGGTTCCAGATCGAGCCGCTCATCCGCTCCGGTCGCCTCCCGGAGGTGATCGCCCGATCGAGCAACTACGAGCTCTACGGCGAGCTGTCCGCGCGCGTCATGGAGCTGCTGGGCCGCTACTCCGCCTGGCAGGAGGTGTACTCGATCGACGAGTCCTTCCTCGGCATCGACGGCGACGTGGCGGAGCGGGCGAAGATCGGCCGGGCGATGCGGGCGGCCGTCGCGAAGAACGTCGGCCTGCCCGTCTGCGTCGGCTTCGGACCGAGCAAGACTCTCGCGAAGTTCGTCAACAAGGGCGGAGCGAAGAAGCACCCGCGCCTGGGGGGCGTCTGCGACACCGACTGGTACACGCCCGAGCAGCTCGACGCGCTCATGGCCTCGCAGCACGTCACCGAGCTGTGGGGAGTCGCCGGCCGCACAGGGAAGCGCCTCGCGGAGCTGTCCATCCACACCGTCCGCGACCTCCGCGACGCGGACCCCGCGCTGATCCGCAAGAAGTTCTCGGTCGTCCTGCAGCGCTCCGTCTACGAGCTGCGCGGCGTCGACTGCATCCCCCTCGAGGCCGCTCGCACCGTCCGTGACCAGCTGATCTTCTCCCGGTCGTTCGCCACTCCCGTGACGACGATCGCGGACATGGAGCAGGTGCTCTCCGTCTACGCGCAGCGCGCCGCCCACCGCCTCCGCGCGCAGGAGTCGGTCACCAGGACGATGAGCGTGTTCGCGTCGACATCGCCGTTCGCGGACGCGCCGTACGAGTCCGCCGGCGGCCTGGCCGGCTTCCCCGTTCCCACGGACGACCCGGTGGCGATGGTGAGGGCCGCGATCGGCACCCTGCGCCCGCGGCTGCGGGAGGGCGCGCGCTACGTGCGGGCCGGCGTCATCCTCACGAACCTGTCGCCGCGGAACTCCCATGCGCTGCTCGAGATCTTCGACACCGCCTTCGACACGAAGGGCCTCGGCGCCACCATCGACGCGGTGACGAAGCGCCACGGGCGGTCCGCGGTCGGCCTCGGGCTGGCGGGCATCCGCACGGGGCCGGTGTGGACGATGAAGCGCGACGCACTCTCGCTCCGGGCGACGACGCACTGGGGCGAGCTGGCGACGGCGCACGCGCGGTGAGCCCGCCGCCGGGGAGATCGGGTCATCCGACGCGTAGGCGCCCGGGGCTCTCTCGGGCAGGCTCGTCGCCATCGACGAGTGTCGGTGCGGGGACGGCGGGAGGACCCATGGCCGAGAGCTGGCAGGACGCGTCGGTGCGGGGCGTCGCGATGATCGAGAACGAGCTGGTCGTGCGCGACTTCCTCGAGGTGTGGAGCGCTCGCGACAGCCGCCAGCTCGTCCCGTTCCTGCATCCGGAGGTCGTCTACAGCGCGTCGAGCTCGCAGGAGATCGCGGGGCGGGCGCGGGTCCTCGAGATGTGCGACGAGGTCCATCGGGCGTTCACCGAGATCCGGATCGCCCTCGTCACGATCGCCGTGGCCGGCAGCGTCGTCCTCACCGAGCACGCCCTGCACCTCCGCTCGGACACGGGGAAGGGCCACTGGCTCCGCTGCTTCGGGAGCTACGAGCTCCGCGGAGAGCAGATCGTCACCTGGCGGCAGCTCCATGGCTGAGGGCCTCGCGTGACGGCGGTGACCGGGCCCGCGCGACTGCGGCTCGCCCTGGTGCTGCTGGCCATCGCCTCGGGCGCGACCGACGCGTTCGCGTTCCTCCTGCTCGGCGGCATCTTCACCGCGAACATGACGGGCAACCTGGTGCTGCTGGGGCTGTACCCCCGCTCCGCCTGGCTGACGACCGCGGCCGGAGCGGTCACGGCGATCGTCTTCTTCGCCGGAGCGGTCTACGCCGGGTTCCGCACGACCCGGGCGCGCACGCCGTCGACCGGCGACGGGAGACGTCCGCTCCGCGCGATCGCACTCGTGGGGGTCGTCCTGCAGCTCGCCGTCGCGGTCGCCTGGCCGACGGTGCAGGGCGGCACGTCGCTGCTCGTGGACTGCGCGTTCATCGCGACCAGCGCGGCGGCGCTGGGGCTGCAGACCGTGCTCGCGAAGCGGATCTCCGGCGCCGCCGGCCTGACGACCACGTTCGTCACGGGCACGCTCACGAGCCTGATGCAGGAGCTCGCCGAGCGCTCGTCCGGGTCGAGGACCCTCCAGGCGCTCATCGTCGCGAGCCTCGCGGTCGGAGCCGTCGTCGGAGCGGCGACCGTGACGCTCGCTCCGGCCTGGGCCCCGACGCCGGCCCTGGTGCTCTCGGCGGTCGCCGTCGTGCTTCTCTTCGCGCACCGCGCGCGAGCCGTGCCCGCGGGAGCGGAGCCCGGGGCCCCGCGTCCCGCGTGACCGGGATCAGGCGTCGAGCGCCCACTTCGGCCGGACCCAGTGGCAGGTGTAGCCACCGGGGTGCTTGCGCAGGTAGTCCTGGTGCTCCTCCTCGGCGTCCCAGAACTCGCCGGCGGGCTCGACCTCGGTGACGACCGGTCCGGGCCAGCGGCCCGACGCGTCGATCTCGGTGATCGTCTGACGCGCGACCCTCTCCTGCTCAGGCGAGAGGAAGAGGATCACGGAGCGGTAGGCCGTGCCGATGTCGTTGCCCTGACGGTTCTTCGTCGTCGGGTCGTGCACCTGGAAGAAGAACTCGAGCAGGTCGCGGTAGGAGAGCTGCTCGGGATCGAACTCGATCTCGACCGCCTCAGCGTGGTCGCCGTGGTGGCGGTAGGTCGCGTTCGGCGTGCTGCCGCCGGCGTAACCGGCGCGGGTGCTGAAGACGCCCGGCATGTCGCGGATGAGCTCCTGGAGCCCCCAGAAGCATCCGCCCGCGAGGATCGCGCGCTCCTCGGCCATCAGACGCCTGCCTTCGTGTCGTGCGCGGACTCGCGCGGAGAGATCATCATGCGGGCAAGTCCATCACGACCGGGGACGTCGCGGCGAGCGTCGGACGACTCTCGGAGCAGACCGTCGGCGGGGGAGCCGAGCGTGTCCCGCCCGAGCGCACCGTCACTGCGATCGGTACGCCGCCGGAGATGCACCGGTGGGAACGAGTCATCTGACCGGGTCGCTCCGGGTGCCCCCGTTCCTACGCTCGTCGGTACAACCGAGGAGAGAGCGGAGCGGACCATGGAGCAGCCGAACGTCGAGACGCGCAGTGCACGGCGGGTGATCGAGACCCTGACCGCCAACGGCGTGAAGTACGTCTTCGGGATCCCGGGAGCGAAGATCGACGCGGTCTTCGACGTCCTCGCCGACGAGGGGCCGGAGCTGATCGTCTGCCGGCACGAGCAGAACGCCGCCTTCATGGCCGCCGCGGTGGGACGGCTGACGGGCAGCCCGGGGGTCGTCCTCGTGACCTCCGGCCCCGGCACGACCAACCTCGCCACCGGCCTGCTCACGGCCAACACGGAGCAGGACCCGGTCGTCGCGCTCGCCGGGGCCGTGCAGCTCTCCGACCGCCTCAAGCGCACGCACCAGTCGATGGACGCGGCCGCCTTCCTCACCACCGTGACGAAGTACACGGTCGAGTCGACGGATCCGGACGACGTCTCGGAGGCGGTCAGCAACGCCTTCCGCGCCGCGGTCACCGAGCCCCGAGGCGCCGCGGCGGTCGTCCTGTCGGCCAGCGTGATGGCCGCGCCGACCTCGCAGGTCATCACCCGGGCGGCCACGGGGCCGACGAGCGGTCCGGCGCGCGCCGAGGACCTCACGCACGCCGCCGACCTGATCAACACCGCGGAGCGGCCCGTCCTCCTCGTGGGACTCCGCGCGTCGGAGCCGGCGACCGTGGCGGCACTGCGGGCCCTGATCAGCGAGACGGAGCTGCCGGTGATCGAGACGTTCCAGGCGGCCGGCCTCGTCTCCCGCGAGCTCGAGGACCACTACCTGGGCCGCGTCGGCCTGTTCAAGAATCAGCCCGCCGACCTCGCCCTCGCCGAGTCCGACCTCGTCGTCGCGATCGGCTACGACGCCGTCGAGTACGACCCGGTGATCTGGAACAGCGACGTCGACCGCCGGATCGTCCACATCGACTCCGTCGACGCCCCGCTGGACAACCACTACCTGCCGGCGCTGGAGCTGAAGGGCGATCTCGCGCAGACGGTCGCGGCCCTCACGCCCCTCGTCTCCGGCCTGCAGCTCGACGAGGACGCGGCCGACCGGGTCGCCCGGCACCGGAGCGAGCTGGAGCGGATCGACGACGCGGCGCGGACGGCCGAGGCGGCTCCCGGGACCGTCGATCCCGCCCGCCTCGTGCTCCTGATGCGCGACCTGCTCTCGGACGACGCCACCGTGGCCTGCGACATCGGCTCGAACTACATCTTCATGGCCCGGCACTTCCGCGTGTACGAGCCCAAGCACCTGCTCTTCTCGAACGGGCAGCAGACCCTCGGCGTCTCCTTCCCGTGGGGCATGGCGGCGAGCCTCCTGCGCCCCGGGACCCCGGTGGTCTCCGTCTCGGGTGACGGAGGGTTCCTGTTCTCCGCGACGGAGATCGAGACGGCGACGCGGCTCGGCCTCTCGTTCACGCACGTGATCATGCGGGACGACACCTACGACATGGTCGGCTTCCAGCAGCTGCTGAAGTACGGCCGCAAGTCCGGGGTCCAGCTCGGCGACTACGACATCGAGAAGTTCGCCGCGGCGTTCGGCGCCACGGGCAGGCGGGTGAGCGGCCTCGCCGAGTTCGAGGAGGCCTTCCGCGCCTCCCTCGCCGAGCCGGGCGTCTCGATCATCGACGTCGCGGTGGACTACAGCCGCAACGTCGACATCGCCGCCCACCTGGTCGAGGACGCCTTCGAATGAGCACGCACACGGTCGACTCGACCGACGACTACGCGATCTACCAGAGCTCGACCATGGCCGCCCTGCTGGCCGGGGTCTACGACGGGGACCTGACGATCGGCGAGCTGCTCACCCACGGCGACCTCGGGCTGGGCACCTTCAACCACCTGGACGGCGAGATGGTGATCGTCGACGGCGTCTGCTACCACCTGCGCAGCGACGGCTCCGTCCAGGTCGCGGACGGCGACGACCGGACGCCCTTCGCCGCCGTGCTGCCCTTCCACGCGACCACGACGTTCACGGTGGGGGAGCCGACCGGTCTCGCCGGCCTCACCCGGCTGATCGACGACGCGGTCGACGGCGGGAACATCCCCGTCGCCCTGCGGATCGACGGCCGGTTCACCGAGGTCCGCACCCGGACCGTGGGCGCGCAGACCGAGCCGTACCCGCCCCTGATCGAGGCGACCGCCCACCAGAGCGTCACCGGCATCGCCGACACCCGCGGCACGATCGCGGGGTTCCGCACTCCGCAGTTCGAGCAGGCCGTGTCGGTCCCCGGGTACCACCTGCACTACGTCGACGACGCCCGCGAGAGGGGCGGGCACGTCCTCGACGTGACCGTGGCCGAGGTGACGGTCTCGCTGACGACCGTCGCCGGACTGCACCTCGCGCTCCCGGAGACGGACCAGTTCCGCCGGGCGGACCTGGCGATGAAGGACATCGCGGCGCAGGAGGCGCGAGCGGAGGGGTGAGGCGGACAGGACGTGCGGGGAGACGGGCCGGCCGCGACCCGTCTCCCCGGAGGCCCGTCAGGGCGCGAGCTCCTCGCGGACGATCGCCGCTCCCGCGCTCAGCGCGCTGAGCTTCCCCCAGGCGAGGTCGCGGGGCAGCGGCGCCATGCCGCAGTTCGTGCTCGGGAGGAGCAGGTCCGCGTCGACGAACCGGAGGGCGCGTCGCAGGGTGTCGGCGACCTCCTCGGGCGTCTCGACGGTCCCGCTCGCCACGTCGATCGCTCCGAGCATGACCTTCTTGCCGCGGACGAGCTCGATCAGCTCCATCGGCACGTGGGAGTGGTGGCTCTCCAGCGAGACGATGTCGAGCGAGGACTGCTGGAGGAGCGGCAACGACTCCTCGTACTGCCGCCACTCCGACCCGAGGGTCGCCTTCCAGTCGGTGTTCGCCTTGATCCCGTAGCCGTAGCAGATGTGCACCGCGGTCTCGATGCGGAGTCCCTCCGCCGCCCTCTCCAGCGCGGCCACACCCCAGTCGTGCACCTCGTCGAAGAAGACGGTGAAGGCGGGCTCGTCGAACTGGACGATGTCGACTCCGGCGTCCTGGAGGGCTCGCGCCTCCTCGTTGAGGATGGTCGCGAACTCCCACGCCAGCTTCTCGCGGCTCCCGTAGTGCCGGTCGGAGAGGGTGTCGATCATCGTCATCGGGCCGGGCAGCGCCCACTTGATGGGCTGATCGGTCTGCTCGCGCAGGAACCGGGCGTCGTCGGCGAACACGGGCCTCTCGAGCCCCACGGCGCCGACGACGGTCGGCACGCTCGCGTCGTACCGGTCGCGGATGCGCACCGTCTCGCGCCGCTCGAAGTCGACACCCGTGAGGTGCTCGATGAACGTCGTGACGAAGTGCTGCCGGGTCTGCTCCCCGTCACTGACGATGTCCAGGCCCCGGTGGTGCTGCTCGTGGACGGCGGCGCGCAGGGCGTCCTGCTTGCCCTCGGCCAGGGCGTCGCCGGTCAGGCGCCACGGGGACCACAGGGTCTCCGGCTGCGCGAGCCACGACGGCTTCGGCAGGCTGCCGGCGATCGAGGTGGGCAGGAGCGGGAGGGACGTCGAGGATCCGCGGGCGCTCATCGGACCGCTCCCGCGTACCCGGCGGCCCACTGCCGCAGCCGCTCCCCGTGCGGCTTCATGAGGTGCTCCTCCGCGAACCGCCCCTGCTCGACCGCGAGCCGACCGCGCTCCTCGCGGTCGTAGGAGACCGCGGGCCGCACGTAGTCCTGCTGCTCCAGGTCCGGCCGGTAGACGTCGGCGGCGGCCGAGCGCGCGCCGTAGATCTCGGGCCGGTAGATCCTCTGGAACGTCTCCATCGTGCTGATGGTGGCGATGAGCTGGAGGTCCGAGTAGTCCTCCAGCAGGTCGCCGCCGCAGTAGAACGCGAGCGGCGCCGTGCTGCCGGGCGGCATGAAGAAGCGGACCCCGAGGCCCATCTCCGCGAAGTACCGGTCGGTCAGCGAGAGCTCGTCCTGCCGGTACTCGACGCCGAGGATCGGATGGAGGGTCCCGGTGCGCCGGTACGTCCTGCTCGTCGAGACGCTGATGCAGATGACGGGCGGCGTCGACGAGAGCTCCGCGTACTGCGCGGAGTACCGGAAGTGCTGGAAGAGCGCGCCGTGCAGGACGCCGAAGTCGTCGGGGACGGTGAAGCCGGCCTGCGCGGCGTTGACCGCCGGCAGCCGCACGCTGAAGTCGTGGTCGCGGAGGTAGGAGGAGAAGTTGTTCCCCAGTGTCCCCGGCTGACATCGGCCGGTGCGGCGGTCGAGGATCCGGGTGCGCAGGACCTCCAGCAGGGGGAACTCCCGGTCCTCGCCGTCCGTGGTGAGCCGCAGCCCGACGGAGACGATGTCGAGCCCGACCGTGTAGCGGCCGCGGCTCGGATCGTCGCCCGGCACGAGATCGTTCAACCGGTCGTCGATCATCCGCAGCGCGGTCCGGAGGTTCTCCCGGCGGCGCTCGCCGCGGGCCAGATTCGCGAAGTTGGTGGTGATCCGGGAGCTCTGGGCCGGCGAGTAGTCCTCGTCGAAGGGGGTGAGGGTGATGCTGAAGGCGGGTTCGTTCGTCATGATCGGCCGATCGGTAGGAGGGACTGGGGCGGGGGCACGATCAGTGCGGGTGGTCCTCGGTCAGCTTGAAGCCGAGTCGGCCGTGCGCGAAGGCGGCTCCGGCTCCGATGGCGGCCGCGACCCAGGCTGATTCGGCGAGCTCGGTCTCGGTCGCACCGGCGCGCACGGCGTTCTGGCCGTGGCCGTCGATGCAGTAGACGCACTGCTTGCTGATGCCCACGGCGTAGGCGATGAGCTCGCGGTACTTGAGCGGAATCTCGCGACCCTGCGGAGCGAAGACGGCGGTGTCGAAGGCGGTGAACGCCGCAAGGACGTCGGGGGTCTCCTTCTTGTAGGCGGCGGTGTAGCGGCGGTCGGCTGCGCGGTCGTAGTAGGCGTCGGTCATGGTCTTCCTTCGGAGGTCGGAGAGGGGGCGGAGGGGATGAGGTCACGGCCGGGCGGGGATCTCCAGGCCGAGGTTCTCCCGCAGGGTCGTGCCCTCGTACTCGGTGCGCAGCGAACCGCGCTCCTGCAGCAGCGGCACGACGCGGTCGACGAACTCGTCCAGACCACCCGGGTGCAGGTGCGATCCGAGGACGACCCCGTCGCCGCCTCCGCTCTGCACGAACTCGTCGAGACGGTCGGCGACCTGCTCAGCCGTGCCCACGTACTCCGTGCGGTCGAAGACGGTCTCGGCGAGACCGCGGAGGGTGAGGTCGCGCTCCTGAGCGAGCGCACGCCAGGCGCGCACGGTCCCCGCGCGATCACCGTGGATCAGTGCGCGGCCCTCGATCAGCGGCGGCGCCTCGAGGTCGGGCTCGAGATCGGGTACCGGCCCGTCGACGTCGAAGCCCGACAGGTCCCGGTTCCAGACCTGCTCGAAGAGCACCTGGATCGTGCGCGGTGTGAGTTGCTGATCGCGGATCCACCGCGCTCTCTCCTCCGCCTCCGCAGCGGTGCCGCCGAGGACGACGGCGGCTGACGGGAGGATCCGCACGGAGCCGGCCGGGCGACCCGCCGCCGCGACCCGGGCCGCGATGTCGCGCGCGAACTCGTGCGCCTCAGGTCCCCGGTGGTAGGGGGAGAAGATCACGTCGGCGCTCGACGCCGCGAAGTCGCGACCCTGCGGAGAGACGCCCGCCTGCACGATCACCGGGCGGCCCTGCGGGCTGCGCGGCACGGTGAAACGGCCGGAGACGTCGAACTGGCTGCTCGAGACGGCGAACGACCCCGTCGACGAGTCGGCGAGGAACTCGCCGGAGGGGGCATCGGCTCGCACGGCGTCGGAGGTCCAGGTGTCCCAGAGCGTCGTCACCGCGCGGACGGCCTCCTCGGCACGGGCGTAGCGGTCGGCGCGGTCGAGGAAGCCGCCGCGGCGGAAGTTCGCGCCCGTGAAGGCGTCGAAGGACGTGACCACGTTCCACCCCGCTCGTCCGCCTGAGAGGTGGTCGAGGGTCGCGATCTGACGGGCGAGCTCGAAGGGCTCGTTGAACGTCGCGTTGAGCGTGCCGACCAGGCCGATGTGCTCCGTGACCGCGGCCAGCGCGGCGAGGAGCGGCAGAGTGTCCGGTCGTCCGGCGATGTCATGGTCGAACGGGCGCCCCGCGCGCTCCCGCAGTGCCAGACCCTCGGCGAGGAAGAAGTAGTCGAACCGCCCGCGCTCCGCGGTCTCTGCGACGCGGCGGAACGTCGAGAAGTCGACCTGGCTGCCGGCGTCGGGGTGCTCCCACAGGGTGTGCTCGTTCACCCCGCCCACGTAGGCGGCGAGGACGATCTGCTTCGGTCGCCGCGTCATGACTGCTCCTCGGAGGCGTAGCGGTTCGGGATCGACGTGGGCAGGCCCAGGGCTGAGCGGAGGGTGCGGCCCTCCTCCGTCCCGACGAGCAGACCGCGTCGGCGCAGCTCGGGCACGAGGTCGTCGGCGATCAGCGGCAGATCGGTGGCGAGAACCGCGGGTCGGAGGCGGACGCCGTCGTAGCCGAGCCGTGAGAGCTCGGCGATGCGGTCGGCGACGGACGCGGCCGACCCGGCGGCGACGGCGGCGTCGCCGGTGAGCGGTCGGCCGAGAGCGTCGAGGCGCGAGAGTCTGGCCGCGGCGGACTCCGCCGGGGTGTCGAGGACGACGACGAGGTCGGCGAGGACCCGCAGTCGCTCGCCCGTGCGCCCCGCCCCGCGCTCCGCCTCGGCGATCTCCTGGAGGATCCTCTCGGCGTCCGCTGCGTTCTGAGGCGTCGCGAAGACGACGTCGGCCGAGCGCGCGGCGAAACGGTAGGGGATGTCGGCGTGTGCGAGCGCGGCGACGACGGGCTGCCCCTGCGGCGGCCGGGGAGTGATCGCGGGGCCGCGCACCGAGAACCAGCGTCCTGCGAAGTCGACGCGGTGCACCTTGTCGGCGTCGAGGAAGCGATCGGTGGCGACGTCGCGGATCTCGGCGTCGTCCTCCCAGCTGTCCCAGAGTCTCCGTGCGACCTCGACGGCGTCGGCCGCCTCCTCGAAGAGCTCGTCGACGACGGCGCGGATCGCGGGGTCCTCGAGAAGGGGCGTGCCCGGCTCCGGCGGCACGATCGCCGCGATTCGTCGTCCGACGTGCGAGGCTTCGTCGACGCGTGACGACACCCTGACCTGCCAACCGCCCCGCCCCCGGCTCAGGTGGTCGAGCGTCGCGACGGCCTTCGACACGTGGAAGGGCTCCGTGTGCGTCACGGTGACCGTGGGCACGAGACCGATGCGGCTCGTGAGGGGGGCGACGTAGGAGGCGATCAGCAGCGCGTCGAGCCGGCCGCGGACCTCGTCGGTGCGGTCGTCGGCCAGGAAGGGGTCCGCCGATTGCAGGGCGAAGGAGTCCTCGATCGTCACGAAGTCGATCCCGCCGCGCTCCGCCCGCTGCACGATGTCCGCCCAGTACGCGCCGGTGAAGAGCGCGTCGGGACGGGCGCCAGGCTCGCGCCAGGACGCGGGGTGCCAGCCGGCGCCCTCGAGGGCGACGGCGAGGCTGAGGGGTGGGGCGGCGGTCATCGTGCTCCTCGGATCAGGGTGCCGGCTCGGACGAGCTCCTCGTCGTCGAGTGCGCGGAGGCGGCGCAGCAGCGCGCGCGCGACCTTGTCGTTCTCGCGGAACGACACCGCGTTCGTGCCCGGCCGGGAGAAGGCGCCGACGAACGGCGAGTCGGTGTACGGGCCGATCGCGTACCGGCGGCCGACGCGGCCTCCCGCCGTCGAGCGCAGCAGGGTGTCGTCCTGGTGCACGCGCAGCCTCCCGGTCGACAGGAGAGTGTCGCCGACGTCGACGAGGTCCTCGACCGCCGACCCCGACGCGACGAGCGCTCGCATCAGCGCGTCGTCACTCCTCGCAACGGACGTCCGGGGGAGGCGCGCGTCGACGAGAGCGTCAGCGAGGACGACCTGATCGGTCGCCCCGCCGCTCGCGACGAAGCGGCCCTCCTCTTCGGAGGTCTCCACACGGATGCCCGGGCCGAGGAAGTCGACGACGCCCGCGTCCGAGAGTGCGAGCAGCTCCTCGAGACGGTGCGCGGGCGGCCCGCTCGCGAGGAAGCTGAACCAGCCGAGCCACCATCCGTGCAGATCCTCGATCCGCGAGCGGGGCGTCCACCTCGCGGACGCGGTGAGATCGGCGACGAGGAAGTGGCTGCGCAGAAGCGCGAGGAAGAGCGCCATCGTGGCGCTGTGCTCCTGCCCGCTGCGCAGAGCCAGGTCGTCCCGGATGTAGGCGCGCACCGCCTCCTGCAGCGCCGAGCCGTCGGCGAACCGCACATCGGCGAACGGGCGGTCGAGATCGGGGAGGAGCAGCCTGTCGAGGCTGTCCGGCACAGTGTCCGCGACGAGCGCGGTCAGGGTCCGCGCATCTCCGAGGACCCGCTCGGCGTCGGCCCCGAGTGCGGGGAGAGCGTACCCCTGTCCCGCTTCGGGTCGCGGGCCGCGGGAGCCGGCGAGGACCGAGGCGCGCGGGTCGAGCCGCGAGAACACCTCCGAGAAGTGCGTCCAGTCGGTGCTCACCCGGTCGGGGTGCCCGGTGAAGAGCTCACGGTAGTAGCCCCAGAGCATCTCCTGGGCGATCAGGGGCCAGACGTCCTCGCTGAAGTCGAGCGGGCGGTGTCGCGAGCGCAGCTCCTCGACGACGGACGCCGAGAACCAGCGGGGCTCGGGCGCGGCTCCCTGGAGCGTCGAGCCGATCTTCGAGTGGTAGGGGACCCCGCGGCGGCTGCCGATCAGGATGCGCGGCTCACGTCCCGACGGGTGGTAGCGCAGTCCGCCGGCGTCGTCCCGTTCGAAGCGGCCGCCCCGGCCCTCGGTGAGCAGCACCAGGAGGTCGACCGCGACGAGGCCGAGGCCGCGCACGATCACGTCGTGTCCGGCGCGGAGGGATCCGAGGTCGGCGTCGGCCGTGAACGACGGCGGCAGGTAGGCGAGGCCGTGGCGCTCGGCGAACCCGGCCAGCCGGGTCTCGTCGACCGTCGGCAGAGCGCCGCTGTGCCCGAGCGAGAACAGGACCAGGTCCGCCTCGATCACGTCGCCGGAGTCGAGGACGACCCGCTGCGCACCGTCGTCGCGGCCGAGCACCTCGACGACGCGCGCCGCGTGCTCGCGGACCTCGACGTCAGGGCGGAGAGCGGCGAGCGCCTCCCGGTGGAACCAGCGCAGATAGAGGCTCTGCAGCCGGCGGGTGGGGAAGCTGTCGGCGCGGAGCCCGTCGAGCTCGCGGCGCACGGCTTCGTCGCCCTCTGCGAGCGCGATCCGGCCGGCCCGCACCGCCTCCGCCCACTCGATCAGCGAGGGTCCGGGGCGCACCGGCCCCTCGATCGTCGCGCTCGCGTCGGTGAACATCGTCACGTCGGCTGCGAGCGAGTTGAGCTTCAGCAGCGGCGACTGCTCGTAGCGCCAGATCCGGCCGGGGCCGACGGGGTACGGGTCGACGACGTGGACGACGAGCGCGGCCGGCCCGAGGGCGTCCTCGGCGGCGTTCGCGGCGAGGCGCTCGAGGACCCCGACCGCGCGGGGACCTCCCCCGACGATCACGAGGGAGCGGGTCCCGTCCGATGGCGCTGACATGCGTCCACGATGACCCTTCCCCCGTGAGGACGCCGCTCTGTGACGACTCGTGACGATGTGAAGAAGTGTGTAGCGGCGGGTTGGAGCCGGGTGGCCGCGGACCCTAGCGTCGGCCCCCACGGCGTGCAGAACGGTGCGCCCCGACAGGCAGGAGCCTCGAGTGCCCATCGAATTCCTCGGCATCGCCGCGCTCAACGACGGCAGCGAGACACGAGCACGCAGCGGCGCGAGCTTCGACCCGGAGTACACGGTGCGTCTGGCCGCGGCTCATGAGGACAGCGGGTGGGACCGCATCCTGTTCGCCTACCACTCCGGAGCCCCCGACCCCGCCGTCGCCGCCGCTTTCATCGCGTCGCGGCTCGAGCGCATCCAGCTGCTGCTGGCGCACCGGCCCAACGTCTCCTACCCCACGGTCGCGGCGAAAGCCTTCGCGACCCTCGATCAGCTGAGTGGAGGCCGCCTGAGCGTCCACGTGATCACGGGCGGGTCGGACGCGGACCAGGCCGCGGAGGGCGACTACCTGAGCAAGGACGAGCGCTACGCGCGCACCGCCGAGTACATCAGGATCGTCAAGCAGGTCTGGACGACCCGTGAGCCGTTCGATCACGTCGGGGAGCACTACCGCTTCTCCCGGTTCGTCAGCGACGTCTGGCCGGTGCAGCAGCCTCGGCCGCAGATCTCGTTCGGAGGCTCCTCTCCCGCCGCTCTGTCCGTCGGTGCCGCCGAGAGCGACGTCTACGCGCTCTGGGGCGAGCCGCTGCGGGACACCGCCGAGCAGATCCGCAGCATCCGGGAGGCGGCGGCGGCGGCCGGCCGCGACGTCGCGCCGCGCATCCAGGTCGCCTTCCGACCCATCCTCGGGGCCACCGAGGAGCAGGCCTGGGAGAAGGCGGAGGGGATCCTCCGCCGCATCGAGGCGCGCACCCGCGAGACCGCCCCCGGAGGCCTCGCCGCGCCGGAGAACACCGGCTCGCAGCGCCTCCTCGCGATCGCCGCCGCAGGCGACCGTTTCGATCGCGCGCTCTGGACCAGGGCGGGAGTCGCCGCGGGAGCGCGCGGCAACTCGAACGCCCTCGTCGGGACACCGGAGACGGTGGCCGCCGCGCTGCTCGACTACGTCGATCTCGGGGTCGACATCATCTCGGCGCGCGGCTACGACTACGTCGACGACACCCTCGACTTCGGTCGCCACGTGATACCGCTGGTGCGCGAGGAGGTCGCTCGACGCGACGCCGCGGCCGCCCAGGCCGCCGAGGAGGCCGCTCGTGTCCTCGTCTGACACCGTCGCGGCCGACGAGTTCGTCCATGTGCGGGCCGATGACCCGCGGGCCCGGCCCCTGCTCGACGAGCTCGAGCGCGAGTACGACACCCGCTACGGCACCGCCTGGGGCGAGCCGGCATCGGCCGAGCTCGCGCGCTACCCGAGCGAGGTGTTCGCCCCGCCGGAGGGATCCTTCGTCCTGCTTCTGCGCGACGGCACCGCGATCGCCGGAGGCGCGCTGAAGAGATTCGACGACACGACCGCCGAGCTCAAGCGCATCTGGACATCCTCGGCGCACCGTCGGCAGGGACTCGCCCTGCGCGTGGTCGCAGAGCTCGAGGCGGAGGCCCGCCGGCTCGGCTACTCGACCGTCTACCTCACGACCGGGCCGCTCCAGCCGGAGGCGCAGCGGCTCTACCTCACCGCGGGCTACACACCGCTCTACGACGTGACCCAGCCTCCGGAGGTGGTCGTCCTGCACGGCTATGCGCGGACGCTCACCGATCGGCCGCTCGACGTCGCGAGGATCCGGACCGCGCACGACGACTCCTTCGCGCAGCTCACCGCGTCCCTGCCCGACGGCGGAGCACGCCTGCGCGGTCGCGTCACGGGGCGTGCCTCATGAGCGGCACGATCGCGCCGCCTCGACCGCGGGACACGTCCGGCCCCCTTCCCGGAGGCATCGACCTCGCCCGACTCGGCGAGCGGCCGGTGCTGCCGCTGCGCCACCCGGTGCGCTGGGTGGTCGCCGCACTGGTCCTCGTGCTCCTGCTGAACGCCGGACAGACCCTCTTCACGAACCCGTCGTGGGAGTGGCCGAAGGTCGGGACCTGGCTCTTCAGTCCGGCGATCCTGAAGGGGCTGCAGCTGACGCTCCTCGCCACCGCCATCAGCGCCGTGATCAGCTTCGTCGGAGGCATCGTCGTCGCAGTAGCCCGGCTCTCGGGCAATCCGGTGCTGTCGACGCTCAGCTGGGTCTACATCTGGCTGTTCCGCTCGGTGCCGCTGATCCTCGTCCTCATCTTCCTGTTCAATCTCGGCAACCTGTATCCGACCGTCGGCATCGGCATCCCCTTCGGTCCGCAGTGGTCGGTGCCGACGGTGTCGCTGCTGCCTCCGCTCGCCCTCGGCGTGATCGGCCTGAGCCTGTCCGAGATCGCCTACAGCGCCGAGGTCGTCCGTTCCGGGGTGCTCGCGGTCGATCAGGGGCAGCACGAAGCGGCGAAGGCGCTCGGGATCCCGCAGCGCCGCCAGTTCACCCGCATCGTCCTCCCGCAGGCGCTCCGCTCGATCGTGCCCGCCTACGTGAACCAGATCATCGGCCTGCTGAAGGCGAGCTCGCTGCTGTTCTACGTCTCGCTGCTCGATCTGTTCGGGGTCGCTCAGAACCTCGGCAGCACGTACCCGACGGACATCATCCCCCTGCTCGTCGTCGCGACGATCTGGTACCTGGTGCTGACCTCGGCGATCTCGGTCGTGCAGTTCTACATCGAGCGCTTCTACGCCCGCGGCGCGCACCGGGAGCTCGCGCCCACGCCCCTCCAGCGGGTGCGGCGCTCGCTCGCCGGCCTGAGGAGTGCGCGATGACCGCCGCCATCGAGATCCACAACGCGACCAAGTCCTACGGCGACCGGACCGTGCTCCGGGGAGTCGACCTGCGCGTCGAGGCGGGCACCGTCACGGTCATCCTCGGTCCGAGCGGCTCGGGCAAGTCGACCCTGCTGCGGGCGATCAACCATCTCGAGAAGCTCGACGAGGGGTTCGTCTCCGTGAACGGCGAGCTGATCGGGGTGCGGCTGCGCGGCGGTCGGCTCAAGGAGCTGCGCGAGAAGGAGATCCTGCGCCAGAGGGCGAGGATCGGCTTCGTCTTCCAGAGCTTCAACCTCTTCCCGCACCTGACGATCCTCGAGAACGTCACCGAGGCGCCGATCTCGCAGGGGCAGCCGCCCGCGGAGGCCCGCGAGCGGGCACGCGCCCTGCTCGAGCACGTCCGTCTCGCCGACAAGGCGGCGGCCTATCCGAGGCAGCTCTCCGGCGGCCAGCAGCAGCGCGTGGCCATCGCGCGTGCGCTCGCGCTCGACCCCGAGGTGATCCTCTTCGACGAGCCGACCTCGGCTCTCGATCCCGAGCTCGTCGGGGAGGTGCTGCAGGTCATCCGGTCGCTGGCCGAGAGCGGCCGCACCCTCATCGTCGTGACCCACGAGATCGGCTTCGCCCGCGAGGTCGCCGACCGGGTGGTGTTCGTCGACGACGGCCTCGTCGTCGAGCAGGGCAGCCCGAGCGAGGTCCTCGACCGCCCGCAGAATCCGCGGACCCGCGACTTCCTCGGCCGAGTCCTCGGCTGAGCCCCCGCACTCCTCCTCCTCTCCATCCGCACGACAGACACAGGAATCGAATCATGACCAGACCGCACATCACTCGTTGGACCAGAGTCGGGGCGCTTCTCGCTGCCGCCGCGCTGACGACGGGCCTCGCGGCCTGCTCCGGTGCCGCCGCCTCCGCCCCGGCCTCCCCGGGAGCCGCCTCCGGCACCACCACCGTCACCGTGGGTGCCCTCTCCAACGGAGCGGCGACCGAGACGGACATCGACGTGCCGGTCGTCGACGAGATCCGCGGCACGCTGCCGCAGGAGATCCTCGACCGCGGGACCCTGACGATCGGCGTCGGCGCTCTCCCCGCAGGCTTCCCTCCGCTCGCGTTCACCGGGACCGACACCGAGACCCTCACCGGCTCGGAGCCCGATCTCGGCCGCCTCGTCGCCGCCGTCCTCGGGCTGCAGCCCGAGGTGGAGAACTCCACCTGGGACAACCTCTTCGTGGGCATCGACACCGGAGGCAGCGACGTCGGCTTCTCGAACATCACCGTCACGGAGAAGCGCAAGGAGAAGTACGACTTCGCCTCCTACCGCGCCGACACCCTCACGTTCCAGGTCCTCGCCTCGAACGACTGGGAGTTCGACGGCGACTACGAGAACCTCGACGGACTCACCGTCGCGGTCAGCAGCGGCACCAACCAGGAGAAGATCCTGCTCGAGTGGCAGGCCCGTCTGCAGTCCGAGGGCAGGTCCCTGGAGATCACGCGACTGCCCGATGCCAACTCCGTCACTCTCGCTCTCGGCTCCGGCCGGATCGACGCCTACTTCGGGCCCAACCCGACGACGGTCTACCAGAACCGGATCTCGGAGGACGGCGCCGACCCGACCCGCAACGCCGGCACGTTCTCCGGAGCGGGCGAATCGCTCGACGGGCTGATCGCGGCGACTGTGAAGAAGGACTCCGGACTCGCCGAGCCGATCGCCCAGGCCCTCGGCTACCTCATCGGGAACGGTCAGTACCAGGACTGGCTGTCGGCCTACGGCCTGCAGGACGAGGCCGTGGACGAGGCCCTGGTGAACCCGCCCGGGCTCCCGCTCGACAACAGCTGAGCCGCCCCCGCCTCGGGCGCCCCGATCGCCCAGCGGGGCGCCCTCCGCCCGCTTCCCCGAGGACTCCCATGCACCTGTTCGACTCGCTCACGCGCGAACGACTCGACCGCCCGACGAGCCGCAAGTGGAGCCTCCGCCCCGGCACCATCGGAGCCTGGGTCGCCGAGATGGACTTCGGTACGGCGCCGGCCGTTCGGAGGGCACTGCACGACGCCGTGGCCGGCGACGTGCTGGGCTATCTGTCCCCCTCGACTGCGGGCGAGCTGGGCGAGGCCGCCGCGGAGTACCTCGCTGAGCAGTACGCGTGGACGGTCGACCCCGCCCGCGTGCACTCCGTCTCGGATGTCATGGCCGCGCTCGGAGTGGCCGTCACCGAGTTCTCCCGCCCCGGCTCACCGGTGATCGTGCCTACCCCCGCTTACATGCCGTTCCTCACCTACCTGTCGGCCATCGGACGCGAGGTGATCGAGGTCCCGGGAACGATCGTCGACGGCCGCTGGGAGCACGACCTCGACGGGATCGATGCGGCCTTCGCGCAGGGAGCGGGCACCCTGGTGCTCTGCAATCCGCACAACCCGACGGGCTCGGTCCTGCCACGGTCCGAGCTCGAAGGTCTCGCCGCTGTCGTCGAGCGCCACGGCGGGCGGGTCTTCGCCGACGAGATCCACGCGCCGCTGCGGTTCGACGGCGTCCCCCACATCCCTTACGCCTCGGTCTCGGAGGAGGCCGCCCGGCATTCCGTCACCGGAACGAGCGCCTCGAAGGCGTGGAACATCCCCGGCCTGAAGGCCGCGCAGCTGATCACCACGAATGACGCAGACGAGGACGTCTACTCGCGCTTCGGGTTCGCGGTGCAGCACGGCGCTTCGAATCTCGGCGTGATCGCCTCGACGGCCGCCTACCGGGAGGGCGGAGCGTGGCTCGACGAGGTCGTCGACTACCTCGACGGCAACCGGCGCCTCATCGCCGACTTCCTCGCCTCCGAGCTGCCCCGGATCGGGCACCGCACCCCGGAGGCGACGTATCTCGCCTGGTTCGACCTGGGTGCTCTCGGCCTCGCCGATCCCGCGCAGCACCTGCAGCGCGAGGCGGGAGTGACGCTCACCTCCGGACGCCTGTGCGGCGCCGGCTACGCCGACCACGTGCGTCTCGTCTTCGCCATGCCGCGTCCCCTCCTCCTCGAGGCGCTCGAAGCCGTGCGGGCCGCCGTGTGAACGGCGGAGCGCCTTCGCGGGGACTCGACGAGGTGGGACGGCGGAGCACCGAGGCGGGCGGCATCGCACGACAGTGGCGAGGAGCCGTCCTTCAGCGCCTCCGCTCCCTCTGCACCCCCGATGAGGCCGGGCCGCCGGCGGTGGACCGGGCGGCCTCGCGTGTCGAGGCTGTGCAGCTCGCCCACGAGATCGAGCACGGGTTCTTCCGCCCGGTGCCCGGCCGGGCGCAGGATCCGGAGTGAGACGGGGCGGCCCCCCCCTACGTCCCGAAGAGGTTGGCGCGGGTCCCGCCGGGAGCGAGCTCGTCGCGGAGGATCCCGCGGCGGCGCAGGACGGGGACGAGGTCGTCGAGCATCCGGTGCAGGGTGACCGGGTGCAGGTCCCCGGAGAGGAGGAGCCCGTCGCTGCCGCCGTCGTCGCCGAGCTCCTCGACGAAGTCGGCGAACTCCTCCGCGGTGCCGACGAAGCCGACGCGCTCGGCGACGCGGCCCTTGCGCGCCTTCCTGGTGAGCAGCTCCCGCAGCGGAGCGTCCTCCGTGCCGCCGTACAGGCCGGCGATGGTGCCGTGCGAGACGTGCTCGCCGAACACCGACCGCGGGACGGGGAGGTCCAGGTCCAGCCCGGTGAGGTCGGTCTCCAGGTCGCTCGACCAGCCGAGCGCGATCCGCCGCAGCGCGTCCTCGTCGGGGTGGCGCGACGCCTCGACGACGCGCGCGGCCTCCTCCGGGCTCGACACGATCTCGGGCTTCACGACGAAGAGCACGCGCAGGTCGTCCGCCGTCCGCCCGTGCTGCTCGGCCGCGGCGAGCACGCGCGCCCGGTAGTCGCGCACCGCCCGGGCCTCCAGAGGGGCGAGCGCGAGCTGCACGTCCGACTGCGTGCCGGCGAAGGCCAGGCCGCGCGGAGACCCGCCGGGGGAGACGACGATCGGGTCGCCGTTCTCGAAGGGGACGGCGTTCAGGGGTCCGTCCACGCGGAAGTGCTCCCCGCGGTGGCGGAACGCGTCGATCCGGGTGCCGTCGGCGTAGCGGCCCGACTCGGGGTCGGCGACCAGCGCGCCCTCGCCCCAGCTGTGCCAGAGCCGGCGGACGACCGCCATCCACTCGTCGGCCCGGTCGTAGGCCGCGTCGTGCGACAGCGGCTCGAGGCCCACGTGGCGGGCGCTGCCGACGTCGGTGACGAGGTTGATCCCGAAGCGGTCGGAGCTGAGGTGCTGCAGCGTCGCCGCCTGCCGGGCGGCGAGGTACGGGGGCGTGATGCCGGCGTTGATCGTCGGCGCCAGCCCGATCCGCTCGGTCGCCGCGAACAGGTACGGCGCCAGGAGGAGCGGATCGTGCTTCGGCCCGCCGTACGCTCCCCGCACCCGCAGGTCGAGCGTCTCCGGGGAGCCGAGCGAGACGGCGTCCTCCATCACGATCAGCTCGAAGCCGGCCTGCTCCAGCTCGCGGGCCGACTGCTGGTAGAGGCCGGGCTTCGTCCAGTCGTGGTTCCACTCCCGGTAGGGGTGCCCCCATCCCTGCGGGCCGAAGCCGCGGGAGAAGAACCAGCCGAAGTGCTGACGGCGCGCCACGCTCACACCTCCGCGAGCGCGGGGAGGGCGCGTGCGCGCACCGCGGCGAGCCCGCGCTCGAGGTCGCGGAGGAGGTCGTCGACGTCCTCGATCCCGATCGACAGCCGGAGGAGCCCGGGGTGGATCCCGGCGGCAGCGCGCTCGGCGGAGGTGCGTCCGGCGTGGGTGGTCGACGCGGGGTGCAGCACCAGCGAGCGCACGTCGCCGAGGTGGGTCATGTGGCTGAACAGCTCGACGGCGTCGATGAAGGCGGCCGCGCCCGCCTCCCCTCCGGCCACGGTGAAGGAGAAGACGGAGCCCTGCCCGCGGGGGAGCAGGCGCTGCGCGAGGGCGAACGACGGGCTCGACTCCAGGCCGGAGTAGTCGACCGACACGACCTCGGGCCGCTCCTCGAGGAAGCGGGCGACGGCGAGGGCGTTCGCCGAGTGCCGCTCGACCCGGAGCGACAGCGTCTCGACGCCCTGCCGCAGCAGGAAGGAGTTCAGCGGTGACGGGGTCGGTCCCAGGCGGGAGACCACGATGTCCCGCGTGTACGAGACGAAGGCGCGCCGGCCGTGCTGCTCGGTCCAGCTGCGCCCGCCGAACGACCGCTCCTCCTGGTTGAGGTGCGGGAAGAGCGCGGGGCGCGCCGCCCAGTCGAACGTGCCGGCGTCGACGATCACGCCGCCGAGGGCGGAGCCGTGTCCGGCGAGGAACTTGCTGGTCGAGTGCACGACCACGTCGGCCCCGTACTCGATCGGGCGGAGGAGGTACGGGGTCGCGAGCGTGTTGTCGACCACGAGCGGCAGCCCGTGCCGGTGCGCGATCGCGGCCAGCGCCGGGAGGTCCAGCAGATCGTTCTTCGGGTTCGGGATCGGCTCGCCGAAGAGGACCCGGGTGTCGGGCCCGATCCGCCGCTCCCACTCGCCGAGGTTCGACGCGTCGTCGACGAAGTCCACGCCGATCCCGAGCCGCCCGAAGTTCTGCACCAGCAGCCCGCGGTTGCCCTCGTAGAGGCGGCGCGACGAGAGCACCCGGTCGCCGGCCTGCAGGATCCCCAGGAGAGCGGAGGCGGTGGCCGCCTGGCCGCTCGCCACCAGGATCGCCTCGGCGCCGCCCTCGAGATCGGCGAGCCGACGCTCGACCTCCTCGGTGGTCGGGTTCCCGTTGCGGGTGTAGAGGTAGCCCTCGTCCTCGCCGGCGAACCGCTCGCGGGCGTGCTCGAAGCTGTCGAACACGAAGCCGGCGCTGAGGTGCACGGGCGTGACGCGCGCTCCGTGGGCGCCGTCGGGCGCGGCACCGGCGTGCACCTGGCGCGTGGAGAAGCCGGCCGCCGCGGAGGCACGGGGTGCGGGCGCGGAGGTCATGGTCGCGGTGGTCGCCGCAGCAGTGGTCGCGGTGGTCGCCGGTGCAGTGATCGTCACGGTGTGCTCCTGTCCAGACGCCCTGAAGGCGGATGCCGGGAGCCTGTCAGGCCGAGGGGAGTGCGCGCCGGATCGTGACGGAGTGTGACTGCGACGGCGCGCCGTCGCGGGTCGTGGACGTCGACCGCTCGGAGTCCGCGGGTCGTGACTCAGCTGTGCGTCGTGTTCGCCCGGATCTCCTCGACGGACAGCTCCGGCGCACCGCCTGCCGCGGCCGCCGGGTCCATCCAGACGAAGTCCCAGTGGTGGCCGTCGAGGTCGTCGAAGCTCTTCGAGTACATGAACCCGTGGTCCTGCTCGCCGGCCGGGGTCGCGCCCGCGGCGAGGGCCTTCCCGTGGAGGGTGTCGACCTCCTCCCTGCTGTCGGCGCTGAGGGCGAGCTGCACCTCGGTCGAGGTGGTGGCGTCGATGATCGGCTTGCTGGTGAACTCGGCGAAGAACTCCCGCGTGAGCAGCATCGCGGTGATCGTGTCGCTGATCACCACGCTGACGGCGTTCTCGTCGCTGAAGCCCTCGTTGATCGAGTAGCCGAGCGACTCGTAGAAGGCCCTCGCCCGAGCGAGATCGGCGACGGCCAGGTTGACGAAGAGCATGGTGGGCATCGGTGCACCGTTCCTGTCGGGACGCCGGTGGCGCGCCGCCGCCGGTCGTGACTGCATGATGGTGACCGGCCGGCGGCGGTGTCAAGGAAGCGGTGCCGAGAAGGCGGTGGATGCCCGGCGCGGGGCGTCCGGAGGAGGACGCGGCGCACGGATGCCGCGGATCTGCTGGACTGGCCTCGAGCACCGCAGCACGAGCAGGAGGGAGCGGAGATGATCCGGACCCTCGTTCCCACCGTCCTCGCGGCCGCCCTCCTCGCGGCCGGCTGGACCGCGATCGGACCCTCGCATCCGGTCTTCGCCGCGGTCGCGCAGATGGTCCTCACCAGCTGGGCGGCCCTGACCTTCGGTGCGCGCACGCGTCCGCTCGAGCAGTCCTGGTTCGACGTGGGTCGCCGCGAGCCGGCGCTGCTGCGGGCGCTCGGGGTCGGCGTCTTGGGCCGGCTGCTCGACGTCGTCGGGTGGAACCGCCTCGTCACCCGCGAGCGCGGCTTCGACGGCACGCGCGCGGGACTGACCGCTCTCGATCAGCACACCCGCCGCTCCGAGGCGGTGCACCTCGCGTGCACGGCCGTCGGAGTCGCGCTCGCCCTCGCCGCGACGGTCACAGGTGCGACGGGCGGCGCGGCCTGGCTGCTCGGGTCGACGATCGCCGTCCAGCTCTACCCCGCGCTGCTGCAGCGGCTGGTGCGGGCGCGCATCCAGCGGGCGGGGCGGGCGGCGCGCGGTGCACTTCACGTCGCGGACTCGGAAGACAGCGCCCCCGGCGGCGGACCGACCACGGCTCCCGAAGGGCGGTGATCACGGGGTCCCCGACGCGCCGCGATCGTCACCGGGATCGGCCAGGGGATGGCGGCGCGCGAGGACATCGCGAGCCACGTCGGGCGGATCGCGCCGGTCGTCCTCCGCCGCCGTCAGCAGGAGAGCGAGGGCCGTGTCGGCGGGGACCCGCTGCGCTGCGCTGATGAAGCCGACGGCCTGCAGCACGGCGATCGTCCCCGGCGTGAGCGGGGCGCGGGACGCCGCCCAGCGACGGACCTCGGCGTCGTCCGTGTCCCCGGTCAGAGCGTCGGCCAGGGGGCGTGGAGGGAGGGCATGGGCGGGCCGGTCAGTACCCGAAGCCGTGCTCGAGCTCGACGTCGAAGGTGACGTCGTCCTCGCTCGGCTGCACGGGGAACACTCCCGTGAGCGTCCTGGTGCGTTCGCGGATGCGGGCGACCTCGGCCGTGTTGTCCGGCTCCGGGAGATCGGAGGGAGTGGTCTCGGCGACCAGGGCGGCGCCGGCGTTGAGCAGGAACACCGCCTGCACGGTGCCGCCGTCGCCGCCGATTCCGGTGTACTCCACGCGGTCCGCCGTGCTGCTCACGGCGAGGGCGACGCCGTACTCGATCAGAGCGTCCGCCGCGTCGTCTCCGACCAGCATCGTCTTGTTCGCGAAGAGGAGATGCTTCATGCCCCCAGCGTGCGCAGCGCCGAGGCCGACGGGGGAGAGACTTGACAGCTCCTGGGGCGGTCGACAGACGCGACCGCGGCACCCGGTGGCGCCCGGTCGCGCCCGGTCGTCCTCGGCGTCGCCGAGACGGCACCCGTGGCGTCGGCCGTCCTCTGAGCAGGTCCGCGTCACAGGGACGTGGATCGACGGACCCGTGCTGATGTCGGCCGCCGAGACACCCGGCCGAGAGCAGGGCGACGTGACGGGCGGTGTCAGCGGACCATTCGCCGACGCCCGCGCCGCTTCTCCCCTGTGAGGATCAGGGCGGCGAGGAGCGCGGCGAGGAGTGCGCCGATGGTGTTCATGAACCAGTCGTTCGTGTCGCAGGAGCGGCCGATCGCCGGAACGCCCGCCTGGACCAGCTCGATCAGGGCGGACAGGCCGGAGACGGCGGCGCCGACGAGCAGGGGCCGGCCGACCGCGACCGCGAGCAGCAGGGCCCCGGGGAGCAGGAGCGCGATGTTCGCGAGGGTGTCGATGCCGTCGAACGGCACCGAGAACTGCACGGTGCAGAAGACCCGCGGCGTCCCGTCGGGCGGATACACGGTCAGCGCGATCCCCACGACGAAGGCGAGCGCGGCGAGGACGAGAAGAGACCTTTCCGCGCCGCGCCGGTGCAGCAGCCAGGCGATCGCCGTGACCACCGCGACCGCGATCCAGAAGGCGATCGGGACGAGCGCGGCGTGGTCGACGAGGTACGTGCTGATCACGGTGCTCCGCTTCGAGGTGTCGGGGTTGCGGGAGAGGAAGAGGTCTTCCGTTGACGGACGGCCCGCTCACTCCAGGTCGGCCTGTGCCGACGGCCGGCAGGCCTTCGGCGCGAGTCAGCTCCGGAGGGGAGAGCCTGCTGCGTCGAAGCGGTAGCCGCCGAAGGCGCCGCTGAGCAGCGGGCGCGCCGTCGCGATCGCGGCCTGGACCCGGGGGAGGGCGAGGGAGGCCCGATGCGCCTCGGCGCTCTCCCACAGCTCGACGACGAAGACGGTGTCGGGCTGCTCGTCGTCGACCCCGACCTCGTAGAGCAGGCAGCCGGCGTCGACGAGGTCGTCGTTGTGCTCGGTGAGGACGGCGACGAGCTCGCCGCGTCTGCCGGGGACGGCCCCGAGGGTGCCGACGTTCACGAAGGTCATGCCGCGAGGGTACCGCCGAGGACACCGGCGGCGGGTGGCCGTCCCGACGGTCGGAGTGCGGTCGGGACATCACGCTGGACGGAGTCGCCGTGCTCCCGCCTGCGAACCGCAGACCGGTCGCGGTCGGCCCGAGGCCACGCCGGCTCGGGAGGATCGCGTCGCGAGAGAGGATCCCCGGTGGTCTCCGCGATCCCCGGGGGCCCCACCGGCCGGGCGTGAGCGTGCTCGGACCGACGGAACACGCCCGATCAGCCGGCGGGCCTGCTGAACAGGTTGACGACGTTCCCGTCCGGGTCGCGGACGAGGGTGGAGCGGTTGCCCCACGGCATGGTGCTCGGCGGGAGCACCACGTCCTCGCTCCGGGGTGCGAGCTCGGCGAAGGCGCGGTCGACGTCGGCCACCTCGAACTCGAGCAGGACGGAGCGGTTCGACGCGGGGACGACGGCCCCGTCGAGCATCGCGACCGTCGAGGTGCGGGCGATCGCGAGGGTCGCACCCGCTCCCGTGAACTGCGCGAAGACCGGCGCCGGGCGCTCGGCCGGTCGGCCGACGACCTGCTCGTAGAAGGCGACGAGGGCGTCGAGGTCGTCGGTGACGAGGCGGAGGGAGGTGAACGACATGGGGCTCCTTCAGGGGCGGGATCAGGTGATGGCACCAGGCTCGCCGGTCGTCGCGACACCGTCCTGTCGGTGTTTCCGAAGATCGTCCGGGACTCCGCGAGGTCCGCGGCGGCCGTCCCCGGAGCGGGTCAGTCGTCGACGACGGACCGCAGCCGTCCGTACTGGAGCGCGAGGTCCTCGGCTCGCAGGGTGCGCTGCGGAGGCCGCTCGTCGGTCACCTCGACCGACAGCATCCGGTCGCCGCGGAACGCCCTGACCCCCTCCCGCAGCCGGCACCACGCGATCAGGTACCAGTGCTCCTCCTTCCCGATCGAGCCGAGCGGTTCGACGTCTCGGACCGATTCCGCGCCGCTGCTGTCGCGGTAGCGGAGCCGGACGACACGATCCGCTCGGAGGGCCGTCGCGAACTCCGCCGGGACGACCGCCTCCTCCTCGCTCTCGAGGAAGTGCACCCGGAGGCGACCGCGCCGGCGCGGGCGGCCACGTCGTCCGGCAGGACCGCGAGCGTCTTCCGGGCGGCGGTCCTGGCTGCCTGCCGGAACGGACTGCGCTGCAGCGCGCTGAGGCCGATCAGCACGGCGACGGCCTCCTCCACCGTGAATCCGGCCGGCCCGAGGGTCGCGGACGCGTCGATGACGTAGCCGCCCGTGCGGCCGGGCTCCGCCCAGATCGGCAGACCCGCCTGCTGCAGCGCGGACAGGTCCCGCTCGATGGTCCGCACCGACACCTCGAACCGCTCGGCGAGACGGCGCGCGCTCCGCGGCCGGGGCGAGACCGCCCGCAACTCCTCGACGAGCCCGTACAGACGATCGGTGCGGTTCACCCGACCATCATCCGCCCGGGGCCGCCGCGAGCGCCCGCAGCGCTGGGCTCAGTACTGCGCCTGCTCGTGCACGTCGACCGAGCCGTAGAGGGGGGGCGCGTCGGGCGTACCGCACGGCGTCGTCCCGGGTCGGGCAGTCGAGCAGGTAGTAGCCGACGAGGGCTGACCGCTCCTCCGCTCGGGAGGGGGCCGGAGTGCCGCTTCCTCTTCGCGCCGCGGTCAGATCCGTCTCGACGGAGACGTCCCCGGAGGCGTCGGCGAAGCGTCCGGAGTCGACGAGGACGCCGTCCGCCTTCAGCGACGCGTCGTAGTCCGCCCAGGCCGCGTAGTCCTCGGGGGCATCTCCCCCGGCGTAGCTGCCGTCGGACCGCATCACGAGCATGATCTTCATCGCGCCTCCTGGTCCATCCGACCACCGTTCCCCCGGCGGCCGCCTCCGCGGTCGGATCGCCCCCGGGAACCGGCGCGCCGAGCCTCCGACCATTCTGGGTCGAGGCGACCGTGCGGGGAAGGGACCGCTACGGAGCGGGACCGTCCGCGTCGAGGGCCTGCTGGAGGAGCCGGAGCGCCTTCGGTCCCACTCCGTGGAGCGTTCCGAGACGGTCGAGGCCCATTCGCCTCACGTCGTCCAGATCGTGCACGCCCCCGTCCTCGAGCGCACGGGTGGCCGGGGCGCCGACGGCGGGAAGCGGTCGCGGATCCCTGCGTCCGACACGACGAACCGGACGACCGTGCCGACAGCCGATCATTCGGCGACTTCTGGCGGCGGGTGATTCCGGCGGCTGCCGTCACGGCAGCAGCGGCGGCGAAGGCCACCGTCGTGCGCCTCGTGGTCGTGGTCCCGGGTGGATGGAGGGCCCCCGGGCGAGGTCGTCCGCTCAGGTCGCGGAAGCCGGACGCGGAGGCGCCGTACTGCCGCGTTCGACGATCTCAGGGCCGAGGAGGCGCACGACGTACGCCTCCTCGGTGTCGGTCGCGCCTTCGATCCGGCGGACGAGCTGACGCACCGCCATGCTCCCGAGCCGGTCGGGTGCGCTCTCCACGAAGGAGTAGGGGAGCGAGAAGGTGCGCGCGAACTCCTCCGAGAACCGGCCGAGCACGGAGACGTCCTCCGGGCTCCTCGTGCTCCGCGCTCCCAGAACGCTCGGAAGTGCCGCTGCGGCCGCCTCGTTGTTGACGAGCAGGCCCGTCGCCCGAGGGTGCGCGTCGAGCAGGTCTCCGAGCGCCCGGCCGACGTCCGGCTGGGTGGAGGGCGCGAACGACGTGTGCAGTCGGATGCCGTGGGCGTCGGCGGCCTCGAGAGCGGCGTCCTGCAGGCGCCAGACGTAGGCGCCGCCGCGATCGACGACGTGCTGGGGCGGGGACACGAGCACGAGCTCCCGATGCCCGAGGGCGTGGAAGTGCTCGATCATCGCGCGACCGGTCTCCTCGAAGTCGAGGTCGAAGACGTCGACGCCGGAGCAGTCCCTCGGCAGGCCGACGAGGGCGCCCGGCTGCCGGGCGTTGCGCAGGATGTCCAGCCGCGGATCGTCCACGGCGACATTGAGCAGGACGATCCCGTCGACCATGCGGGAGTCGCTGATGCGTCGCAGTGCGCTCGTGCCGTCCGCGTCGGTGACCAGCAGGATGTCGTATCCGAGCTCGCGGGCCATGTTCGAGACGCCGAGGGTGTACTGCAGCATCGCGGGGGCGAACTCGTCCTCGAGGAACTGCGCCAGCAGGCCGATGACCCGGGTCTGCGAGGTCGCCAGCGATCGCGCGCCCGCGTTGGGCGTGAACTCCAGGCGACGAGCCGCAGCGAGCACTCGCCGGCGCACCTCGGCCGAGATCGGGCGGTTGCCCGAGAACGCGTAGGACGCGGTGCTGCGGGAGACGCCCGCTTCGCGGGCGACGTCTGCGATGGTGGCCACTGTCGTTCTCCTCGGAGGCTGTCGGACGGCGAGGACCGGTCGGACTGCTGCCGGCTCTCCGCTCAGGTGCAGGAGAGCACGCGGCGGTCGCATCTCATGCTCCTGCATCCGGGGGCCGCTGCCGGTCCGGGCGGAGGACGCCCTCCCTGTGCCCACCCTGCCGTGGCATGCCCCGCGCACGCTCGAGGCGCCCCGTACGGATACGGGGCGCCTCGAGGTCCGGGTCAGTTCAGGGTGAACTGGACGGTGGTGGTGTTCCCGGCGACGTCGTGGACGACCATGGTGTTGGCACCCTTGACCGCGCCGAAGACGCCCGGCTTGATGAAGTTCACGTCGGACCACGCGTTGTCGGTGAAATCCTTCACGCGACCGTTGATGACCGCCCTGTCGATCCTGCCCGCGTCGTACAGCTTGAAGCTCACCTGGTCGTAGACGCCCTTCTCACCGGTGGTGAAGGAGGGCTCGGTCTTGACCGTGGCCGTCGGCGCCGTGCTGTCCAGCGTCACCGCGAAGGTCTTCGTGGGAGCGATGTTGCCCGCGAGATCCTCCGCGTTGTACTTGACGGTGTAGTTCCCGTCGGGCAGCTGCACCGTGGCCGAGTGCGATCCGGTCGTCGCACCACCGGCGACCGGGGACTGCGTGCTCCTGACGAGCTTGCCGTCCTTGTAGATGTTGGCCACGATGCGCTTCAGTCCGCGGTCGTCCGTCGCATCGACCTGAACGGCCAGTGCGGAGAAGGGGCCCGCCGTGGTGGGCGACACCAGCGTGACCGCCGGCTTGGTCGTGTCGGCGACGGCGACCGGCGTGAGCGTCCAGAACCGGTCGGCGGTCTGGGCGTCGGTCGCGGTGCTGGTGGTGGCTCCGTCGGTTCCGAGGACGATCGTCCCGTTCCGGTTGTTCCCCGAGGAGTCCTGGAGGGCGGCTCCGGACGCCTCGTCGAACGCGTACTGCGCGACGGTGCCCGCCGCGGCCCGGCCGCCGGCCAGAGCGGCCACGTCGGCCGCGGACAGCGCCCGGTCGTAGACGGCGAAGTCGTCGATCGCGCCGTCGTAAGCCGGGTCCCCGTACTGCGACTTGCCCAGGTAGTTCCGGTTGGTGTTCCCGAGAGCCGACGGCTTCACCGTCATGTTCGGATTCGTGGCGACGACGGTGCCGTTGAGGTACATCGTGCCCTGCGTGCCCGAGACGGTGACGACCACGTTCGACCACTGGTTGAGCGGGAAGTTCTGACCGCCGTAGGTCAGTCGCTGCTCGCCCCCGGCGCCGGTGTTCGTGATGGCGAACCGCGGTCCGGCACCCCCGGCGTTGAGGGTGAGGAACATGTTGACGTTCTGGCCCGTGCCGAAGTCGAAGACGCGGGAGTAGTTCGTCAGCGACGCCGGCTTGATCCAGGTCGAGACGGACCAGTCGCCGGTGAGTCCGCTGACGATTCCGCTGGGGAGCGACCCGTACGACGCCGTCTTGCAGAAGTCCAGTGCCGTGCCGAACCTGCCCGGCTGGCGGGCTCCGCTGACCTGGCAGTTGGAGGTCGGTGCGCCGTCGGACCACTGGATGACCGCAGCGCCCGCGTCCTTGCTCAGGTTGAGGACGCCGAGCGTCTTGCCCGTCGCGTAGTTCGCGAGGCGGACCTTCCCCTTCCCGTCGGGGATGAGCTGCCAGAGCTGCTCGTCTCCGCCGTTCACGTCGGCGATCACCGCGGCTGCTCCGTTGGACGCTGCGGCGCCGGCGATGGTCAGGGCGCGTCCACTGGGAGTGTGGATGACGCGGTAGAGGCCCTGGCCCGCTGCCGTGATCCTCCACGCCTGTCCGGTCGCGGTCGCGGAGTCGGCCTGGACGACCGGCGTCCCGTTCGCGGTCGCGCCGCCCTGCGTGGCGAGCTGCAGACCGGAGTTCGCGTTGCCCACGGTGTAGTCGCCCGCCAGGCTGGTCGGGCTCTTCTCCGGGGTGACGATCACCTGGTAGCCGTAGGTCGGGTTCATCACGATGGGCACCGTGATCGATCCGTCGGCGGCGACCTCGTAGGTCGTGTTCGAGATGGTGACCGGGCCGTCGGTCTTCACCGTGCGGCCGTAGGAGGCGGTGAAGTCCACCTGGACGTCGACCTTCGAGCCGAGCGACAGCTCGTCGAGCCCGTTGACCTTGATGGACGTGGCTCCGGTGTTGCCGCCGGCGATGACGCGCACTTCGTCGCCCTCGTCGCTGACGGAGGCGGCGCCGTCGAGCGGGCTCTCGTTCGACGGCGGCGTGGTGGTCACCATCTGGCCGGTCATCTGGGCGTACCAGGTGTAGAGCCAGTACGCGCCGTTGGGGTCGCCGTTCCGTCCGGTGAGGAGGTCGCCCAGGGCGCCCGACTGGTTCCAGAACGGGAGCTCGGCGCGGGTGATCCCGTAGCGCTCGAGCTTCGCGATGTACCCGACCAGCGGGCCGGACAGGCCGACCTCGGCGGGTGCCGCGTACTCGGTGATGTCGATGGGCGGCTCGGGGAGGTCGAGGTCGTCGAGGATCGCCCGGACCTTCTCGACGTCGCCCTTGATCTTCGAGGAGCGGATCAGCTCGTGCCACTCGAGGACGTCCGGGAGGGTGTCGGTCGCCTTCGCGTGCTCGTAGAACGCGCGCATGTTCGTGATGTTGTCGGAGTAGGCGGGGCCCTGGATCGGCATCTCGGGGTCGAGGGTGCGGATCAGACGGTAGGTCTCGGTCCAGAGATCGAAGAAGGAGCCGTTCGACGCCTGCCAGGTGATGTCGGGCTCGTTCCAGATGGCATAGGCGACGATGTTCGTCTTGCCGGACGCCTGGGTGTCCTCGACCATCTTCTCGACGGCCGGGAGCCAGGAGGCCTTGTCGTATCGATAGGGCCAGCCGGGCAGGTAGTCCACCAGGCGGACGACGACGCCCGCACCGGCCGCCTTCGCGGTGTCGGCGACCGACAGAGCGTCACCGGTCGGCTGCTGGGTGCCCCCCTCGGGCTTCTGCACGAAGGTGTGCGGCTTGATGGGGAGGATCTTGTCGAGGGACGGGACGCCGGCGCTCGCCAGTCCGTACAGGGACCCGCTGGCCATGTGAGTGACGGGACGGAAGGGCTGGTCGGCCTCCACGACGAGCGTGGCTGCGGCTCCGGGTGCCGCTTCCGCGGGAGCGCCCACGGCGAGGACGCTCCCCGCTGCGACGACCGCCGCTGAGACGACTGCTGCGAGGACACGACGCCCGCGGATCCGACGGCGCTGTCGCCGGTCGGCATCCGTGGGAGGCGTCTCGCGTAGAGCGATGGATCTGTTCATCTGCTGTATCTCCATTGATCGAGCGATTGGTCGAACCTGTCCGCACAGTGATGCATAGATCATCGAACCGGTTCGATGTGGATTAAAGCATTAACTGGCCGAGGCCTCAATACCTCTGAGCTCTTCGAGCTTTTCGCGCCTGATGCGACATGATGCGTTCGTATCTTTCCGACACCTCTGCACCAGAAGTTGCGAAAGCTTATGAGGACCGTCGAGTGACGCAGGAAAGAGCTGTCGACGGCGTCTCGTCCTGGGCGCGTCTCACGGGGAGGACCGTGCGGGAGCGGATCCTGGCTGGGCCGCATCGTCCAAGGTCTCGGCCCGGACCGTTCACCGGGGCGGGGTCGAGGGAGAAGCCCCTCCGCCGCGACGAGCGGCAGAGCAGCGACCCTCAAGCGGTTCGGACCTCTACCGTTGCACCCGTGCCCCTCCTTCTCGCCGACCTGCTGTCGTGAGAGCGCTCGTCGCCTGGCTCGAGCACCGCCAGATCCCGCTCTACCTCGCCGCGATCGCCGCCGGCGCCGCTCTCGGACTGCTGCTGCCCGCCGCGCACCACCTCGAGGTCGCGATCGAACCGGTGCTCGCGCTGCTGCTGTTCGCCACGTTCCTCGGGGTCCCGTTCGCCGCGATCGGACGATCTCTGCGCGACGGCCGCTTCCTCGCCGCGGTCGGGGTGCTGAACTTCGTCGTCGTGCCGCTCGTCGCCTACGGGCTGTCCCGATTCGTCGCCGACACTCCGGTGCTGCTGTTCGGGGTCCTCCTGGTGCTCCTGACGCCGTGCATCGACTACGTGATCGTGTTCGCCGGGCTCGCCGGAGGGGCGTCCGACCGGCTGCTCGCCGCCGCACCGCTGCTGATGCTCGCGCAGATCCTCCTCCTCCCCGTGTATCTGCTGCTCTTCATCGGTCCTGCGGGGGTGGCGGTGGTCGACGCCGGTCCGTTCGCGCGGGCGTTCCTGCTGCTGATCGTGGTGCCGCTGTCCGCGGCCGGGCTGGTGCAGGCCCTGGCGCGCCGACACAGAGCCGGCCGGATCGTCGAGTCCACGATGCTCGGGCTCATGGTGCCGCTCATGACGGCCACGCTCTTCACCGTCGTCGCCTCCCAGGCCGGCGCCGTGGGCGCCTCGGCCGGCCGGCTTCTCGTCCTCGTCCCGCTCTACGCGGGATTCCTCGTGGTCATGACCGTTCTCGGGCTGGGTGCTGGACGCGTCTTCCGACTCGACGTGCCCGCGACGCGCGCCCTCGTGTTCAGCGGCGCGACCCGCAACTCGCTCGTCGTGCTGCCCCTCGCACTCGCGCTCCCGGCACCGCTGTCGCTCGCGCCCGTCGTCGTCGTCACGCAGACCCTCGTGGAACTCGTCGGCATGGTCGTCCTCGTCCGACTGCTCCCTCGGCTCGCCCGAGACCGAGCAGTGCGGGCCGGCCCGGTCTGACGCGGACCCACCAGCGCCGGAGACGACTCGGGCCTGCAGAAGGGCCGCCCGGGGAGTCGCCCGGGAGGTATTCGCCGGTCAGTCCTTCTCCGGTCTGCCCGCAGTCCCCGCGTCAGCGGGCTCATCGGCCGGGGCGACAGGAGCTGCGGACTCGACCGCGGTGGGCTGGACCTCGGCTGATCTCGCATTCCTGGCGGCGAGGCGCTTCTTCTGGGACTTGCCGGTGCTGAACGGGCTCACCCACAGCCAGGAGAAGCGCCGCAGCGACTGGAAGAGGAACAGCGACGCCCAGAGGGAGAACACCGTCAGGGCGACCGGGAAGACCGTCGCCGGAAGGGGTGGGACATTCGTCTCGCCGAGCAGGGGGACGAACGCGACGACGACAGCGATCACGAAGAGGTGCAGGAGGTAGATCTGGAAGCTCTGCTGCCCCATGGTGACGAAGATCTTCAGTGCGCGGACCTTGACGAGGTACTGGGAGCCGGCGATGCCCAGGACGATCGCGACCGAACTGGCGATCAGGATGACGCCCGGAATGCGGTTGGCGTCGAAGGCGACGATCACCGCGATGATGCCGATGTAGGACACTGCGAGCGCGAGCGCCTGCCAGACCTTCACGCGGGCGGCGAAGCGGTAGAACGTGCGGGGGATGAACATCGCCACGAGGAAGAAGATGAAGTTCTGGAGCACCCGGTCCCAGCCGATGTTGTCGGTGTCCAGCAGGCCCGTGGTCGTGGACGCGACGGACAGCAGCCCGGCCACAGAGAGCTGGATCCACCGGGGCACCTTGCGGATCGCCCAGGCGAGGATGCTGAAGATCGCGAGAGCCCAGATGAACCAGTAGCTGCTCGACGGCAGGATGGGGAGCACCAGCACGTTGAGCGGGTCCGTCGGTGAGGTGGCCTCCGACCGTGAGAACGGGACGATGAGGTAGAAGACGACCCGGATGAACGACCACAGCAGATAGAGGTACACCAGCGCTAGGACCCGGCGGCGCCACAGCTCGGCGAACGTCCACGTCAGCATCCGGGCGGCCGTGAGGCCCGCGATGAAGAAGAACACGGGCATGGGGAAGTAGAGCAGCACAGTGCGGAGCTTCGGGACGTACCCCTCGAGGCCGAAGAATCCCAGGAACAACGACGAGTGGTAGAGCACGACGAGACTGATCGCGACGCCCTTGGCGAAGTCGATCCACTCTCGCGACTCGGGGCGCTTCACGACGGCCCCTGCCGTGCTCGATCCCGTCATCCGTCGCTCCTCGCGTTGGCGCACAGGGCGCGATCACTCTTCACCGATTGCTGCGGATCCATTGCGCCCCCAAGATGCTGAATTCGAACCGGATGCGAATGAGCCCCCGGTTCATTCCCCGTACGGGTTCTGAGAGTACGGGAAAGTTTCCGATCACGGACGAGTCGATGGAGTATCGAGGCGGCAAGGGAAGTCCGGACGCCTCGCCGCCGCCTGTCCGCGGAGATCGCCCGTCCGATCCCGGAGTCGCTCGGTCGATCGGGACGGGCGGCGGAGGATCGCAGACGAATGGACCGTCGAGAGACCCGCAGACGGCGCTTTCGTCCAGCCCCGGGGGTCGCGGACCCGAAGAACGAGACGAAACCGGCGTGCGGCCAGGACACCTTGACCTCTCCGGCATACTCCATGACGTGAACGACGCCACCACCGCCCCCAGTCTCGACGGCCGCGAGTTCGTGATGACCTCCTCGACCAACAGCGCGGTCGACCCGGAGTCGCCGTCGCGGTTCCACTATTCCGAGCGCGACGGAGTGGTCTGGGGCGACTACGTCGGCGACACCGTGACCTTCGGCCGGTTCGTGGGTACACGCACCGGCGACGCCCTGCAGGTCTCGTTCGTGCACCAGCTGATCGACGGCGGGACCGTGGTCAGCGGCACCGGCGGCAGCCGCGTCGAGCTCGACGGGGAGGGCCTGCTGCGGCTCGTCGAGGAGTTCGAGATCGACGGCGACGACCACGTCAGCATCTGCGTCGAGGTCTGACGCTCAGCGCGCCGCGTCGCGGCCGTTCCCCGCGGTGGTGAACCGCGTCATGCCGAGCCGGTTCGTCGATCCGGAGCGGTCGGGGATGTCGGAGGGCAGCAGGTAGGCCTTGCGCACCACCTCGTCGAGCACGACGACCGAGACCACCGACTTCACCTCGGGCCGGGCCGCGACCACGCCGGTGACGAAGTCGTGCACGCCGCCGATGTCGAGCGAGCGGACCAGGAGCATCGCGTCGTGCTCGCCGGTCGTGATGCAGCAGTACTCGACGTCGGGCATCTGGAGGATGCCCTCGCGGAACCGGTGCCACGACTGCGGATGCACCGTCACGAACACCAGGGCGCAGACGTCGAGCCCCACCTTCCCCGGATCGACCAGGGCCGAGAATCCGGTGATGACGCCGGATGCGGTCAGCTGCTCGACCCGGTTGTAGACGCTCGCCCGCGAGACGTTCACCCGCTCGGCCAGGGCGGACATCGAGATGCGCCCGTTCTCGCGCAGGACGGCGAGGATGCGCAGATTGAGGTCGTCGAGCCCGCCCGCGCTTTGTCCAGCGACCGCACCGGCGGCCGGATCGGTGATCGACATAATCCACTCCTTCATCGGTGCCGGTGGCAGTTCGTCCACGATAGCGGCCCTCTGGGAACGGAGTGCGTCGCGATGTGCCATCGTTTCGCAACACGTCCAGCCGAACCCTCGCCAGGAGGCCTCCATGGTTGTCCGCTCCACCCGCACCCCGCGCTCCGCCCCGACGCGAGTGGTGATCGCCGCTGCGGCGGTCTCGCTCGCCCTCCTGGTGGCGGGCTGCTCCTCGGGCCGCGTCGACACCGCCGACGGCAGCAGCGCGACGCTCACCATCAACAAGGCGTTCGACCTGAAGACCGCCGACCCGGGCCGCATGTACGAGCCGACCGGCCAGATGGTCGACAAGGCGCTCTACGAGACCCTCCTCACCTTCGAGGGCGGCGACGTCTCGCAGGTCGTCGACGGCCTCGCGAGCCTCGAGCAGTCCGACGACGCGAAGACCTTCACCCTCACCCTGAACGGCGAGCACACCTTCTCGGACGGCACCGCGATGACCGCCGACGACGTGGTGTTCTCGCTGCAGCGCGTGATCGGCCTCAAGGGCAACCCCTCGTTCCTCCTCGACGGCGTCACCGTCACGAAGAAGGACGACACGACGGTGGTGCTGACCACCGAGAACCCCACGCCCGCCCTGCCGGCGATCCTGGCGAACCCGGCGCTCGGCATCCTGAACTCGAAGGTCGTGAAGGAGAACGGCGGCACCACCGACGAGACCGACACCGCCGAGACGTTCCTCAACACCACCTCCGCCGGCTCCGGCCCGTACGTGCTCGACACGCTCGACCTCGCCTCGCAGGTCGTGCTGACCGCGAACGAGAACTACGACGGCGACGCCCCGGGCTACGGCCGCGTGGTCATCCAGAACGTCGAGGGTGCGACCCAGAAGATCAACGTCGAGGGCGGCAGCGCCGATGTGGCGCTGGACCTCTCGGGCACTCAGGCGGAGGCGCTCGGCGACTCGGTCGCGGTGACCAGCGACCCGTCGGCGAACGTGATCTTCCTGCTGCTCAACCAGAACCCGAGCGTCTCGGCGATCACGTCGAACCCCGACTTCGTGAAGGCCGTGAAGGAGGCCGTCGACTACGACGACCTCGTCTCGATCGCCGGCAACGGCACCGCCCAGGCGTCCGGCGTCATCCCGAGCATGCTGCTCGGCGCCCTGCCCGAGAGCGGCGCGCTCACCCAGGACCTCGACGCCGCGAAGGCGGACCTCGCGAAGAGCGGCTACGCCGGCGAGTCCGTGACGCTCAACTTCCCGAGCGACATCAGCCTGAACGGCATCGACTTCCCGACCATCGCGCAGCGCATCCAGTCGCAGCTGAAGGACGCCGGCATCACCGTCGAGCTCGCCCCGGCCCCCGTCGCCACCGAGCTCGACGCCTACCGCAACGGCACCGAGACCATGGGCCTCTGGTACTGGGGCCCGGACTACCCGGACCCGAGCGACTACCTCGTCTTCACCCCGGGCGACGTCGTGGGCCTCCGCTCCGGCTGGACCGACGGTGCGGCCCCCGCGATCTCGGCGCTTGCCGACGCCGCGGCCACCGGCGGCAGCGACGACGAGCGCCAGTCGCGCTTCGAGGAGCTGCAGACCGCGCTGAACGCCGACGGCCCCTTCATCCCGCTGCTCCAGCCCGGCAACAACATCGCCGCGGCGAAGGACGTCTCGGGTGTCGTCTATAACGCGGTGTGGACCATCGACATCGCGGCCCTCGCCGCGCAGTAGCCCGTGTCCACCACCACGACGGCCGTCCGGACCCCGCGTCAGCGCGGGGGCCGGGCGGCCCACCCGTTCCTCCGCTACGCGCTCCGCCGCGTGCTCACCTCGCTGCTGCTGGTGGTGGGCGTGACCCTCGTCACCTTCATCCTGACCAACCTCGTGCCGGGCGACCCCGTGGCGGCCGCCCTCGGCCAGCGCGCTGCGGAGGATCCGGAGATCGTCGCGCAGTTCCGCGCCCAGTACGGTCTCGACCAGCCGCTCGTCGTGCAGTACTTCACCTACCTCGGCAACCTGCTGCACGGCGACCTCGGCGTCTCCACCACCACGCACAACCCGGTCGTCGCCGACCTGGCGAAGGCGCTGCCGGCCACCCTCGAGATCGCCTTCGGCGCCATCGTGCTCAGCGTGATCATCGGCGTGCTGTTCGGCACCGTCGCCGCCTACCGGCGCGGCAGGGCCTCCGACCACGTTCTGCGCGTCGTGTCGCTGGCCGGCCTCAGCGTGCCGACCTTCTGGCTCGCGCTGGTCCTCTACTACGTCCTCTACTTCCAGCTGCGGATCGCGCCGGGATCCGGCCGGCTGAGCAGCGACTTCACCACGCCGCCGACGGTGACGGGCCTCTACACGGTCGACGCCCTGCTCGCCGGCCAGCTCGACACCTTCCTCGACGCGGCGTCGCACCTCTTCCTCCCCGTGCTCGTCCTGACCCTCTACACGGTGGGCCTGCTGACCCGGTTCGTGCGCACCGCAGTGCTCGAGATCCTCGACCAGGACTACGTGCGGGCCGCCCGCGCGAAGGGGCTGCCGAACCGCGCGGTCACCTTCTCCTACGTGCTGCGCGGGGCGAGCATCCCGATCCTCACCGTCGTGGGCCTCGCCTTCGGCAGCCTGCTCAGCGGCACCGTGCTCGTCGAGGCGGTCTTCGGCTGGCCCGGGATCGGCTCCTACGCCTACCAGGCCGCGTCGCACCTCGACCTGCGCGGCATCATGGGCGTCGGCCTGCTCATCGGCGTGATGTACCTGCTCGTGAACCTGATCGTCGACCTGCTGTACGGCGTGCTCGACCCGAGAGTGAGGCTGGCCTCGTGACGGATCCGCGAACCACCCGGTCCGACCCGCGCGACGGCGCTCCGGCCGGTCCGCGCGACGGCGTCGGTGCCGGAGTGCTCGACCCGGTCGCCGCCCCCGGCCTCCGCCTGCGCCGCCCCCGCCTGCGCCTGGGCCGCTGGTCGGCGCCGCTCGGACTCCTCGGCGCCGCCGTCGGCGTGCTCTGGATCCTCATCGCCGTGCTCGCCCCCGTCATCGCCCCGCACGATCCGCTCGCGCAGGACCTGCCCCTCCTCCAGGCGCCCGGCGAGGGCACGCTGATGGGGACCGACGCGCTCGGCCGGGACGTGTTCTCGCGCGTGATCTGGGGTGCCCGGGTCACCATCCCGCTCGCCCTGCTGCTCGTCGTGATGTCGGTGCTGATCGGCGCGATCGTCGGATCCGTCGCCGGATTCCTCGGCCGTGCGGTCGACGAGGTCGCGATGCGCATCACCGACCTCGTGATGGCGTTCCCCACGGTCATCCTGGCGATGGTGATCGCGGCCGCGCTCGGAGCGTCGCTCCTGAACGCGGTGCTCGCGGCGCTGATCGTGTCATGGCCGTCCTACGCCCGGCTGACCCGCGGTCTCGTCCTCGGCCTCCGCTCGTCGAACTACGTCGTGTCCGGCCAGCTGCTCGGCTTCTCGCCGCTGCGCTCCCTCGTCCGCGACATCGCGCCCAACATCGTCGGCCCGGTGCTCGTCCTCGCGAGCCTCGACATCGGCACGGCCATCCTCCTGCTGTCGGGCCTGTCGTTCCTCGGGCTCGGCGCGAAGCCGCCGACCGCCGAGTGGGGCTCGATGGTGTCGGACGCCATCCAGAATTTCGATGCGTGGTGGATCGGGGTCTTCCCGGGCCTGGCCATCCTCACCGTCGTCATCGCGTTCAACTTCGTCGGCGACGCCCTGCGCGACGCCCTGGACCCGCGGTCGCAGACGATCCGCGGAGGAGGCGCCACGCTGTGAGCGACGCACTGACCATCAGCGGGCTGCGCATCCGCATCCGCAGCCACGCCGTCGTGGACGGCATCGATCTGGCGCTGCGCCGCGGCGGCATCCACGGTCTCGCCGGCGAGTCCGGCTCGGGCAAGACCATGACCGCCCTGGCGGTGCTCGGACTGCTGCCCGGATCGATGACGGCCAGCGGGAGCATCCGCCTCGCCGACGACACCGGCGACGGCACGACGGAGCTCGTCGGCGCGTCCCGGCAGGTGCTCGGCACGGTGCGCGGACGCCGGGTCGCCATGGTCTTCCAGGACCCGTCGACGAGCCTGCACCCGCAGCTCACCGTGGGCCGCCAGCTCACCGACCACCTGCGCCACCACCTCGGTCTCGGCAAGGAGGCCGCGCGGTCCAGGGCCGAGGCCCTGCTCGAGCGGGTGCGGGTCCCGGACGCCCGGGCCTCCCTCGGGCGCTACCCCCACCAGTTCTCCGGCGGTCAGCGGCAGCGCATCGCGATCGCGGTGGCGCTCGCGTGCGAGCCCTCGGTGCTGCTGGCCGACGAGCCGACGACCGCGCTCGACGTGACCGTGCAGGCCGGAGTGCTGCAGCTGCTGCAGGAGCTGGTCGACGACGGCGGGCTGAGCATCCTGCTCGTCACCCACGATCTCGGCGTGATGAGCGCCGTGGCCGACGAGGTGACGGTGATGCGCCAGGGGCTCGTCGTGGAGTCGGCTCCGCGCGAGCGGCTGTTCACCGCGCCCGAGGACGAGTACACGCGGGCGCTGCTCGCGGCTCTGCCCGGCTCGAGCTTCGAGGAGAGCCCGGAGGAGCTGGTCGCCGAGCTCGTCGAGGGGCACGAGAGGGCCGCCGCCGCGGACGATCCGGGCGCAGCCACGGCAGGCGACGTCGAGAGGGGTGCGCGATGAGCGCGGGAGTGGTTCTCGAGGCCGATGGCATCGTGGTCGAGTACGGGCGGCGACCGCCGCTGCGTGCCGTCGACGGGGTCGGCTTCCGGGTGGCGGCCGGCGAGGTCGTGGCGCTGGTCGGAGAGAGCGGCTGCGGGAAGTCGAGCCTCGCGCGCGCCGTGGTCGGCATCGAGAAGCGCCGCGGTGGCGACGTGCGCCTGAACGGCGTCGACGTGCCCGCGCTCGGACTCCGTCGGCGCAGTCCGGCGATGACCGGCGTGCAGATGGTCTTCCAGGACCCGAACTCCTCGCTCAACCCCCGTCGCCGCATCGGCGAGCAGATCGGCGACGGCGTCCGGGCGGCACTCGCCCGGGGCGCCGAGGGCTCGGACCCGGCCGACTGGCTGCGCCGCGTCGGGCTCGACCCGGCGATGGCGAGCCGGTTCCCGCACGAGTTCTCCGGCGGCCAGAAGCAGCGCATCGCCATCGCGCGGGCCCTCGCGGCGCGGCCGCGGATGCTCGTGGCCGACGAGCCGATCTCGGCCCTCGACGCCTCGACCCAGACGAGCGTCGCCGCGCTGATGCGCTCGCTCAGCGTCGAGGCCGGCGCGGGCATGCTGTTCATCTCGCACGACCTCTCGGTGGTCCGGCGCATCGCCGACCGGGTGCTCGTGATGTACCGCGGCCGGGTCGTGGAGTCGGGGGAGACCGAGACGGTGTGGCAGAGCCCGCTGCATCCGTACACCCGGGCGCTGCTCGCGGCGATCCCGCTGCCGGACGGCCTGGGGCGGCTGCCGCTGGCCCCGCTCGATTCCGACCGGGCGGCCTGGCTCGAGGAGCTGCCCGACGCGCTGGAGCGGACGGGCGCGTGAGCGCTGTGGAGGAGGCCCGGGCAGAGGAGTCCGCACTCTGGAGCATGCCGAGGGCCGTGAACCGCAGCCCGCTCCCCGGGGACGGCGCGTTCATGACCGCCGGCTGGGCCGATCCGGAGCCGGTGATCGACCCCGACGAGCCGGTGCTCGCCTACACCGCGGAGCGCCGGTCGCGACTGGCGCAGGCGCTGCCCGCCGAGCTGCTGATCATCCCCGCCGGCCTGCCGCGGGTGCGCTCGAACGACAGCGACCACCGCTTCCGCCCGGGCACCGACCACGTGTGGCTGACGGGCAACGGAGTCGCCGAGAGCGTGCTCGTCGTCGACACGACGGGAGGGGAGGCCGGCTCGATCCTGTACCTGCGGGCTCCCTCCGGCCGCGACGGCGACGAGTTCTGGCAGAACGACGCGCTCGGCGACCTCTGGGTCGGGCCGCGGCCGTCGCTCGCCGAGACGCAGGCAGCACTGGGCATCGAGACCCGGCCGCTGGCCGACTTCACCCGCGACGTGGAGCGGGCCGCGCGGCGGGCCCGGCGCATCCGGGTCCTGCCCACCCTCGACGAGAGCGTCGACGAGCTGGTGCGGAGCATCTGCGGACCGGAGCTCGGACCGCACCTCGTGCTCAAGGCGACGCTCGACGAGCTGCGCCTGATCAAGAACGACTGGGAGATCGGACGGCTGCAGCTCGCCGTCGACGGCACGGCGCGGGGCTTCGACGACTGCCTCGAGGCGTGGCAGGTCGCCCGCGCGATGCCCCGCGGCGAGCGCTACCTCGAGGGCACCTTCGCCCGCCGCGCCCTGGTCGAGGGACAGGGGCCGGCCTACGGATCGGTCGTCGCCCCGGGAGCGCACGCCACGACCCTGCACTACACGCGGAACACCGGGCCCCTCGCCGACAGCGACCTCGTCCTGATGGACATGGGCGTCGAGCTGCCCTCGCTCTACGCCGCCGATATCACCCGCACCTTCCCGGTCAGCGGGGAGTTCACCCCGCTGCAGCGGGACGTGTACTCGATCGTGCTGCGCGCGCAGCAGGCCGGCATCGACTCCCTGCGCGCGGGAGTGCGCTTCCAGGACTACCAGGACGCGTGCGGGCGAGCCCTCACCGAGGGGCTGATCGACCTCGGCCTGATCCGCTGCTCCGTCGACGAGGCCATGGCCCCGTCCGCGTCGTACCACCGCCGGTGGAGCATCTCCCGCGCCGGGCACATGCTCGGGATGGACGTGCACGACTGCAACCACGCTCCGCACGAGACGTACCTCGGCGGAGTGCTCGCGGCCGGCCACACCCTCACCGTGGAACCGGGCCTCTACTTCCAACCCGGCGACTTGACGGTCCCCGCCGAGCTGCGGGGCTTGGGCATCCGGATCGAGGACGACCTCGTCGTGACGGAGACGTCGTCGATCCTGCTCTCGGCGGCGATGCCGCGCACGCCCGACGCGGTGGAGGAGTGGATGGCGAGGCTGGCGGGCTGAGAGGTCGGGCCGTCGACACGATCGGCCGACGTGGCCTACGGGAGCTGCGGGGGCGCGATCAGTTCGAGGAACCCGCCGAGGGCACCTTCGAGGTAGATGATGCGCGTGCCGGCTCGGGCGCCAGCGGTCATCCGGTGAGGTGTCCCGACCGGTCTCCAACCGTGTCCAGCGCAGAGCTCGAGGACACGATCGAGGTCCGAGACCGTGAGCGCGATGTGCACCGTGCCGACCTGTGCGGGCGAGCCGGCGGACTCGAGCTGTCGGGGCGGGTCGTACTGCAGCAGCTCCACACGGTGGGGGCCGAGGGTCACCGTCGCTGCGCGGATCACGGCTCCACGGACGCCGGTGGTCGCCGCCGTGACCTCCACGTCGAGCGTGAAGGTGCGCTCGAGCACGAACCCGAGACCGGAGCACCACAGCACCAGCGCGTCGTCGAGGTCGGCCACGGTGAGACCGGAGTGAGCAACGTCGGAGACGAGCGGTGATGCCATGACATCAGTATCGAGCTCCGACACGCCTGCCTGAGGATGTGCGGCGCTCCTCACCCTCCCTGGGTGAGGCCGGTGATCCGGTTGATGGCGACGGCGACGACGAAGGTGCCGAAGAAGTAGGACAGCAGGGCGTGGGCCAGGGCTACGCGGCGTGAGGGGGTGGAGGACTGGGTGATGCTGCTCGCGCTGTAGGCCATCCCGATCGAGAACGCGGTGTAGGCGAAGTCGCTGTAGGACGGTTCCTCGTCCTGGTCGAAGTCGAAGCGGTGGCGGTCGTCGAGGTAGTACATGCGCGCGTACTTGAAGGCGTAGACGGTGTTGATGAGCGCCCAGGCCGCGACGACCCCGACGACCGCGAGGATCGCGGCCGCGGATCCGACGGGGTCCTTCTGCTGGCTGCGGAGGAGTGCGACGACCACGAGGACGAGGCTGAAGAAGGTGGCGGCGATGATGAGCGAGTCGACCAGCTTCCGGGACCGGTCCTCATGGCGGGCGAGGTCGCGGGTGCGTTCCGGGCCGGCCGGCCACGCCGTCGACCAGGCCCAGACGAGGAACACCGCCGCGGCGATCGCCCAGCAGAGCAGAGGCGACAGATCGGGGACCGCAGTGGACCCTGAGCGCTCGGGCCGGAGATCCTTCAGACGGGCACGATCGGCCCCAGCACATTGAGAGCGCGACGACGGCCACCAGCTGGACGACGCCCGCGGTGACCAGTCGACCACCGAGGTGCGACGTGTCAGCGGGCCGCTCGGTCACCGAGCCGATCCGTACTGCTCCCGACGTCGTCCGGCACGTGAGTCAGGATGTCGCCCACCTGGCAGCCGAGGACCTCGCAGATGGCGTCGAGTGCTGAGGCACTCACACCATCCTCCTGCGAAGAGGGGGCGGTGTCAGCCGGAGAGGGCAGTGCCCGAGAGCGGGTGGGTCAGTCGTCGTCGCTGTCGGGCGCGGGTGCCTGATCGGTGCTGGTGCTCGAGGTGGAGTCGGACCAGACGGCTTGTGCGCCGGAGTCGCCGATGCGGATGACGTCGATGGTCGCTCCGACGGAGATGGCGATCGCTGCGACGGCGAGCACGATTCCGACGAGGGGGCGGCGGGTGGTGGCGGCTCGGTCCTCGGTTCGTCGCGTGCGGCGGAACCAGAGCCACTGGACCAGGGCGACGAGGAACAGGCCGGCAGCCCAGGGGAGCAGGTGGTCGCCGAGCTCGGTGTGCTTCTCGAGGATCGCGGACGGCTCCGTCTGTCGTTCGAGCGCTTCACCGGCCTGCGTGGTGAGCGGGACGGCGATCAGCGCGGCGAGGGCGATGATCGGGGTGAGGATCCCGAACTTGCGGCGGGCGGCCGGCCAGAGGCTGCCGAGGACGAGCATCAGTGCGGCGAGGGGGAGCAGAACCACGACGGCGTGCACGAGGAGCGGGTGGAGGGGGAGGCCGTTGATCTGCCAGACGTTCATCGGGGGCGCCTTCGGTCGAGAGGGGGGCTGTCCTCGTGACGCTAACGCGCCCCGCCCTGCGCGCTCTGCCGTTGGACGTGTTCGTGTGAGCCCTCGAACGATCACTCGCCCGTCCTCCGAGCCGACTCCCCGCTTCACCGCCGATATGCGAGGAGCCGACCGAGCGGAGTCAGGACGTGTGCCGGCTCGCCGGCGCGATCAGGCGACGGAGCCGGTCGGTGACGAGAAGCGCGCCTGTTGCGTCGACGGTGAGGACGTCGACGTCGAAGCGGTCGGTGACGGTGTCGAGCGTCCCGACGCCGCCGGCGAGGATCGCGGTCGCGAGGACGTCGGCGGTGACGATGTCCTCGGCGATCACGGACACCTGCACGAAGGGGACGTCACCGGGCTCGGCAGGTCGGCGCCAGACGTGCTCTCCGCGTTCGGCGGTCCCGGAGGTGGCGATCGCGCGGCGACCGGCGGCGAGGGGGACGATGCAGAGCAGCGCCTGCCGGTCGCCGGGATCCACGATCCCGATCGTCCAGCTGTCGGCGGGCGAGGTGAGGACGTCTCCCCCGACATCGAGGAGCCATTCGCCGTCGCCGAGCAGCCGGGCCGCGTGCGGCATGGTGGTCGCTTTGACGGTTCCGGCGAGGTCGATGACCCCGTCGGGCCGGTGCGGGGTGAAGGCGCCGTCCGTCGCCGTTCGCCAGTGCAGCGATTCGGTGTAGGCGGTCCGCATCTGCTCGGACGCGGCCGTCAGCGCGAGCTCGCCGCGGGCGATCCGGGACGCCTCCGACTCCGGCCGGTACAGGCTGAAGCGGGCGTCGGCGTCGGCGAAGACGGCTTCGACGTCGCCGACCGGGGTGTCGTCGGCGGCGCGCAGGCTGACGACGGTGCCCATCGTCGTGAACGTGTGCACGGTCAGAGTCCGGCCTGGTCGATCGCCGATTGCAGGGAGGTGAGGTACCCGTCGCTGGTGTAGGTCGCTCCGCTGACCGCCTGCACGTTCGCGGACTGGGCGGCGAGGACTTCTTGACGCAGGATCGGCGCGGCCCGGTGCGAGATCGACACGGACCGGCCGTCCTTGTCCGTGAGGTGCACGGCCGTGACGTCGGTGATCTGCCCGCCGGCGACGGTGATCGCGACCTGCACAGCGCCGAAGCGAGTCGGAACAGATGAGCCGGTCCACGTGCCGTCGGCCGAGGCGGACGGGCTCGCAGTGGCCGTCGAGCTCGTACCGGCAGACGGGTCGGTGGGCGCGCCGGCGGAGGGCGTCGTCGAGGCGGGGGCGCCGGCCGGGGTCGGCGTGGTCACCGCGGGAGCCGCTCCTTCCGTGGCTGTGGTGGCGCTCGTCCCGGTGGCGAGCGGGGAACCGGTGGCGCCGGCGGATCCCATCTGCCAGCCGCCGACGAGGACGGCGAGGGAGGCGAGGACGCTGGCAACTGCTGCTCGTGTTCTCACCAGTCGAACCTCTCCACGTGGATCTGCCGGTCGGGCAGGCCTGCCGCTCGCGCGTCGCGGACGACGAGGTCGGCCCAGGCGGTGGGACCGCAGACGAACAGGTCGGATTCGAGCAGGCCCGGCAGCGCCGAGGCGAGCGTCACACCGCGGGCGATGGACTCGGCGGACATCCACGTCGCGAGCCCTGCGGGCCGCCGGCCGATCATCCCGAACAGTGCGCCGTGGCTGCTGCGGACCAGTGTCTGTGTCTCGTCCCAGAGGTAGGTCTGGGAGTCGTCGGTGGCGCGCAGCAGGACGGTGGCCTCGCCGGGGCGCAGGCCGCCGTGCTCGAGGAGCGCTCGAGCGGGGGTGATGCCGATGCCGGCGGCGATGATCGCGAGGCGCGGGGCGGTGCGGGCGACGTCGGTGAAGATCCCGTAAGGGCCCTCGATCGAGACCGCAGTCCCGGAGCGCAGTCGTGCGAGCCGGTCGGTTCCGGCTCCGAGTGCGCGGACGGTGATCCGCGCGCGGGTGTCGGTCGGGACGGCGGAGAAGGAGATCGGGTGGGCGTGCCACCAGGTGCCGTGGCTCCAGAACCGCCAGATCGCGTACTGCCCGCCGATCACGCCGAGGCGGGAGAGGTCGCGGCCGGAGAGGTGGATGGAGAAGACGCCGGGGGCGATCGTCTCGACGGCCTCGACCCGGATCCGGTGCCGCAGCGTCGTGAGGACCGGTATCGCGAACCGGAACCAGGCGATCGCTCCGAACGCCAGGACGTAGAGGGCGATCCAGTAGACGCGCTGCGGGGTGCTCCCGGCGAGGACCTGGCCGGCGGAGAGCTGGTGGGGGACGGCGACGAGGACGGCCGCGTAGCTGAGGAGGTGGATCGCGTGCCACGCCTCGTAGGCGAAGCGGCGGCGCCCGGCGACGAGGGAGGTGACGACGACGAGAACCAGCAGGGTGCTGCCGAGCAGCGCCAGGAGCATGTCGGCGCCGGAGTACAGAGCGAGTGTCTCGTTCCACAGCGTCAGCCCGTCGGTGAGGGCGTAGCCGACGGTGAGCAGGGCACCGTGCCCGAGGATCAGAGACAGGGCGGGCTTGCCGAGGCGACGGTGCAGCGCCATCGCGGTGTCCTGGCCGAAGGTGCGATCGATCCAGGGGATCCGGGCGGCGAGGACGAGCATGACCAGGATCAGGTCGGTGCAGACGAGGCCGGCGACGATCCCTGCGGCCGTGAGAGCTCCGGCTATATCGGTGGCCTCCGCGGGCCCGCCGGCTGCGAGGTAGAGCGCGATGGCGAGGGCGACCGAGACCCAGCTGGCGGTGACGAGCGCGTCCGCGGAACGCAGGCGCCGACGCAGGGATCGCTCGCGGTCGGCCTGCGACCGCCGCAGCGTGGTCGGCGCGTGGGGTGCGGGTGCGTTGGTCGGTCGGATCGTGGTGCTCACGGCGGCGCCCTCCGGTCGGTGTCGCATGCGCCGACCTCGGGTTTCCGGGGGCGCGCTCCTACCGTCGCGGGGGAGTCTTGGTGTCGACTATGAGGGATGCGTGCCGATTCCCCGCCGGAGTCCGATTCGTGTTCGAGGTCTCACATGTCACCGCTCGGGCAGCACGACCGTCACCCTCACTCCGGCGGGTCGACAGTTCTCGATGGTGACCGATCCGTCCGCGGTGTCAACGAGAGCTGCGACGAGGGCGAGCCCGAGCCCGCTGCCGCCGTCGCGGCTGGTGCGCGCCTCGTCGGGTCGAGAGAAGCGCTCGAACGCGTGCGGCACGAACTCCTCCGGGATGCCGTGCCCAGTGTCCCGGACGCTCAGCTCGAGGGTGGAATCGTGCTGCTCGAGGAGGAGGGTGATGCGTCCGGCAGGAGGTGTTGCGGCGATCGCATTCGCGCCGAGATTGTCGAGGATCCGCGAGAACGCGCTCACCGAGAGCGGGTAGGGCGCGTCGGCGCGCTCGATCGCGGTATCGAGCTCGATGTCGGGGCCGGTGCCGCCGGTGATCGTCCTCAGCCGGTCGACGGAGTCCATCAGCTCGGTCTCCAGCTCGCTCGCCGTCGCGCGCGCGGTGACGGGCGGGGCGGCGTCCAGCCGGGAGAGCTCCAGGAGGTTCGTCGCCAGGCGGGACAGGCGGGCGAGGGACCCCTCGGCGGCGCGGATCTCTTCTTCGAGGGCGTCCGCGTCGCCGAAGTGCCGGTGCGCGAGTTCGAGCTGGGTGATGACGACTGCCAGCGGCGTGCGGATCTCGTGGCTTGCCGCGGACACCATCTGCCGCTCCCGATCGGCGGTGTCCCGCGTCCGAGCGATGAACGCGTTCAACGTCTCCGCCAGATCCGACAGCTCATCAGTCGCCGGGCCTACGGGAAGCTCGCCGCCGTGCCGGTCGCCGAGCGACGCGGCGGTGCGGCGCATCCGCTCGACCGGACGCAGGGCGGCGCCGGTGAGCAGCCATGCGGCGAGGGCGGACAGGATCACGAGGGCCGCGGCGCTGACGAGCAGCGTCCGGTCCAGGGCCGCGACGGTCAGGTCGCTGCCGGCGCCGCTGCGAGCCGCCCACAGCTCCCACGTGCCCGCACTCGTGTCCAGGGTCCGGGAGACGATCGTGAACCGGACGTCCTCGTCGGTCATCACCGTCGAGGTGCCGTCGCTGCCGGTGCTGCGCTCCAGAACCTCGTGGACGTCGTGCGGCATCGTATCGACGGGGACCGCTCCGCCGGGAGCGCGCGCGAAGATCAGGATCCCCTCGGCCGGAGGGTCGGGGGTCTCGGTCGGGTCCGATCCCAGATCGGCGAGATACGGGGCGAGGTCGCCCTCGGCGAGGGTCACCTCGGACGCGACGACGATGCTGCGGAACTGCCCGTGCAGCACGAGGGTGATCACGCCGACCCCGATCAGCGCGACGAGGAGGCTGCCGAGGGTGATCCGGGAGCGGATCGACAGGGAGCGCAGCAGCCTCACTCGGCGCGCTCCAGCCGGTATCCGGCGCCGCGGACGGTCGTGATCCGGAGGCCTGTGTCGGCGAGGGCGAGCTTCTTGCGGAGGTAGCTGACGTACTGATCCACGAGGGTCGGCTCGAACGTCTCCGTAGACCCCCACACTTCGGCGAGGATCTCCGTCCGGGTCAGTACCTCATCGAGATGCACGGCGAAGAAGCGCAGCAGCGTGAGCTCCTTGACACTCAGCGCGAAGGGACGCTCTCGGACCGTCGCGCGCACGGACAGGGCATCCAGGCGCAGCGCTCCGATCTGGACCACTGGCTGCGGGCCGCTGGCTCGGCGCCGGATCTGTGCGCGGATCCGGGCGCTCAGCTCGCCGAAGTGGAACGGCTTGGTGACGTAGTCGTCGGCGCCCGAGTCCAGCCCGAAGATCCGGTCCTCGACGGCGTCCCGCGCCGTGATCAGCACGACCGGGACGGTGCTGCCCGACTCCCGCATCCGTCGGCAGACCTCGAACCCGGTCATCCCTGGCAGCATCACGTCGACGACGGCGACATCGACGTCTCCCGCGGTGAAGGCGATCAGCGCGTCGACGCCGTTGTCGACGAGCTGCACGTCGTAGCCGTCCTCCCGCAGTCCCCGCTCGACGAGGGCACCCATCTGCGGGTCGTCCTCGACGACGAGGATCCGGGACATCAGACTGCGCCGGACGTGCCGAGCAGCAGGCCGATCAGGAACGTCGCCGCGAGGGCCAGAGCGCCGCCGACGACGATGCGGATCATCGGGCGCAGAGCCGGGCTGCCGCCGACCCGTGCGCTGATGTATCCGGTCGCGGCGAGGGCGATCAGCACCACGGCGAAGGTCACCGGAACCCTCCAGTCCGGCGGAGGGAGCAGGATCGCCAGCAGCGGCAGCACGGCTCCCAGGAGGAACGCCAGCGCCGAGGCGCCGGCGGCGGCGAGCGGGCTGGCGACCGCTTCCTCGTTCAATCCGAGCTCCGCTTCCAGATGTGCGGTCAGAGCGTCGTTCTCGGTCAGCTCGCGGGCGACCTGATGCGCTGTCTCCGGGGTCAGGCCACGCGCTCGATAGAGCCAGGCGAGTTCTTCGAGCTCCCCGTCGGGATCCTCGGCCAGCTCGACCCGCTCCTTCGCGATCAGTGCGCGCTGGCTGTCGCTCTGGCTGCTCACCGACACGTACTCGCCGAGCGCCATCGAGATCGCACCGCCGACGACCCCTGCGACGCCCGCCGTCAGGATCGGTGCCGTGGCGGTCGTCGCTCCGGCGACACCCACGACGAGAGCGGCGACCGAGACGATGCCGTCGTTCGCGCCGAGCACGCCCGCTCGCAACCAGTTCAGCCGCCCTGAAATCGCGCTGTCGTGCGGTTCCGCGCGGGGCGAGGAGGGCTGAGGCGTGAATGGGGTCGACATGAGGGCCATGCAAGCACCCACCCCTCGGAAGCGCTAGCCAGAAAAGCCTGCCCAATCCCGTCGGTGCTGCCCCGGCTGAGAAGAGACGCAGGGAAGAGGCAGAGCCCAGCGCCGGCCGGGAGCTACGGTGCCAGCACATCCCGGACCGAAGGAATCACCATGCCGCTCATCCGCATCGACCTGATCGAGGGCCGCTCCGACCAGCAGATCACCGCACTCGGTGACGCGCTGATGCGCACCCTCGTCGAGGTGTACGGCCTCCCGGAGCGTGACCGCTTCCAGATCGTCACCGAGCACAAGCCCGGCCGGCTCACCGCCCTGGACGTCGGACTCGGTATCGAGCGGTCCGAGCAGATCGTCATCATCCAGATCTTCACCCAGGCCGGCCGCAGCACCGGGGAGAAGCAGGCGTTCTTCGCCGCCCTCGCCGCCGCGCTCGAGGAGGTCGGCGTCGACAGCGCCGACCTCGTCATCGGCTTCGTCGAGAACACCGCAGCCGACTGGTCCTTCGGCTACGGCCGAGCGCAGTATGTCACCGGCGAGCTCGCAGCGCCCGGCAGCGCTTGACGACGAGGTCCGGAGGAGGAGCGCCGCCGGCGACACAAGGATCGTTCACTGGTCGGAGTCGATCAGCCTGCTAAGCGTCCCATCCCGAGAGGCTGCCCTGGAGGTCGTAGTCGCTTGACGATGTGAGCCCGTCGTGGTCATCACGGCCGACATCGGCCGGGTCGACGTGTTCCAGGAAAACTGGCGTGCTCGGTGTGATCAGCGCCCAGACGCGGTGCTGCTGCAGGCCAGGGATCTCGATCATGCCGCCGCCTACGCGGGCAGCCTCCTCGATCGCACGTTCGAGCTCTCCGAGGTTCGTCTCGCCGGCGAGGTAGAAGTGGCGGGTGCCGATAGTCAGTTCAAGTGGTCGCATGAGTCCCCTCGTTCTGCCGCTCACGTCACAGTAGGCGCTGAACTCGGCTTCTCAGCAGGGTCTCGCCTAAGCAGAGTGCGCGTAAGACGAAGAGGGTCTCCAGATCGTTGCCCCGTAAGGGGATCGTTCACAGACACATCGAGGGACTGGCGACGTTCGTCCGTGCAGTCTGAGACGAAACCGTGCTCTGAGGGCATTCACTACTGAGGGGGTGATGTCGGATGGTCGGTGCTACTGAGGTGACGCTGGTGGATCGTCTTCGCGGTGGTGACCCTTCGGCGCTGGATGCTCTCTTCCGGATGCACGGCCGCGCGCTCTACCGCGCCGCGGGAAGCTTCCTCGCGGACGCCGGTCATGCCGAGGACGTCGTGCAGGAGAGCTTCTTCCTGCTCTGGCAGCGCCGCTCGGGCGTGCGCATCGTGGGGGAGTCGGTGCTGCCCTGGCTGCTGGTCACGGTACGCAACCTCAGCTTCTCGACCAATCGCCGCGAGCAGCGCCGACGCCACCTGCCCCTCTCCGACGACACCGCCTCTCGCGGCGTCGACGCGGAGGCGAGCGAGCGGCTGCTGGACGTGCGACGTCTGGTCGAGCAGATGAGCGCGACGGACCGTGCGATCTGGACGGCGTGCATCGAGGACGACCTCAGCTACAGCGATGCCGCGCGTTCCCTCGGCCTGTCCCACGGGACGGTCCGCAATCGCCTCTCGCGGGCACGGGCTTCGGTGACGAGAGCCCTGACGGAACGGACAGAGGACCATGGACAGTCGTGACCTGAGCGATGAGCAGCTCGAGCGCATCAGCGCACGCCTCGCGGACCGAATCCGCCGCCGCCGACGTCTTCGCCAGGCCGCGGCGGTGACGCTCGCCGGCATCGCCGGCGCCGTCCTCAGCGCGGCAGTCCTCACGGCGGTGACGACGGAGCGCGGCACTCCGGTCGCAGCGCCCGTCACCTGCTGGGAACAGGACGGGCAGGGCGTTGCCCTGTCGGGCGAGATCCAGACGCCCGCGAAGCAGTCCACTGCGTCGCTCGCAGCGGCGTGCGCTGCGCTCACGGGGACCGACGCAGACGGGACTGACGCAGCCTTGTTCTCCCTCGCAGGAACTCAGGTGTGCCAGGAGGGCGGCCGGATCGAGATCTTCACGGGACTGACCACCGCGGTCGACTGCACCAATCCGCCCGCGACGCAGACCGGAGTGGACCAGTGACCGTCAGGCGGGCGAGAGTCCTCCCCCTCATAATCCTCTGCCTCTCCGCGGCGCTCCTCGTCAGTGGATGCGCGACGAGCGCCGGCAGCCCCGGTTCCCCACCGACGACGCAGATACCCGGCGAGCTGCTCAGCGCCGAGGACGCGACCAGGTCCGTCTACGAGACCACCTCGGTCATCGGCGATCAAGGATCAGGCGGATGGCTGCTCGATCACCCCGTCAGCCTTCGCATCATCGGCATCGACGGCCGGTCGAAGCTCAGCGTCGACGGGCCGTGCAACACGCTGGCCTACGACCTCCAGTCCGCGGGGCTGCAGACGTCCGTGTGGGTCGTCAGCGGGGGCCCCGCGACGACCTACGTCGGCTGCCTCGCCGCCGCTGGCGAACGAGAGCAGTGGCTGATGGACGTCCTGGGTGCCGAGGACGTCAGCCTCACCCAGACCTCCACGACGATGCGCATCCGCTCCGGCCCCGTCACCATCGACGCCACCGCCAGCACGACCCCCATCTCCACCGAGACGCCTGCCGAACCATCGGAGGCGACGGAGGCCCTGACACCCACCGTTCCGACAGAGGGTCCGCCGGGCACCCCCATCGCCACCGCCGCCTCTGAGGGACCGATCATCGACGTCCAGCAGCTGACGAACTCGGCGCTCGACCTGGCCAACGGCACCGGAAGACTCCTCTCGACGCTCAGTGCGGAGGAGAAGAAGCAGTACCCGATCTACGCGGTCGGAACCACGTACGAGGAGCTCGCCGCTTATGACCCCGCTCTCGCGGATCACTACTGGGTCGCACCGGACGAGCCGGTGTGGGCGCTGACCGTGCACGCGCCCGCGGAGAGAACGGACGCGCCCTATGGCTTCGACCTCCATCGGGTGGACGTCTTCACCGCCGTCTACGACGGGATCAGCGGAGAGCTCCTGACGTCACAGGGCGATGTCGACCTCGCGTCTCTCGGTGCGCCCGGCGAGCTGATCACCGCCGGATAGATCCTTAGTTACCGTCCGTATGGGAATCCCCAAACGGGACGCCAGAGGCGATGCGGATGAGGCGAAGCGCGCGATTGCTTGGTGGCGCGCTCGCTACGCTCACGTGATGGTCGGCCTCTCGCAGTGGCGCCGGCGAGCTGACGCTCGCCGTTCGCGCCGCGCCCGGTTCCGGGTTCTGCTCGCTGAGGTTTGTGGTGAGTGCTCGCACCCCTGGGTGGAGCACCTCGCGGACGCCGGCCTGGTCGGCATCCCCGTGTGCTCGGAGTGCGTCTACGAGCTCGAGCATGGGTTCAGTAGCGGACCGATTTGTCACCGACCGGTTCCGATCGATGTGTTGAGTCGCGCTGATGCCGCTGCGGCGGCGGCAGGGCAGGGCGGCAGTGATCAATTGGTCGGAGGAGGCCAGATTCGGGTCGCAAAAGAAGACCTTGACGCCTCATGTCAGCGTCCGGCGAGAGTGGTCAGCAGGTCCTGGATGCTCGTCTTCTCGACAACCGGGTCGGGGCTGCCGGCGCGGACGGAGGAGAGAACGGGGTCGATCTGCTGGTCGACGTAGGTCCAGGTCTGGCAGTTCGCGGCGCTCAGTGCGGGCTCCGCGTCGTCCCAGGCGGTCTCGAGGTCGGTGGCTCGGGCTTTCGCGCCGGCCTGGTCGCCGCTGGTGACGAGGGCGAGGGTGTCGGCGGTGATCGTCTGGAAGTTCTGCACGTCGGCGGTCGGGAAGTCGGTCTGCACCGACGCCTCTGCGTCGGCTGCGGACAGTGTTCCCGACGTGTCGCAGGCCGGGGCCGCGCCTTCGGGTGCAGGGGTGGTGTGCGGCTGGCTGTTGGTGAAGGCGAGCAGTCCGACGACGGCGACGGCGAGGACCGCGAACGCGACGAGCGAGCGTCGCTCCCGAGCGACGGGCGGGGTGTGGTGCTCGGCCGTGCCCTTGTCGACGTCGGCCTTGCTGAGGGAGAGGTACACGACCGTTGCGAGGATCGCGAGCAGGAAGACGATGCTGGTGACGAAGGTGCCGAGCCCGAGGCCCTGCTCGTCGGGGGAGAGGCCGAGCCAGTCGCCGATGTTGGCGCCGAGGGGGCGGGTGAGGATGTAGGCGATCCAGAACGCGAGGACGGGGTTCGCTCCGTAGCGCCAGAGGCCCGTGACGATGGCGATCAGGGCGAGGGGCAGGAGGATCGAGACGCCGGGGCCCCAGCCGGTGAGCTCGAGGGTCCAGTCGCCGAGGGCGGTGCCGAGCGCGAAGGTGACCAGGACGGTGACCCAATAGAACGCCTCCCGCGGGGTGGTGTCGATGCTGTGGATCGAGAGGGTGCGCTCCTTCGAATACCAGACGCCGAACACGATCACGAGCAGCAGCGAGAAGACGAGGGAGCTGGCCCAGAGAGGCACTCCGAGCTGGTCGGTGAGGATGTCGGTGAGCAGGGTGCCGGTGACGCTCATCACCACGACAGTCAGCCAGTACGCGGCGGGCACGTAGCGTCGCAGCCGCATCTGCACGGCGAGCACGACCGCGGTGACGATGATGAAGATCACAGCCGTCGCGATGAGGCCGACGCCGAGGACCATGTTGATCCAGTCGGCGAAGCTCTCACCGACCGTGGTGCAGAGGATCTTGATTATCCAGAACCAGATCGTGACCTCGGGGACCTTGCTGAGCAGCCGCCGGCCGCGGGACGGTGCTGCCGTCGTTGAGATGTCCATGCCCGCAGAGTCCCAGCCGGGACGTGGGCGGCGGCTCGGGATGCGCCGTGCTGCGTTGTGTTTGCTCACAACGACCCGAAGCTCCGCGGTTCGACCAGGTCGGTACCGAGCCGATGGGCTCAGGTTCTGTGCTTTCACAACGGATGCGGGGGAATCCTCCGCACCCGGAGCCCGCGCATTCGTAGCGTGGACTCCTCCGGCGTGCTGCGCGCCGAGCGAGGAGGACGGCACTGATGCCGAACAGCGGACCCCCGGCCGATGGTGCGATCGCCTATCGGGCGGCGCGACGCTGGCCGCTGATCTCGGCGGGCCTCGCGGTGCTGCTCACGGGACTTCTGGCCGCGCTGATCTTCTACCGCGAGCACGACAAGCCGTTCGGGTTCGACACCGCCTGGATGAACGAGATCATCGAGCACCGGTCCACGTTCTGGCTGGTCCCGTCGCTGGTGATGAACAGCCTCGGCGGCGGGATCCTCGGGACGATCGTGATTCCTCTGGTCGTCTTCGCGGCGCTGCTGCTCTGGCGCGGTCGCTGGGCTGCGACGTACTTCGCGATCGCCGCGCCGCTCAGCGGGCTGCTGGTGCAGATCCTCAAGAACGCGGTCGGGCGTCCACGGCCGCTGGAGATCCTCGTGAACGCCGACTTCGGCTCCTTCCCCTCCGGACACAGCGCGAACGCGGCCACGACCGCGGTGGTCCTCGCGATCGTCTTCCCCCTGTGGTGGGTCCGGATCGCCGGTGCCCTCTACACGGTGGCGATGATGCTCAGCCGCACCTACCTCGGTGCGCACTGGATCTCCGACACCGTCGGCGGGCTGCTCCTGGGCGCCGGGGTGGCGTTGATCGTCTGGGCGCCGCTCGCGGTCAGGCTGCACACCGAACGTGCTGCATCACCGTCGTTCCGTTGGCGGCGCTTCTCCGGGCACCGTCCGACCAGATGACGGCGGAAGGCAGCGGGCAGCGCTGCCGGTGAGCGGGTCGCTGTGCGCTTGTTCAACGGACCCGGCGAAGACCCCAGCCCCGGGTGCCGCAGATTGCCCGACCATGGCGGCATGACGCATCTCACCGATCAGCGCCGCCCTCCGCTCCCTCGGATCCGCTCCCGCCTCCTCGCCGGCCGCTACGCCGCCTCGACGGTGCCCGAGGCGACGGCGCTGTTCTGGGTCCTCAAGGTGCTGACGACGGGGATGGGCGAGACGGCGTCGGACTTCCTCGCGACCGCGTTCGACCCGGTGATCGTGGTCGGCGCGACAGGGCTCGCGTTCCTCGCGGCCCTCGCGCTGCAGTTCGCGGCCCGCCGGTACATCCCGTGGGTGTACTGGACGGCGGTGCTGATGGTGAGCGTCTTCGGCACGATGGCCGCCGACGTGCTGCACGTGGTCGCCGGAGTCCCGTACCTCGTCTCGACTCTCGGGTTCGCGGTGGCGCTCGCCGCGGTCTTCGCCCTGTGGTGGCGGGCGGAGCGGACGCTGTCGATCCACTCGATAACGACGCCGCGCCGCGCCGCGTTCTACTGGCTCGCCGTCTCCGGGACCTTCGCGCTCGGCACGGCCGCGGGCGATCTGACCGCGTCGACGCTCGGGTTCGGCTACCTGCCGTCCGCGGTCCTGTTCGCGGCGGTCATCGCGGTGCCGGCGCTCGCGCACCGGTTCACGGGGCGGAACGCGGTCCTCGCGTTCTGGGCCGCCTACGTCGTCACGCGACCGCTCGGCGCCTCGGTCTGCGACTGGCTCGCGGATCCGGTCGACCGGAAGGGCCTGGGCCTGGGCACCGGCCCGGTCACGCTCGCGGCCCTCGCGGTGTTCATGCTGCTGGTAGCGGTGATCGCGCTCCGCCGACCGCGCCCGACCCGTTGAGCGCGGCGCTCAGGCGTCGCGGCCAGCGCGGTTCTTCTGCCGCCAGTACGTGAGGGCGATGCCGGCGAGGCTGATCACGACGATGCCGACGAGGACGATGTCGATGTACTTCCCCACGAAGTCCGCGACGCCGGGGATCTGCCCGAGGAAGAAGCCGAGGAGGATCACGCCGGTGGACCAGACGGCCGCGCCGAGGGCGTTGAAGCCGACGAAGTGGCCGTAGTGCATCTTCCCGACGCCCGCGGCGACGGGGGCGAAGGTGCGCACGACCGGCACGAAGCGGGCGATGGTGACCGCCCAGCCGCCGAACCGGTCGAAGAACGACTGGGTGCGGGCGACGCTCGAGCGGCTGAAGAGCCCGCTGTCCTTGCGCTCGAAGATCCGCGGCCCGCTCGCGCGGCCGATGACGAACCCGAGCTGGTCGCCGAGGAACGCGGCGGCGGCGACCATCAGGATCACCAGCGGCACCGGCAGGGAGATCACGCCGGTCGCGACGAAGACACCGGTGAAGAAGAGGAGGGTGTCACCGGGGAGGAAGAACCCGATCAGCAGGCCCGTCTCGACGAAGGCGATCAGGCAGACCAGGGCGATCGCCCAGGGGCCGGCGCCGTCGAGGAGGGATTGGGGGTCGATCATCGGTTCTCCTTGCGAGAGGTCGGGTGGGGCTGCGTCGCGGGGATGCGGACGTCGACACCGAGGCCGTGGGGGGCGAGGTTGCGGAGTCGGAGCTCGCCGCCGGCGGCGCGGCTGAGACCGGCGACGATCGCGAGCCCGAGGCCGGCGCCGCCGTCGCGGGAGCGGGCGGCATCCGGGCGGGTGAAACGGTCAGTCGCGACCGCGAGGAACGCGTCAGGAACGCCCGGGCCGTCGTCGTCGACGGAGAGGACGATCTCTTCGGCGCGCTCGACGAGGGTCGCGCTGACGCTGCCGCCGTCGGGCGTCGCAGTGACGGCGTTCGCGAGCAGGTTGTCCAGGATCCGGCCGAAATCGGTCGGGGAGATCGGGTACCGGGCGGCGACGATCGAGGCGGGGGCGACGAAGTCGATCGCGAGGTCCCGCTCGCGGGCGAGCATCCGGGCGCGGTCGACGCTGTCGGCTACCTCCTCCCGCAGAGCCGCCGAGGAGGCGTCGCCGGTAGCGATGCCCGCGTCGATCCTCGACAGGATCAGCAGCCCGTCCGTCAGGGACTGCAGGCGGTCGATCGAGCGGCGCGCGTCGACGACATCGGCGTAGAGAGCCGCCGGATCGTCACGGACCCGCTCAGCGAGCTCGAGCCGGGTGCGCAGCGCGGCGAGCGGGGTGCGCAGCTCGTGGCTCGCGTCGGCGACGAGCCGCCGCTCCCGGTCCGCCGACTCCCGCAGGTCCGCGATCAGCGCGTTCAGGGTCGAGGCGAGGTCGGAGAGCTCGTCGCGGGCGGGCCCGACCGGGAGCAGCTCGGTGGAGCGTCCCTGGCGCAGCAGGTCGGCGATCGCGCGCATCCTGCCGACGGGGCGCAGCGCGAGGCCGACCAGGACCCAGGACGTCACAGCGAACGCGACGAACAGGATCGCGAGGGCGATCAGGAGCGTCGTGCTGACGCCGCCGACGACGGCCTCGGCGGTGTCGCGGCTCTCCTCGATCAGCGCCTGCGACGCTCCCGAGCGGACCAGCTCGATCGTGGAGGCATCGAGGATGTGATCGAGCTGCTCGCGCACGACGACCGCGACGATCCCGAAGAACAGCATCGCGACCAGCAGGCTCGACACCGTGATCCGCACCCGGATCGACAGGGACCGCCACCTCACGGCGTCACCCCGAGGCGATAGCCCGCACCCCGTCGGGTGAGGATCTCGACCGACGCCCCGCCCGCGGCCAGCTTGCGGCGGAGGTAGCTGATGTACTGCTCCGCGATGTTGTGGTCCACGAACTCCGCCGACCCCCACACCTCGAGCAGGATCTCCTCCCGCGGCACGAAGTCCCCGGCGCGCGCCGCGAGCGCGCGGAGGACGCCGAACTCCTTGGGGCTCAGAGGCAGGACGGCGCCGTCGACCGTCGCGGCGTGCGCGTAGGGGTCGACGCGCAGATTTCCCAGCACGACCGGTGCCCGGTTCGTGAGGTGCTCTCTGCGGATCATCGCTCGGAGGCGGGCGGAGAGCTCCTCGAAGTGGAACGGTTTCGCGAGGTAGTCGTCGGCGCCCGCGTCGAGGCCGAACACGCGGTCCTGCAGGGTGTCGCGGGCGGTGAGCAGGATCACCGGGAGCGTGGCACCGCTCGCGCGCAGGTGCCGGCAGATCTCGAAGCCACTCATCCCCGGGAGCATCACGTCGAGGATCGCCGCGGAGTAGTCCGCTTCGCGCGCCGAATTGAGCGCGTCGACCCCGTTCGAGAACAGGTCGACGTCGTAGCCGTCGCCGGTGAGGCCCCGCTTGATGAGCTCGCCCATCTCGACGTCGTCTTCGACGACCATCACCGCGTCACGCATCCAGGCCTCCTACGGTCATGCTCGCACCCGTGGCGCGGCGGAACCGGCCTACTCCGCGGAGATATGCGGCTTCTCAGCGGTACGCACTGCATACAAAGGCAGCACGTGCGGCCCGATGGAGCAGCACGCCCCTGGTGCGCACACGATCTCGGACGCGGGCACCGACATGGACGCCGACCTCCGGTCGACGCGGTGCTGTGCGCTATGCGCATTTTTGCCTGGAAGCCTTCGGCAACGTACGGGCCTGCGGCGTCCACGCAAGCCGCTGCGCGGCCGGCTCCTCCGAGGTTGTCGACACGCGGTCGCTGCGCTCCCTCACATCGCGCCGACAACCTCTCCTCCACCGCCCTCCGGGTTGCGCTCCCACCTTCGACCCTGCTCGGCACTACGTGCCTTCCAGGCAAAAAACGCTGGGAGAGAAGGAAGAACGACCGAGCCAGACCACCCCCGCTGGCTTGACAAACCTGATTGAGAATCCTTACCCAGACCGGACACACCGACGCCGCCGAGAAGTGGGCCGAGCTGCACGCCTGGTCCCCGGTCAACGACGAGCACGACCCGCACCGTGGCGACCGGTGGGACGACTGATGCTCACCGTCTAATCGAAACCGTCGTGCGTGCAGTGCACCATGACCTACCGGGTGCTCGAGAAGAAGGGCATCGAGT